>NZ_JBSXOI010000075.1:0-334579 GCF_056859395.1 Marinobacter sp. L-80
CTTAACCAATCCCGTTAGTCCCGAGGCCTTTGAAAAGGCCTCCGTTTGAGGCTGAGGTGTGTCATATGCATCGCGGTAAGTCCAAAACGGAGACAACTCCATTGGCATTGGTCGCCTTATCCGAATGTTCGCTTTGCGACCAGAGCTACTGGCGGCCAATTTATTGTGGCAACCTCCAGCTACAGTATGAGTATGGTGGGACGACCACTGCTCACTTTTAAGCATCCCCGAAGAAGCTATCTTTATCTGTGCTCTTACTCGATCACATCGCTGGTCGTGAAATACCTCGGGTGAATCGTCGCTTGCGGCGAGAGGGCAGAGCCCTTGGAGCAGGCGCTTCTCTTTTTACACACCGAATTACACACTGTGTAAAAACAAAAGATGCCCCAAAAGCCCTTGCTCATGGGGCACTCACTCACTCACTAAGTGAAGTACATAATATTCGCTATATACTCCCCAGAGGTGGCCCTTTTGGTTTTCAGGGAAAAAAGTGCGTCAGCCCAGATTCTTTTTCACGAACTTCTGGATCTCACCCACGATACCGCTTCGGAAAGCCAGAACCGTGATCACGAAGATGCCTCCAAGAATCGGATCTACCCAATCCCGTAAGGGACCTTGGGAAAGGTTGTACTCGATATTCACCACGAAGGTGGCACCCACCACCGGGCCAAGCAGGGTTCCCATACCACCGACCAGAGTCATCAGGATAACCTCGCCCGACATGTGCCAGTGCGCATCGTTCAGGGAAGCGAGCTGGAACACGACGGATTTCATGGAACCTGCAAGACCGGCCAGCGCTGCGGAAATCACGAATGCCAGCACCTTGTAACGATCCACGTTATAGCCAAGCGATACAGCACGGGGCTCGTTCTGTTTGATGGCCTTCAATACCTGACCGTACGGACTACTGACAATGCGCTGCACCAGCAGATAGCAGGCGATAAACACCGCCAGCACGAAATAGTACATGTTCAGGTTATCTTCGAGATTGATGAATCCCAGCAGCTCACCCCGGGGGATACCATGCATACCATCTTCGCCGCCCGTGAACTCGGACTGGACGAAGAAGAAGAAAACCAGCTGCGCCAGGGCCAGGGTAACCATGGCGAAATAGATGCCCTGCCGACGAATCGACAACAAGGCAAAGCCAGTGCCCAGAGCCGTGGCCGCCAGGGTGCCGGCGATGATCCCCATCTCCGTGGTAAGCCCGGAGTAGTTACTGAGCAGGTAACCGGTGGTGTAGCCACCTGTGGCCAGGAAGGCCGCATGACCGAATGACAGCAGGCCGGTGAACCCAAACAGGAGGTTGAAGGCCACCGCAAACAGTGCGAAGCACAGGATTTTCATCAGGAAGACCGGGTAAATCACAAACGGCGCAGCGAGCAGGATAAGCAACAGCACGCCGTTGAGCATCATTTTCTTGCGATCCTGGTTGGCCTGTTCCTGAACGATAGACTTGTGAATATCGGCGGAATTGACTGGCTGATTCATGTTTATGCCTCCTTACCGAACAAGCCACTGGGACGGAACATCAGAACCAGAACCATGACCAGGAAGATGACCGCCGAGGAAGCCGGCGGGTAGAAGGTTTTGGTGAGGCCTTCAATAACACCCATGAGAATACCGGTGATGATAGCGCCGCCAATGGAACCCATACCCCCGATAACCACAACCGCAAAGACCGTAATCAGGGTGGCAGACCCCATGACCGGGGTCACCGAGTAAATCGGCGCGGCCAGGACGCCGGCAAACGCTGCCAGCGCCACACCAAAGCCGTAAGTCAGGCTGATCAGGAGGGGCACGTTGATACCAAAACCCTGCATAAGCTGGGAATCCTCGGTACCGGCCCGCAGGTAGGCACCCAGCTTGGTTTTTTCAATCACAAACCAGGTTCCGAAGCACACGACCAGTGCCGCAACGATAACCCAGGCCCGGTAATACGGCATGAACATAAAGCCGAGATTCACACCGCCTTTGAACATGTCGGGCATGGTGTAGCGAAGGCCAGACACACCAAACCAGTTCACGAGCACGCCGGTGATGATCAGCGCCACACCGAAAGTCAGGAGCAGGCTGTAAATATGATCTTGCCCCGCGATGCGGCGCAGCAGGAAATACTCTATGACGACGCCGAAAGCGCCGACCAGCAGGGGGGCCAGCAGGAGCGCGACCCAGTAATTAACGCCCAGATAGTCAAACATCAGGACGGTGGTCATGGCGCCGAGCATGTACATGGCACCATGGGCGAAGTTGATGATCTTCAGCAAACCGAAGATGACCGCGAGCCCAAGGCTCAGAAGGGCGTAAAAGGCGCCATTGATGATTCCGATCAGGAGCTGGCCGGAGAGCACAGCTACAGGGACGCCGAAAATCATGGACATTGGGCTAACTCCAGAAGCAGCACAGGGGTTGGTTGTTGTTCTTACTCAATTCTCTGAGTTGCGGGCTCACCCTGCCCTGTTGCCGGGTGAGCCCTGATGCCGGTCTTAGTTGTTAACCAGCTTGCACTTGCTCTCGGAGAGCGGACGGTAAGATTCTTCCGCCGGAATAGTCCGCAGGATCTTGTACAGATCCCACTCATTCGTGGACTCAGCCGGGGTTTTCACTTCCGCCAGGTACATATCGTGCACCATGCGGCCGTCAACACGGATCTTGCCGTTCTTGGCAAACATGTCGTTGATGGGCGTATCCATCATCTGTTTGCGCACTGTCTGGGCATCATCAGACCCGGTCGCCTTGACTGCGTTCAGGTACTGCATGGTGCTGGAGTAGATACCGGCGTGAACCATGGTCGGACGAACACCGGTCTCTTCCATGAAGCGATCAGACCATTCACGGGTCTCGTCGTTCATGTCCCAGTACCAGCCGGTGGTCAACTGGATGCCCTGAGCGGTTTCCGCACCCAGTGCGTGCACGTCAGTCAGGAACAGCAGCAGAGCCGCGAGCGTCTGGCCAGACTGGGTGACACCGAACTCACTGGCTGTTGTGATGGCGTTGGTGGTGTCAGCACCGGCGTTTGCCAGGCCGATTACATCAGCGCCGGACGCCTGGGCCTGCAGGATGAAGGAGGAGAAATCCTGGGTCGGGAACGGATGGCGCACGGTGCCGATCACTTCACCGCCGTTAGCCTCAACAACGCGGGTAACGTCGCCTTCCAGAGCGTGGCCGAACGCGTAATCCGCAGTCAGCATGTACCAGGTTTTGCCGCCCTCTTTAACCACCGCACTGGCGGTACCGTTGGCCAGCGGATAAGTGTCGTAAACGTAGTGGATGTGGTTCGGGGTGCAGTGCTCGTTGGTGATACTGGAAGCGGCTGAACCGGAGATGATACCCAGGCGATCGTTCTCTTCCAGAATCTTGCTCACGGCAATGGAAACGGAAGAAGCCACCATACCGGCCACCAGATCAACATCCTCGTTCTCAACCCAGCGACGAACGGTGCTGGAGGAAGTATCGGGGCTGTTACGGTCATCAGCACTGACCACTTCGATCTTGGCGCCATTTACCTGACCACCAAAGTCAGCGATCGCCATTTCCAGGGCCTTAAGCCCGTTGGGGCCTGCCAGGTCACGGTAGGTGCCGGACATATCTGCCAGGTAACCGATCTTGACCGTGTCGTTGGAAATAGCCGCTTGGGCTCCGCTTGCCATCATGGCTGATGCAACGGCTGATGTCAGAAGCTTTTTCATCATTGTCATTGTTGTATCTCCGCTACTGTCTTGCGTTGGTTCGGGTTGTTGTTGCTTTTCTTGCTCTCGTCCTATCCGGGATCAGACCCCCAAATAGCGATCCAGCACCGACTGCTTGGAACTCAGTTCGTTGGCGCTGATTTCTTCCACAATCTGACCGTGCTCAACAACGTAATGACGGTCGGCTAACGGTGCTGCGAAGTGGAAATTCTGCTCAACCAGGACAATGGTCAGACCCTTGTTTTTCAGGGCAATCAGGACCTCACCCAGCTTTTCTACAATAACCGGGGCCAGACCCTCGGTGATTTCGTCCAGCAGCAGCATGTTGGCGCCTGTGCGCAGAATGCGCGCCATAGCCAGCATCTGCTGCTCGCCACCGGACAGCTTGGTGCCCTGGCTGAAACGTCTTTCATACAGGTTGGGGAACATGTTGTAGATTTCTTCCAGGCTCATGCCGCCACTGCGCACCACTGGCGGCAGCGTCAGGTTCTCCTGGACACTGAGCGAGGAAAAAATGCCCCGATGTTCGGGGCAATACCCGACACCCAACCTGGCAATGTGGTGAGGCGCACAAGACATGGTTTCCTCACCGTTAATCATGATTGAGCCGGTGCGCCGGCCAACCATATTCATAATGGCTTTGAGGGTTGTACTCCGACCTGCACCATTGCGGCCCAGCAAGGTCACCAGCTCACCACGGTGCACCACCATGTCGATGCCATGGAGGATATGGGATTCGCCGTAAAAGGCGTGTAATCCCGAGAGTCGGAGCTGCTCGTATTCGCGATCTGATTTACTGGTCATTGCGCCGCCTCCGACTGCTCGCTGTCAGCGGTAGTACCCCGCTCTCCACTACCATCACTACCCATGTATACCTCGCGCACCCTTGGATCTGCAGAGACCGAGGCGTAATCACCCTCGGTCAGGACAGCGCCCTGAGCCAGCACGGTGATGCGATCGCACAATTTGCTGACCACGCTGAGGTTGTGCTCAACCATCAGAACGGTTCGTCCCGCTGCCGCCTTGCGTACGAGCTCTACCACACGATCCACGTCTTCCGAACCCATGCCCTGGGTTGGCTCGTCAAGCAACAGGATTTCCGGCTCCATGGCCAGCGTGGTTGCCAATTCCAGTGCACGCTTGCGCCCGTAGGCCAACTCAACGGTGGTGGTGTTGGCAAACTCTGCAAGGCCAACGGCATCCAGAAGCTCCATGCAGCGCTGATTCAGCTTGTGCAGGGAATTGCCGGATTTCCAGAAACTGAAGGAGGTACCCTCGAAGGTCTGCAGGGCTACGCGGATGTTCTCCAGCGCTGTCATGTGAGGGAATACGGCAGAGATCTGAAACGAGCGGACAATGCCCTGGCGGGCGATGGCGGCGGACTTCATGGTGGTTATGTCCTGATCCTTGAACAGGATCTGACCACGAGTCGGGATCAGGAATTTGGTGAGCAGATTGAAGACCGTGGTCTTGCCAGCACCGTTAGGGCCGATCAGGGCGTGAATATGGCCTTTCTGGACCTTCAGGTTCACGTCGTCGACCGCAACAAAGCCCTTGAATTCTTTGACAAGGTTACGGGTCTCCAGAACGTACTGTTCACTCATGAGCCAATCTACCTTTGTTATTGTTGTGCGTTTTATCTGTTTACCAGATTAGATTGACGTATACGTAAACGTCAACACTTAATTGCAGTTTTTAAGTACACTCTCGCTACGCAAAAAGTCGTATAGAAGGTCTACTACCTGGTCCTGCTTCTCCAGGTGCGGAGAATGCCCAGCATCCTCCAGAATCACGCCGTGAGCGCCCCCGATGCCAGCAACGATGTCTGTAACCTGCTCAGGCACGCCGTATTCGTCGTTCTCCCCTTGAATGATCATAGCCGGACATTCGATCGCTGCCAGCCAGCGACGGAAATCCATCGCTGACTGAAAGCCCTCATCGCGCCAGACTGTCTGCCAGGCGTTGAAAAGGTCGTCGGTCCGGTCGCCATGATAGCGTGCCAAACGCTCCCGGATATCGGTCTCCCGATAACGAACAGCCATCTCCTCGATGCCGGCAAGGGTAAGGTGATCCGCATAGATATGCGCAGCCATGGTTATCAGAGCCTTCACGCGGTCACCCATGGTACCGGCCGTCACGAGAGCAATGGATCCACCATCACTGTGCCCTACCAGCACGATATCCTGAATTGCGAGCTTGTCCAGCAACCTGGGCAACCACCGATGACCGGCAACTTCCAGGTAATCATACGGGCGAGGTAGCTCTTCGTCAGAAGAGTGGCCATAACCCTGACGATTGTAAATCAGTGCGTCGCAGCCGGTGGCTTTGGCCAGTTTTTCCGGGAACTTCCGCCACAGGGCAATGCTACCGAGGGATTCATGCAGAAAAACCAGCACTGGCCCTTTCGACTCCTCATGCTGGATTCGCCTGACCTCCAGCTCCACACCCTCACCGACCGGCACCATCGTATCTCGAATCTGCATGGCGCTACCGGTTTGGAGGAATTGAATAGGTCATGGTGGAGTGAGCAACCGGCTCTTCGGCACCTTCCGAGTAAACGAACACTTCGCCCACGCCCATGGTACGGCCGACTTTCAGCATGGTGGCACGGGCCCAGATGGGCTGATGCGCCACCGGCTTGCGCAGAAAATTAATGTTCAGATTGGTGGTCACCGCCAGGGGAACCAGGCCAATCTTGCTCAACAGCGCCGCATAAAGGGTGACATCCGCCAGCCCCATCATGGCCGGCCCGGAGACGGTGCCCCCGGGCCTGAGATGCGCCTCATCCACTTCCAGTTTCATTTCTGCCCAGCCATCCCCGAGCTTCTGCAGGGTGCCGTAGGCCTCCCCCTGCGGAAACTGCTCGTCAAGGAAGGCCTGCAGCTCTTCGAACGTAATGATCATGCGCCGATTTCTTCCTTGGCCTGATTACGCAGGACAAACCGCTGGATCTTGCCGCTGGGAGTCTTCGGCAGCTCATCGACAAACTCAATCTCCCGGGGGAAGGCGTGGGTCGAGAGCCTGCGACGAACCAACTCCTGCAGTTCGTCTTTCAGGGCCTGTTCGTCTCCAAGAGCGTAATCGCCCTTGATCACCACATAAGCCTTGATGATGGAACCGCGCTTTTCGTCCGGCTTGCCGACAACGCCGGACTCCGCCACAGCGGCGTGCTCAAGCAGCGTGCTCTCGACGTCTGCCGGTCCCACCCGGTAGCCGGCCGTGGTGATGATGTCATCATCCCTGCCACTGAAGGAGAAGTTGCCATTGCCGTGGTTGATGACCATGTCACCGGTGAGGTAGTAGCCGTTAACGAACGGGTCCTTTTCACCCCAGGTGTAACCGTCGAAGTGAAAAAGCGGGGACGCTTTTACGTCAACCGCCAGCTGACCAACTTCACCCTCGCCTACAACCTCGTTTTTCTCGTTCAGCGCGACCACCTTGTGGCCAGGAGAAGCATAGCCCATGGAGCCTTCACGGACCGGATGCGCCAGACCGTGGAAGTTGCAGCAGGTCATGCCAGTCTCGGTCTGGCCGTAATGATCTTTAACCGGGCAGTAGTGACGGTTGCGAATCCAGTTCACCACTTCCGGGTTCAGAGGCTCGCCGGCACTGCTGGCAACCCGAAGGCCCAGGTTCTCGCCTTCCGGCAGCACGTGATCGTTTGCCTTGAGCAAACGGTAAGCCGTAGGCGCCGCAGCCAGGTTGGTGATCTTGTACTTGCGGATCATGTCGTAGGTGGATTCCGGGGTAAAACCACCCGGGTTGAAGTGCGTGGCGTGGCCCATCAGCAGCGGCCCAACCACGGCATAGTAAAGACCGTAGGCCCAACCGGGATCGGCCACGTTCCAGAACCTGTCACCATCCTGCAGATCAATGGCGTATTTCATGTAAACGTAGAACGCCAACAGCGCTTTGGCCGGTACCGCAACCCCCTTGGACTTACCCACGGTGCCAGAAGTGAACATCTGCAGGAATGGATCGTCGCCCTTGATCATGACAGGCTCGAAATCGCTCGACTGGGCCGCCAGGGTCTCTTCGAAGTCAGGGATGTCCGCGCCAATCTCACTGGCGTTTACACCCACAATCGGCGGGCAGACCTTGACGTCGTTCAGCTTGGGATAGTTCTCCGGGTTGGTCACCACCAGCTTGGTGCTGGCTCGCTCGAACCGGTACTCAATGGCCCCGGAACCAAAGGCCGTGAACAGCGGCTGATACACGGCACCAGCACGCAGGGTTCCGGCGATAACGATCAGCAGCTCCGGAGTGCGCGGCAGGAGTGCAGCCACCCGGTCGCCCTTTCCGATGCCCTGGGATTTCAGATAATTGGCAAAACGCGCAGAGGCCTCTTTCAGCTCGGCGAAAGTCAGAGTGCCGTCACCGCCATCTTCGGTTTCGTAGTAAAGCGCAACCCGACTCGGGTCATCTGCCCATTTGTCGCAGATTTCGTGACAGACATTGAGCCCGCTATCCAGACGTCCATCCAGGATGTCCGCTTCCAGAGCAGCAGGATCGAAGTTGTTGTAAACGTCGGTATATTCCGGAAGGCTCATTCTCAACTCCTGTTGTTTTTATCATTGAAAGCACGGGTCAAGGTTTAGCACAGGCTTCACTTTACGTAAAGGTAAACTTTAGACCAAAAAGGAAGAAATCTGTGTGGCTTTATGAGCAGGAAAAGCGGGTGCGACAGGCCTGCCGCACCCTTGAAGGGATCAAACACGAAAATCAGGATTTCGGCGTAATCTTCCCGGGATGGCGGCTTGAAAGTATGTGGTGCAGGGAGTCGCATTCCACCATGGGATCATCGCAATTGACCACGATGTCGGAGCGGGCAATGACATAACCCTTGCCGGTGATGCTGTTTTTGATCACCTGGTACTCACCCTCTTCCTCAACCGAAGTGAATTCACCGATAAAACCCGTCTCTCTGAGGGAAACGGTTTCCAGCTTGTCGCCCGGCTTGATACTGCCTTCGTAGTTCATCAACGCCAGACGGGCGGACGTGCCAGTGCCCGTTGTGCTCCGACAGATCACCCCGGGATGCACATAGGTTGCCGAGCGGGACCGGTAATAGCCCTCTGCCACATGTTCCACAGGGCCCATGAAGTGCAGGAACGGCAGTGGCCCTACGTCGCCAAGCGTATAATGGGAAAAGCCCCGCTCTGCCTGAATCGCCTCGACAATGGCGTGGGCGGTTTCTGCGAGTTTGCGTTCTTCGTCCAGGGTCAGATCGAAGCCCATGCTGGCTGCATCCACCAGCGCATAAAAGCCGCCGCTGTATGCAACACTGTAGGTAATCTCGCCCAGCGAAGGCACGTCGATGGTGGCCTTGTAGGTGTGGATATAGCTGGGCAGACCCTCACAGGTGATGGCTTCTACCACTCCGTCGTGCACCGTCGCCTCAATCTGGACCAGTCCGGCGGGCGATTCCAGTATAAAACTCTGCTGGCCTTCCTGTTTGGGCACAATGCCCGCTTCCAGCACCGCAGTAGCCGTGCAGATGGTGTTGGAGCCCGAGTAGATAGGGTAGCCCATGACTTCCATGATGATGTAACCGGCGGCAGCTCGCGGATCCGTGGGCGGCACCAACAGATCCACAGACATTTCCGGTATCCCGTAGGGCTCTTCCAGCAAAAGCCGGCGTAGACCGTCGGCGTCATCCCGCAGGTACTCCATCTGCGCTCGCACGGTATCGCCGGGCAACAGATCAATGCCACCGGTCACGATCCGGCTGACATCACCGCCGGCATGGGTATCCATCAACTGAATGGTCAGTTCCGGTTTCATCAAGCGCTCTCCAGTGACCAGGGTTGGCCGTGTTCTTCCCATTGTGAGTCGGGAACGATCACGATCTTGCCGAGATAATTGCTACCCCGGTTCACAAAATATTCTTCTGCCCGGTGCAGGTCAGAGAGCCGAAACGCACCGTGCAGAACCGGTTTCAGTTGCCCTCCCCGGATCCAGGCCATCAGTTGTTCTGCCTCTTCGCGGGTGCCATGAGATACCCCGAAAATCTGTACCTGGTAGAGGTAGATCCGGGTCCACAGGATTTCGCTGATGTTGCCGCCACTGGCCCCTGCAATACTCAGGCGCGGGTAGGTGCTGCGGGCGTTCATATCGAAGATCATGGTATCGATGAACACATCGGTCATCTCTCCGCCCACCAGATCCATCACCGCATTAATGGGCTTGCCTCCGGTTTCCGCTTTCACCCGATCTACAAAGCTGTCCATATCGGAGCGATCCAGCACCGCCTCGGCGCCCAGTTCCAACAGCGCTGCCGCTTTGTCCTGTTTACTGAGAGCATAGGGAATAGCCCCCATAATTCGGCAAAGCTGGATCAGGGCCGTGCCAACGCCCCCGCTCGCGCCGGTCACCAGGACCCGCTCTCCGGCCTTGATGTTGGCCGAGGTAAGCATGTGCATGGCGGTCTGGTAGGAACACATGCCCATGGACGCCACTTCGGCATCCGCCAGTTCGGCATTGGGTATGTGATGGAACTGGTCAGCCGGCAGCGCTACGTATTCCGCGTAACCGCCGTCGGCACCGTGGCCGTAGTAATCGGGCGTGAGATTGATGTCTCGGCGGTCATTGGCGTAGATGTTGAAATCCAGAAGGCCCCGTTCTCCAATGCGGGACTCATCCACACCGTCACCAACAGCCACGACACGCCCGGCGATGTCGGCCCCCTGAATCCGCGGAAAAACCAGCGTGGGCTTGCCGCCCATCTGGAAGGATGTCATTTCGCCTTTTTTGGTGGGATACAGCCCTTCCCGTGCCTTGCGGTCGGTGTTGTTCTTCGCCGTTGCCGTAACCTGAACAAGCACCTGGCCGGCTCCGGGCGCAGGAACAGGCACATCTTGGTACTCCAGTTTATCGACATCACCGTGACCGGTAAGAACCATGGCTTTCATGGTGTTCGGGATCATGGGCTGACGATCCTCCCTGTTTGCTGAATTTCGGGTATTCAAAGAGGATAGGTGAGTTTACCGGGCGTGTCAGTGCGTGTTGCGGGTATCCATTATCAGACTACCGGGCAATCACTTTATAGATAGGACGCAGCTTGGGAATCTGTTTGAGTACCACCTGGATGACCGTCATCAGAGGCACCGCCAGTAGCACGCCCACCGGCCCCCAGAGCCAGCCCCAGAAGAAGATCGAGACGAAGATGATCACCGGATTGATCGCCATCCGAAAGCCGTGAATCCAGGGTTCGATAAAGAACCCGACCAGCGTGGTCAAACCCAGGAAGCCAAGTGGCGCAATGGCCATCATCCAGAACTCATCAAGGCTAATGGCAGAGACAATCGTCAGCATGGAGATAGAGAGAATAACCCCCAGGTAGGGAATGAACCGGGCAAGCCCGGCGACCAGTCCCCACACAGCCGGATCCGGCAGCCCGACGGCCCAGCAGATCAGGCCCGTTGTGGTGCCGACGGCCAGATTACTCAGGCCGAGAACGCCCAGGTACTGGGCAATCTGATGCTGGGAATCGTGAGTAATCCGAAGTACGGTTTTTCGCTGATCAATCGGGAGCTGCCGGACAAAGTTCTTGATCAGACGATCTCCACTGACCAACAGGAAATAGGTCAATGCCAGTGCCAATGCCAGGCCGGCAATGCCGTTTCGAGCCTTGGTCATCAACTGGCTGCGCCAGGAGTCCGTTTGCAGAACCACCGCCGTTGGCTGTTGCTGTTCTGACTCTGAGAGTTCCTCCACCGACTTTTCAACTTGCTCAGCAGATTCGGTAACCCGGGCGATCTGGCGACTGATTTCACTTTCACCGACCAGCAAGCGCGAGATGCCCTGCGGGACCTCTTCCGCCCACTTCAGCGCAGGCGTTGCCACAGCCAAAGTTATGCCGACGATTCCGGCCAGTACCAACAGGACCAGAACCAGGGAACTGATCATCCGGGGAATCCGCCACTTAACGTAAGCCTTCTTGACCAGAGGCGAGAGTAGCAGGCTTGTCATCACCGCGAGAATGATGGGCAGGACGATCTGGTGAGCGACGTACAGGGTGTACAGGATGCCCAGGCCGAATAGCCCGTAGATCGGCGTGGCAAGATCTGATGAAATCAGCGGGCGCTTATTCTCGCCAACCGGTTCCTTATCTGTGGATTGGTCGTCCATGGTGAAGCCTGTATACCGTGGAAAAAAGCTGGCCTGGTAAATCCAGGCCAGCGTTAAAGACGGTCAGTCTACATTCACCATTGACCGGGCGCACCCAAGAGAGAGTTACGTGAGGTTCACATGAGTCGTATTTCAGCGCAATTAGCTCGCCATCTTCGGCAAAAAGGAGGTATCCACCCAGTACCGCTTGGGGTTCGTGGGGTTGATGTAAACGGGAATGGACTCGCTCTGGATATGGTCAGAGGGATCGAACCAGAGGTTGCCACTCCTGAAGACATGGACATCGGAAGTGACCGGATTTTGCCACTGGCAGACGATCTGATAGGGGCTCTTGCCGTTCATGACGATCATCTGGTTCTTTTCGACACCCTGAAACATTCCCTGAACCCGTTGCCCGGTTTTGCGAAGTTTGGCAGCCCCACTGTTCCTGACAGCCGGCACAACAAACATACCGGCTCCAACCATAAAGAAAACGCCTCCCAAACCGCCTACGATCAGGGTTACTCCCCACAGCGAAAAGAATCCATCAATTCTTGCAGACTCAGCATCGCCGGGCATGAACAACACACGAACTGTCTCTCCGCGACTATAACTCGGGGGATTGCTGCCGCTGGATGAGAGGAACTCTGTGAGCCTGCCTTTTTCGTCTTCAAAGCGGACGAGAGGATAGTAGGCATTGGAATCACTGGATCGTGATCGAATCAGGTCGGTTACAACACCCGGTTTGGCTGTCGCGGTTTCAAGAAACGTGGAAGTGCTCTGGAAAGAGAAAAAGGCGCCGACAAGCATGCCGACACCCACGATTGCAAAAATCACCCGCAGCGTATTGAAGGTTTTCATATCAGTTCCTTTGAAGTTTGCTTCCTTATTTCGAAAACACCCTGTTTTCGAACGTCGAAATTATACTTGATTCAACAGGGCTTGGAAGTCATGAGATGAGACGCGGTTCCGCCAATGGGCACAAACTGTCTCTCTGGTAATTCTGTTGCTTCAAGCAAGTTGATAGAATGCTGCTAACACATGGAGTGTTAACCCCACTGCACGGAGCAAGCATGCGTTACCTCGTTTTTTCTTCACTTGTTGTCACCTCTGCCCTTTCCGGATGCAGCCTCTATTACGAATCCCAGGCAAAAGACATGGTTCAGCGCCAGATGGACGCCATGGTTTTTGTCGAAGGTGGGGAGTTTATGATGGGGAATCCCGGGGGGTGGAGTGTTCGTAGCGACACCATCCCGGCTCATCGTGTCATCGTTGATGATTTTTATATTCAGAAATACGAAGTGACACAAGGGGATTTCGAGTTGTTCATGGATGTGACTAACTACAAACACTCGAACAACTCTTATGAAATTCTCAGGGAAAAACATCCAGAACGTTTCCAGCCGAACCTACCAGCGGTGGTGTCGTGGACGGATGCATCGGAGTTTTGCAGGTGGCTAGGGTCTCAAACTGATACGAGTATTCAACTTCCAACCGAGGCGCAGTGGGAATATGCGGCCCGAAGCGGAGGGAAAATGTTGCGCTATGCAACAGAAAACGGAAATGCGGAAGAAGGCATAACCATGGCGCCACGCCCATCTCAGTATCGAGAGCAGAAAAAAACGCTCCCAAAGCCGCCAGGAACCTTCCCGGCGAACCCACTTGGCCTTTACGACATGTCGGGCAATGCCGCTGAATGGGTGAGCGATTATTATCGCGCCGATTACTATGAGCGCTCCCCGATCAATAACCCAGAGGGACCCGAGACTCCAATCATAGAAAGCTGGAGCAACGAGCCATTCCGAGTCCTCCGAGGCGGCGATTTTAGAGATTTCTCTGGCAACACAACCGTCACAAGGCGCAAAGCCATAGAGCGGGTAACAAACGAATCCACTGGCTTTCGTTGTTCCTTCTCAGAAGATTAAACTACTGAAGAAAGCCAATTCTCAACCCTTTCAGATTGCGTCGATTGGAACAATCGACGCGGGAAGAGCTTGTAATAGTTGCTCATTAAATCTTGGAGCGAGCCCTTCCCTGAATCATTCCCAATTCTTTTCAGAACTTCTATGAGTTCTCGATGGCTGCGAATTGTTTCAAAAACTTCAATCATAGCTTTCGTTGCGATGTCACGATGCGGATCTCCTCGACCCAGAATCGGCCCACTATCCCGAACCATTATCGTCAGCAATTGCGCTTTGGCAGACGGAGTCAGTAACCTCAGTCGATTATTTTTCAGCACCCCCTCCGCAACCTTTCGTACCTCTTCATCTGCTCGGTAAAGCGAGCGCCAGAGTTCCAATAAAGTATCTGCTCCCTTCGCAACTAACGCCGAAAAAGCCTCCTCACTGCAAGCAAATATACTCAAGAGGCGAGATAAACTGTCGAAGGCCTCTTCAGAAATCCAGTCTAAAAAGCGAAAATCGCTCTGCTCGAGCGACCACCTAATGAACTTAATCAGCTCCCACACCTGCCCAGCATTCAGCTCAGCAGCAATGCCACCGCTCCCACCGGGGCCAAGAACCAAACTCCCCTTGAAGTAGGCAACGAGCCTGCCTTCAACAAGCTCAATTTTGTAGTCAAAACCTAAACCGATTCCGGATGAAACCGCAATTTCTGGCTTTACCTCAGCCAGCAATTCAAACTCGGAATCCCCTCTTGTTAGGTCATCAGTGGCTTCATCAACTTCCCTATAGACAGCCTTCCACTTAATCCCAAATCTGGCTTCATTACTTACAGTTGCGCCAGCGAAAGCTTCACCATTTGCCTCTCCAGAGATACCAACATTCCCGGGTGCGCTGGATAACTTCGCGTTTGAGGCGAGAGAAAGACAGGCACCCGCAAAGCCCTGAATCCGATACTCTGCATCTGCCCTGAAGTAACCACAATGAACCCGTATCGGATCACCCTCGTGGTTCTCGTACTCAAGAACAATCTTGGCTCCGGTCTCATCAGGAATCCGGGCGGCAAAGGTCGCTTCACCCTGCAGCAGGCTGTATGCGCTCTGCATCTGGGTACCGACGTAAACCTCACCCTTTTGTGGATCGTAGCGAGACTCCAGACTGCACTGAGCCGCAAACCGGAACATCTGGGCTTCGGCACTTGCGGCGAAACGACCATCTTCGGTTGAAGCTTCTTTTTTAAATAATTCAATTTCCAACTGGTTAAAGAAGTTGTCCTCTTTGCTCTGCCACTCAGCCAACTTCACCTTGAGCGACCGGTCGTTCTTAAGGCCGTTTTTCGCCTCGTCCCAGGCTCGTTCAAAGTCGGAAGCACTCATCACTGCACGAACATCCGAAGTCTTGAGCGCCTTCCAGTTACCGCGCAATTGATTCAGAACCTCCTGGCGGGCGTAGCGGTAACCCGCGCCACCGGTATGCTTAAGCTCAACCAGGGGGCGAGACTTCATCGAGCCGAGGTTTGGCTTGGCGAGAACATCGACGGCTGAAGGCGGACTGGTTTCCACCAAACGCCTAAGGGTTTTCTCTATATCTACGATAAGATCCCGTCGTTCCTGCTGTTCGTTACGGTGCTTTTCGACTTCTTCATGGTGGATTACGTTCCAAAGCCGGACGACCCAGGACACTCTCGCTGCATATTCGTTGACGTAATCCATGTAGGGAATCAGCTCATCATCGAGCTCGTTCAGTCGCTTCTTTTTGTCTACCAAAGACTGAAGATCAGCCTCAGCAATGAAATCCGGCCAACGCGTGTATTTCTTCAGTTCCTGGGTTTCGTGTTTGAGCCTTTGCACTTGGTGGCTATCTGCGTCCTGATCGTTCTGAACCATCCGATACTGAAGCTCAGCCTCCAAAGCCGCCCTGAGGAACCTGAGCCTCTCGTCCATTTCATCCAGATCTTGCCGACTGGCTTCAGTTATTAGCTCGTGGGCCTCAACCTTTGCCTTCACTCCGGGCAGTGTCGCTTCCAGTTCGGCACAAAGCGTTGTGAAAACTCTTACTGAGAGCAGGTCTTTCCTTTCAGTTAGGTTGGCTTCGCTCGCGGGCAACAGAATCTGGCTACGGATCTGGTTGATCTCATATTCAATCCGTTTTTCTCTACGGCGCTGATGCTCGAGTCGTTGTCGCTCTCGTTTCCAGCGGGCCTCGTAGTCATTGAGCAGCTCCTTTGCTGTAGAGCTTTGCTCAGTTTCGGGGAGTGCCCCCAACTTTCGAAGGCTGCCCCAAGCCTTTTCGCGCGCAGCAGGTATATCCTCTACAGGCCCCGCCTCGGCCCTTTTCAACTCAGCCAAAGGCTTGTTGAGAGTCTCAATCTCCCTATACAGATCCTGCAGCTGAGTGCGGCTAAGCGCATAAACCGTGTCCTCCTCACCAGTAACATGAACAAGCGCTTCGCACTCGATCGAGCACTGAGAGCACTCGAGATCATCTTTTGTATCATCGTTAGCCGACTGCGCTGCCGGAAGTACACCCCGATCAGCGGAGTTTTCAGGGATAGTTAGATTCCAGCCAGCCTCTATGTGGTTCACATCCTTGATAATCGGGTTCTCACTTTTGATCGCATCTAACGAGACCTGATATTTCGAAGCAATAGCTGAAAGTGTCTCTCCTGACTGAACTTCATGCTGTGGCATCCTTGCCCTCCAATATGGTCTCCATCGCATTCAAACGGTCCGCCGGCGTCATCTCCGACCTTCTAATCACTTCCTGAACATCTGCCCTAGCAATCGGATCAGAGCCAATGCGGATGCAAAGTCGTAACCAACGCTCTTGTAAAGAAACAGTTTCAAAACCAAGTTTCGAGGCTCTCTGAAGCTGCTCCAAAACCCAGACTCTTCGGTCTCCGGTTTCAGGCAAATAATCCCGATAGACTTGCTCATAGACCATTGCACGATCAGCCGATCTGAAGGCCGGCAACTCGGAGAGTTCAGCCTGAACCAACGAAGGTTGTTCAGGGAGTTCTTCCTTTATGGCGTTGTCAGGCGACCGGTATCCATGCCAACCAGACCCGTTATGCCAGTAGATCGTCACACCGGAACTAATGATCTGTTTTTCTCGCGCTGCAAAAGCCGCCAGCAATGGACGAAAAGATCTTGGATCGTAAAATCGGAAAAGGCGCTCATCTGACTTTCCAAGGGATAGCAACCATCCCTGAGCCCAATTGAAGACACATGTCGAGCTTTCCGGCGAGTCAATGACGATTCCCAGCGGCATAAAGCGCAATTTCTCTTTAAGCTTTTTAAGAAATTGGGTGTCTCCATTGAACGCCAAGAGTATGGGTCCCTGATTCCATGAGGCCTGCCATCGGGTATTCTCCA
Source organism: Marinobacter sp. L-80 (assembly GCF_056859395.1). Classification (NCBI taxonomy): domain Bacteria; kingdom Pseudomonadati; phylum Pseudomonadota; class Gammaproteobacteria; order Pseudomonadales; family Marinobacteraceae; genus Marinobacter; species Marinobacter sp. L-80. Next base: position 17,074 of record NZ_JBSXOI010000075.1, read on the forward strand.
GAAGGCTCCACCACTGAACCGAGCCGTGCTGATCAGCTTCGTAAAGAAACCTGAGGAAGCGATCGTCGACCGCAAGGTCAATGATGGCAAAGTCCGCGCTGGAGGGTTCCTGGGCCAGCAAATCCAGACTATCAAGCGTGCTGATGTAGTTTGCAGCGTCCATTCTCGTCAAACTCACAATCGGAAACGACTGGCGCTCCCTGGTTGGCTGATTCCTTCAGCAGTGTTGAGTGATCTGCCAGAACCTGCGGAGCACTCTTTCCTGTATCACGTTGGTCGGTTTCCTCTAGCTGCGCAGCGCCCGAACTTCCGTCTTGGCCAACAATGCCGGCAGGCAGTGCAGGGGCTTTATCTGCCACCCCACTTCCACTCCCTGGCCCACCACCGGAATTCATGCGAACCGAAGGCCCGGAGACCGTAACGCCACTGGGATCCAGCTTCAGAAAGCTGCCCCCAGCCTTGAGCGTGAGTTCGGCGCCTGCTTCAATCACGACTTTCATGCCCGCCTTGTGGTGAATCTCGGTGCCGGCTTCAACGAGCTGATTTTTGCCCTGCTTGCTGTGAAGACTGCCACCGACCGATAGGCTGTAATCGCTTCCGACCGATTCTCGCTGTTCGCCATCGACCGCTCGGTGCGCATTGCCTTTTACCTGGCAAAAATCATGATTCTCCACGGTTCGGTGACTGTCATTCCTGATCACCTCGGTTCGGTTGTTTTCCGTCAGCAGGTCCAGATCTTTCTGGGCGTGAACGTAGATCTGTTCCTGGCCCGCCTCATCCTCAAACCGCAGTTCGTTGCTGCCCTCGCCTTTGTGGGTTTTGGTTTTAAGGGTGGTGCGGGTTTTGTGCTCCGGCAGCCCATAGGGTGGCGTGTTGGAGATGTGATGGGTTCGCCCGGTGATGATGGGCTGGTCCGGGTCGCCATCCAGGAAGGAGACAATCACTTCGTGGCCGATTCGTGGCAAGGCCATGAAGCCATACTGCCCGCCGGCCCAGCCCTGACTGACTCGGAGCCAGGCGCTGCTGTGCTCATCATTCTTTGAATATCGATCCCAGGGAAAGCGCACTTTCACCCGACCATATTCGTCGCAGTGGATCTCCTCGCCTTCCGGGCCGGTAACAATCGCGATTTGCGGGCCGTCCATAAGAGGACGGTGGGCCCTCTGCGGTATCCAGGTCAGATCGGCCGGTATTGCATTGAACTGGTTGTGGTAAGTGGTGGGTTCGCTGCCTCCCTCTTCTTCCAACGCCTGGGGCTGAGAACCAGTATGAGTAACTTCGGTTAGCAGCCATTCCCGGTTCAAGCCGGCGCTGTCATGTTCTTTCAGTTCAACCTTGGCGCCGACGCTGAAGTCCGGGCGATTGCTCTCACCGGATGCGGTATTGGCATCATTACGCAGAGACTGAAGTCTGGCTTCGGTAAACGGCTGGCCACTGGCATCGGCCTTGAAGCGGCCGGGGTAATCGTAGTGCTGGTAGTCTTCCCGGTGCTTCAGGTCGCCGGAAGCATGCTGATGCATCAGACCATAGGCGGGATTCTTAAAGGTATAATCCTTCATGGCCACAGAGGCCACCCGCACCCGCTCTTCATATCGAAATCGGTACACGACCGGGCGCCTGCTGCTGCCGCCGGCTTTGGCGTTATATTCTGCCGGCTCAAGCTTCGGTGCATCGCCATGATGGTCGGCGATTATAAGCGCCGGCTGTGTTTCTGCGTCCACGCTCCCGTGTTCATACCTGTAATGCCAACCCTCTTCAGCCGCAAGGCGCTCGAGGAAGGCCAGGTCGCTTTCTCGATGCTGAACACAATACTCCCGCTGCTCTGGAGTGCGTTTCAGATCGAAAACCGAGTCGATAATGCCGCGCTCTTCCATCAAAGTTCGCGCGATGGCCTCGGTACTTTGGGTCTGAAAGATCCGGCTATTGTGCATCAGGCCAAGGCGCCAGAGCGGCGGCTGGATGATTAGTTCATAGCGGGTTCGCCGATGACCGGCATCGCCCCGAACGAATTCGTTGACCACACCGGTGAAGCGCCTGAGCGGCTCGCCATCCTGCCAGACCACAAGATCCACCGGTTGTTCAAGAATTTCCGCGGCCTGAATTGACGGATCGGTGCTGGCCAGCTCAAGCCGACCGTAAAAAACCTCGGACAGGCGTTCGGTCAGGGTAAAGCCAACAAGTGAAAAAATATCAGAGGGGAGACCGCCAACACGGACGGTGAACTGCAATCCATTTGCCTGGGGCATGTCTTCAATCCTTTGAAGTCATCAATCCGGATGATTCTGCTACAGAAACTGCACTATCCCTGGCAGCTCTTCCATCGTAGCGGGTGAAACATTAACAGCGTATTCGCGGTTATTCAACGAAAAGACCGAAGGTTAATCCCTTGCCTGTGGAAGATCGGGATTCGAACAACGCCACAGGCGCCCCTTAACTACAAGGTAGCGCCCGTCCGGCGTTTTGATCGTGTCCTTACCCAATCTTTATTCAGGCTTGTAAAGCCGCTGGATGCTGGAGAAATCCAGGCTGCCATTACCCTGCCCGGCGTGCAGCTGGAACAGGTTACGGGCCAGAGAGCCCATGGGAATAGAGGCCTGGTTCTTCACAGCGTTGTCGAAGGCCAAACCCAGATCCTTGGTCATCAGGTTCACCAGGAAACCGCCTTCGTAGTTACGGGACGCGGGTACACCTTCCATCACACCTGGCCAGGGGTTGTAGACGTTCAACGCCCAGTTGCCACCAGAGCTCTGCTTCATGATTTCCGAGAGCACCGCCGGATCCAGACCGTTCTTTACGCCGAGCGCCAGCGCTTCGCTGGTGCCAGACATCAGGATGGCCAACAGCATGTTGTTGCAAATCTTGGCCACCTGGCCAGAACCGTGATCACCGGCGTGGAAAATGTTCTTGCCCATGGCATCGAGAATCGGCTTGGCCTTGTTGAAGGCCTCTTCGGAGCCGCCACAGATGAACGTCAGAGTGCCGGCCTTGGCACCGCCAACGCCGCCAGAGACTGGCGCGTCAAGGAATGGAATGTCCTTGGCGCGTGCCACTTCGGCTACGCCACGGGCTGTTTCTGGGGCAATGGTGGAAGAGTCAATCACCAGGGTTCCAGCCGGCAGTTTTGCTAGCAGGCCATCATCGCCCAGGTATACCGCTTCCACATGCTGGCCGGCCGGCAGCATGGTGATGACGCACTCTGCGCCGTTGGCTGCTTCGTGGGCGGTGTCTGCCGTTTTCGCGCCCTCGGACACCAGGGCGGCAACAGCGTCTTTGGACAGATCGAATACGGTGACCTCGTGGCCCGCTTTCACGAGGTTGCTGGCCATGGGGCCGCCCATATTACCGAGGCCGATGAAGGTAATTTTTGCCATGTCTTTCCTCCTTGTTCTTGTAATAGATCAGCTAAAAAAGTCGTCGATCCACGCACTATCCATTTCCGCAAGAGACGCATAGCGCCAGCGGGGCTGCTGATCCTTGTCGATCAGAAGCGCGCGGATACCTTCGGCGAATTCGCCCTTGGTGAGGCACTTGGTGGAAAGTACCAGTTCCTTATCGAGCACCTCTTTCAGGCTGTTGTGTTTGCAACCGTGCAGGTGCCGCCAGACCAGAGCCAGAGATGTGGGTGACGCACTCGCCAGGGAGCGGGTTGCTTTTGCCACCCATCCGTCGCCTCCGGACAGTTCTTTCAACTGGCTAACCGTTGCTTCCAGAGAGTCCGCATCGGTTACCCGGTTGATCTCATCGAAATGCGTACGAACCGGTGATTCCGGCATGGCATCGATGCTCTCACGCTCGAATTGGCGGAGCACGCTGCCAACCACGGCGTGAGGATCCTCGCCCTGCCAGTCACGCTTGCAGAGTGCAGCAACAACATCGGCCTTCAGATCATGCCGGATGAAGCGATCTGCCAGCCCCGTGAAAACTGCATCGGCACCGTTTAGGCGGGCGCCGGTCAGCCCCAGAAACAGGCCTGTGCGGCCGGGGGTCCGGTTAAGGAACCAGCCGGCGGCGACATCGGGGTACAGGCCGATAGTGATCTCGGGCATGGCGAGTTTCGAGCCTTCGGTCACCACCCGGTGGGAAGCGCCCTCCATAATGCCCATGCCGCCACCCATCACGATGCCATGTCCCCAGCATACGATCGGTTTCTGGAAAGTATGGATCAGGTAATCCAGCTCATATTCCTCGTTGAAGAACGCCTCGCCCTCGCTTGCACCCTGCGGTTCAGTCATGCTGCGATACAGCGCGACGATGTCTCCACCGGCGCAGAACGCCTTGTCGCCTTCGGATTCCAACCAGACAGCCTGGATTGCGGGATCTTCCGCCCAGCGCTTCAGTTGTGGCGTCAGTAACCGGATCATCTCCAGAGAAAGCGAGTTCAGCGCCTTCGGCGTATTCAATCGGGCCACGGCGATCAGCGTGCCGTCGCCCGTTTTCCATTCTTCAAAGACAATGGGTTGATCACTCATAACAGGTCCTTGAGCCAGCCTTTTCCAGCCGGCTTCAGCGGTTTTTCCATTCCGGTTTGCGCTTGTCGAGAAATGCGTTTACGCCTTCTTTCTGGTCTTCGGTGGAGAACAGCTCGACAAACAGTTCCCGCTCCATGCGCCAGCCGTCGTCGTGGCTGCGGCCATCACGGGCGCTCATTACCAGGGTCTTGCACCGGGCGGTAGACGACGGGCTCTGCTGGCACGCCATTTCCGCCAGCTCCAGCGCCTTATCAAGGCTCTGTCCGCTCGGCACCACTTCCTCAACCAGGCCGATCCGCAGTGCGGTATCAGCTTTTACCCGCTCACCGCACAGAATCATCCGCTTGGCCCAGCCCTCACCTACCAACCAGGGCAGGTTCTGGGTACCACCGGCGCAGGGTAGCAAGCCAACGCCGGCCTCGGGCAGCGCCATCTGGGCGTGCTCTTCGGCAATGCGGATGTCGCAAGCCATGGCGCATTCCAGGCCACCACCCATCGCATACCCGTTCACTGCAGCGATGGAGACACCCCGGAAGCGGCCCAGCGTGGAAAACGCCTCGCCGAACAACTGAGCCATCTCATTGGCCCGTGCCTTGTCGCCATCGGCGAAGGTTTTCAGATCGGCGCCGGCGGAATAGAACTTCTCGCCTTGCCCGGTCATCACCAGAGCAAAGATGTCCCGGTCTTCGTTCAGTTCATTGACGATTTTCGTCAGGGCAATCAGGGAATCCTTTGTCCAGGTGTTAGCCGGTGGATTATTGATAGTCAGTACCGCGATGTGTCCGCGTTTTTCGAGCTGAATCAGGTCACTCATTTCTTATTCCTCATCCTGAAAATGGGGCCAGACGAAATCGTCATCTGGCCCCATTTCTATGATTATTGAATTGCCTCAGCCACGCCGTCATCGAGTAGGCGACGGGCAACAATCAGACGCATGATTTCGTTGGTGCCTTCCAGAATCTGGTGCACTCGCAGGTCGCGCAGGTAACGCTCAAGCGGATATTCGCGAATGTAGCCATAGCCGCCGTGAAGCTGCAGCGCTTCGTTGACTACCTCGAAACAGGCATCGGTGGCGAAACGCTTGGCCATGGCACAGTGCAGTGTCGCTTCCGGATCGGCGTTGTCGAGCTTGAACGCGCCAAGGCGAACCATCTGCCGCGCGGCAACCAGATTGGTGGCCATGTCGGCCAGCTTGAACTGCAAGGCCTGAAAAGCCGCCAGCGGTTTGCCGAACTGTTCGCGCTCATGCATGTAGTTTCGGGCGCGGAGAAGAGCCGCCTGAGCACCGCCTAGGGAGCAGGTAGCAATGTTCAGCCGGCCGCCATCGAGGCCTTTCATGGCGATGGCAAACCCATCACCTTCGTCACCCACCCGGTTGCTGGCCGGAATGCGGACATTCTCGAGGCTGATCATCCGGGTCGGTTGACTGTGCCAGCCCATTTTTTCTTCGTTCTTGCCGTAGGAAATGCCATCGGCATCTGCGGGAATCACAAAGGTGGAAATGCCTTTATAACCAGAATCCGGCGCTCCGGTCCGGGCCATCAGCACCAGAATATCGGTGGCACCGGCGCCGGAAATAAATACCTTGCTGCCGGTGATCACATAGCTGTCGCCATCCCGCACGGCCTTGGTGCGAAGGCTGGCCGCGTCTGAACCGGCACCCGGCTCGGTCAGGCAGTAGGAGGCGAGCCATTCGCCACTGGCGAGCTTAGGCACGATTTCCTGCTTGAGATCATCAGACGCAAAGCTGGCGACCATCCAGGTAGCCATATTGTGGATGGTGATAAACGCAGCGGTTGAAGGACACGCAGCGGCGAGTTCCTCCACGATAACCGACGTATCCAGACGGGAAAGGCCCATGCCGCCGAGTGCTTCGGGCGTGTACATACCCATGAAACCCATCTCTCCGGCTTCCTTCATCACATCGACCGGAAAGATATGCTCGTCATCCCACTTCGCCGCATGGGGAGCCATGGATTTTTCAGCGAACGCCCGAGCCGCTTCGCGAAACGCCAGCTGATCTTCGGTGAGGTTAAAGTCCATCGTTACGCTCCAGATAGAGAAGGCTTGGCATTGGGCAGGGAAAACAAGGGGCCGGAAACAGGTTCCGGCCCAAATACCCCACCTTCAACGCAATTAACGCAACTGGATAGAGAAGTTAGCTTCGGTGCTGGTTGCTTCACTGGAGAACCAGCGGGAGGTAACCGTCTTGGTCTCAGTGTAGAAGCGAACCGCCTGCTTGCCGTAGGCATGCTGGTCACCGTAGAAGGAACCTTTCCAGCCGGTGAACGAGAAGAACGGCAGGGGCACCGGAATGGGTATATTCACGCCCACCTGTCCTACATCGATTTCATGCTGGAAGCGACGTGCGGCACCGCCGGAGCTGGTAAAGATGGACACACCGTTGCCGTACGGGCTCTTGTTGACCAGTTCGATGGCATCACCGAGGGTGTCGGTTTCGACGCAGGACAGCACGGGGCCGAAGATCTCTTCGTTGTAGATGTCCATGTCGGTGGTTACACCGGAGAACAGCGTCGGACCAACCCAGTTGCCGTCCGGCAAACCATCTACTGTGCAACCACGGCCGTCCAGCAGGAGCTTGGCGCCCTGGGCTTCGCCAGTCGCAATAAGAGATTCAATGCGGTCCTTCGCCTTGGCGGAGATGATCGGGCCATAGCTGGCACCGGAGTCGTTCCACGCGCCGGGACGCACTTTAGCCATGGCTTCTTTCAGCTCGGGGATCCACTGCTGGGCTTCGCCCACGAAAACGGCGACGGAAATTGCCATGCAGCGCTGGCCGGCAGCACCTACTGAAGCACCAACCAGGGCATTGATCACCTGCTGCTTGTCAGCGTCCGGCAGGATCACCATATGGTTCTTGGCGCCGGCAAAGCTCTGTACACGCTTCATGTTGCGGGTGCCGGTTTCGTAAATGTAACGGCCGACTGGCACAGAACCTACAAAAGAAACGGCCTTGATGGCGGGATCAGTCAGCAGTACGTCAACCTGCTCCTTGCCACCGTGAACCACCTGCAAAACGCCCTTGGGCGCACCGGCTTCTTCAAACAGCTCTGCCAGGCGCATAGGGGTCAGCGGATCCTGTTCGGACGGTTTCAGGATAAAGGTGTTGCCGCAGGCAATGGCCATCGGGAACATCCACAGCGGAATCATGGCCGGGAAGTTGAACGGGGTGATACCCGCGCATACGCCCAGCGGCTGGATCCAGGAATGGGTATCCACCTCGCGGGCCACGTTTTCAACGGTTTCGCCCATCATCATTGAAGCGACGTTGGCAGCGTGCTCGACCACTTCAATGCCACGCCAGACATCACCTTTGGCATCATCAAAGGTCTTGCCGGTTTCCTGCGCCAGGATTTCGGCGATCTCATCATGATGCTCTTTCAGCAGAGCCTGGTAACGGAGCATAACCCGGGCGCGCTCTGAGACAGGCACTTCCTTCCAGGTCTTGAACATTTCGCCAGCGCTTTCGATGGCCTTACGCATTTCCGCATCGGTGGTGCACGGCGCCTTGGCGATCACTTCGTTGGTGGCGGGGTTGGTAACGTCGATCCATTCACTGGTTTGGCTATCGACGAACTCACCTGCGAGATACAGCGGTACATTTTTCATGTTGATGTCCCTGTTTGTTGTTGTGCGGGAAGCCGGCCAGAACCAAAGGGTTGCGGCCACGTTTAACCAAAGGCTAGCACGGGATCGACCAAGGGGTGATTGACTAAATTTCGCCCGTAATGGACTATCTTTCGATTAAGCCTAAAAACAAAAGACCTGAAATGACCCAAACCTCACAGTGGCCGGTGCCCAAAGACAGCATTCGCTACGTCGTGCCTGAACCAATCATCCGACTGCTGGCGAGCCATCCGCTCACCCGGGATCTTTACCCGCTGGCGTTCGGCCACTATCGGCGCGCCGTGGGCCACCATATGCACCGGGAGCACCATCACGACAATCTTTTGATCTACTGTACCGAGGGCCGGGCGTTCCTGAACGTCGGCGGTGAGCCCTACACGGTGGAGGCTGGCGACCTGCTGCTTTTGCCGGCCGGCGCCAACCACCGCTATACCGCCGATCCGGACAATCCATGGACCATTCACTGGGTGCACTACACCGGACCATTGGCTGAGGATTTCCGACACTATATGGGTTTTGACGGCCCGACCCGCATTCGCCACCTGGGCCGCCAACCCCGGCTTCTGGTTGACTTCAATGGTCTGCTGTCGGTGCGGCAGACCGGTTTCCGGGCCCGCGGCCTTATCCACGCGGCCAACCGGCTACGGCAACTGTTAGCGGCGGTTCCGATCAACGCCGACGAGACCGGGCATGAACGGCAGGCCGAGCTGGAAACCATCCACAACTATATGCGGGAGCACCTGGATGAGCGTATCAGCCTGGAGCAATTGGCTGACCTTGCCGGCCTGTCCCCCGCCCATTTCGCCACCCGCTATCGGGAGCAGACCGGAACCTCCCCGATCCAGCACTTCCTGCACCTCAAGGTAGAGCGGGCTTGCCAGATGCTGGATACCAGCAGCCTGAGTTTTGCGGACATCAGCCGACGGCTGGGCTACGACGACGCCTACTATTTTTCACGGCTTTTCAAAAAGGTAATGGGCCAGTCGCCCCGGGACTACCGGCATACTGCGCGGCACTGAACGGTCAGACCGGGCCAGATTGAAACCTGCCGCTTTCTACGACTTTTGTTGTAGGAGCCAAGGGTTTAGGCTTGGTATATCAAACGACAAAAAGAGTGAGCTGATGGCCATGTACACCATAGAAATTGATGAAACCTTCGATGTACCGCGACGAAGGGTGTTTGCCCTGTTCGCCGACCACCACCGTTTTGGAAAACTGCTGGGTGCGCCCGTCAAACGCATCAAGGACAGCGACCAGGCCGACCCGAACGGGATTGGTTCCGTTCGCAAGATCGGCATTGGGCCGGTGGGCCTGGAAGAAACCGTGACCAACTTCGAGCCGGATTCACTGATCGAGTACACCATCACCAGCATGAGTCCGATCCGCAATCACCTTGGCCGTATCCGGTTCGAGGACACGCCTGAAGGTCATACCCGGGTGAACTACACCATCACCTTCGAAGACATCGTGCCGTTTACCGGCAAGGTGGTCAGCAGCGCCCTGGAGCAGGGCATTCGCCGCGGGATCAAACGGGTGCCCCGGCTGGCCTGATGGTCGGCAACAACAAATCGTTACTTGAGGAATATCAGAGAATTGACCTGAGGCAATAGTTGGCTTTTGTCAATTTTGTAATCTCCGCGCAGCTTGCAATATCCGGCCATTCCGGCCGGACCACACTGTATTCAGCGGGAGACCGAAATGGCAGCCGAGCCGATTGTCCTGTTCGATAATGGACACCACAAATGCCTGATGTTCGATTCCCTGGTGACCGGCGAGGGCGTCCAGTCCAACCAGTTCCTGATTGTCGACGGAAAACACGAAGCGCTCATCGATCCGGGCGGTGACCTGACCTACACTCCCCTGTCGGTGGCCGCGTCTCGTTATATGAACATTCGCGATATGGACTACGTGTTCGCCTCTCACCAGGACCCGGACATCATTGGCGCCATCGACCGCTGGATTGTTCATACCCGCGCGAAAATCGTCACCTCGAAACTATGGGCACGGTTCCTTCCGCACCTGGTTTCCAGCTACGTGACCAATCAGCTCAGTGGCAGCGTGTACGACCGCATCGTCAGCATTCCGGATGCCGGTGCCAATGTGAAGTTTGGCGAGTCCTATTTGCAGTGCCTGCCAGCCCACTTCATGCATTCGGTAGGCAATCTTCAGTTTTACGATCCGGTCTCCAAGATCCTCTTCTCCGGCGACCTTGGAGCTTCGCTGGGTGGTGAGGACGATCATCTGCCAGTGAAAGACTTCGACAAGCACATACCGAGCATGATTGGCTTCCATCGGCGCTACATCGCGTCTCAGAAGGTCTGCAGACTGTGGGCCAACATGGTCCGCGACGTGGACGTTTCGATGATCGTGCCCCAGCATGGCAAACGCTTTGAAGGGCCAGTAATGGTTGATCGCTTCCTGAACTGGGTCAGCGACATCGAGTGCGGTATCGACCTGATGACACAGGATAACTATCGCCGACCGGTTGATTACGTCTAGGCCAGAACGGTTGCCAAATAAGCCTGTCCCAAACCGGCAATGTTGAGTAAAATCCGGCCTTTTCCAGAGAACCAAGAGGCAGCGCAGATGGGCAGAGCCTACCAGAACCGCAAAGAATCCATGGCCAAGACGGCTGCGGCAAAAACCAAGGTCTACAGCAAGTACGGCCGCGAGATTTACATGAGCGCCAAGTCCGGAGGCCCCGACCCCCAGGCCAACCTGTCCCTGCGCGGGTTGATCGAGCGGGCCAAGAAAGACCAAGTGCCCTCCCACGTGATCGAGAAAGCCATCGACAAAGCCAAGGGTGGCGCTGGCGAGGACTATTCCCCCGCTCGCTACGAAGGCTATGGACCGGGCAACTGCATGGTAATTGTCGACTGCCTGACCGATAACCCGAACCGCACTTTTGGCGATGTGCGTCTGGCCTTCACCAAAACCAAGTGCAAGATCGGAACGCCCGGTGCGGTGTCTCACATGTTCGACCACAGCGCTATCTTTGCGTTCAAGGGCGAGGATGAAGAGGCCGTTCTCGAGGCGCTGATGGAAGCGGATGTGGATGTCACCGACATCGAAAATGAAGACGGTCTGATCACCGTGTTCACGCCGAACACCGAATACGCTAAAGCCCGTCAGGCGCTGGTGGACGCCATTGAAGACATCGATTTTGAGGTGGATGAAATCCAGTTCCTGCCCAAAACCACCACGCTGGTGGAAGGTGATGATATCCCCCTGTTCGAGAAATTCCTGGACATGTTGAACGAGCTGGACGACGTACAGAACGTATTCCACAATGCCGAGCTGCCAGACCAGTAAACAGCCCGGCCTCCGGCCATGCAGGAAGATAACACCATGCAGAAGAACGCTCCCGCAATCCGCAAAGCGCGTATAGTGGTCCTGAAAACAGGAACCACCTACCCGGACCTTCGGGCAGAGTTTGGCGATTTTGACGAATGGTTCCTGCGGGGGCTTTCAAAGGAGCTGGAGATCACTGTAGCCAACGCCGAAGCCGGCGAACTGCCGGGCAACCCGGAGGACTGGGACGGCATTGTGGTGACAGGCTCGCCTGCCATGGTCAGCGACCGGGCCGAATGGAGCGAAAACGCGGGTCGTTGGCTGGCAAAGGCTGTGAAAAGTGAAGTGCCGGTACTGGGTGTCTGCTACGGCCACCAGTTACTGGCCCACGCGCTGGGCGGGGAAGCGGGTTACCATCCGAATGGCCGGGAAACCGGCACCCACGAGATTGAACTTCTCCCAGAAGCCGCCTCCGATGTCCTGTTCCGCGACCTCCCAAAGACATTCCCGGCACAGCTGACGCATCGGCAATCCGTACTGCGCCTGCCCGAAGGCGCGGTGCTGCTGGGGCGTAACCGGTTCGAGCCGCACCAGGCCTTCAGAATTGGCCCCTGCGCCTGGGGCGTGCAGTTCCATCCGGAGTTCACGGACGCCATTATGAGTGCCTACCTGAAAGTACAGGCGCCGGACCTGGCCCGGGAGGGGCTGGATGCCGAGGCCCTGATCGCCGGGGTAAAACCAGCGCCAGACGCGTCCTCACTTTTGTCCCGTTTCAGCCGATTTGTCCAGGATCGGATCCGGTAAAACGGGCAGCAACCGCTCCTGTCAGTCGAGGATGTAAGCGGTTTTTTCCAGCGCCTGCTCTTCTTCGTCGATAAAGCGAAACTCGTTCCAGCCAATGCGCACCATGTCGTTGCTGTTGAGGCGCTGCCGGTCAGCAACCCGTAGCTCGTTCACGAAGGTGCCATTGGTGCTGTTGCTGTCGGTGATGTAGTAATCCACCGTTCCTTCAAGATAGGCGTTGGGCACCGCTTCTATCAGGGCGTGCTGACCGCTCACGGAAATCTCATCGATCTGGATATCGTTATCCGGGCGCCGACCGATGCGGGTTTCCGGTTGCCCGAGTTCAAAGGTGGTAACAACCACGTTATCCACCAGTTGCGAAAGCGAAGCCATGTCAGTTTCCTCAATACTCCAACGTCAGTAATACCACAGACACATTGTCGCCAGCCTCGTTTGCCAGGCCGGCATCAATCAGTGCCTGAACCGTGCGCTCCATGCCGCCACTTTCCTTTTGGATCTCAAGCCACCGGTATTCCGGGACCGAATCGGTTAACCCATCGGAACACAGCAGGAGCACGTCCCCCTCTTCAAGGGTCTCACGCCGATAACTTGGATCCGCCTGCTCCACTGCTCCCACTGCCCTGGTCAGAACATTCCGGAACGGCACATTGGGCACATCCGCCGCGGTAATGCTGCCGTCTTCCAGCATATTCTGGACCACGGTATCGTCCCGCGTCAGACATACCGCCTGACTGCTACGCAGGCTGTAACACCGGGAATCGCCGACATGGGCAATGTGCGCTTGATCATCAATCACCCATGCCACCACCAGTGTGGTGCCCATCTTTTCAAGTTTCGGGTCCCCGGAACGGCGGTTCACTATCCGCTCATTGGCCAGCGAGAAGGCCCTCTCCAGATGTTCCCGGATGGCACCATCGGTGCCGTCGAACGCGGCACCAGCAATGGCCGGTTCCAGGGATTCGATAACGGCATCAACTGCCAGACGGCTGGCGACCTCCCCCCCCTGATGCCCACCCATGCCGTCGGCAACCACCAGTAACGCCTGATCACCGGCATCATTGATCCGCCAGTCGACAACGTCCTGGTTCGACTCCCGCACGGCTCCCCGGTGACTCTGACCAGCAACGTGATAGCGCATCAGGACACCTCCTGGCCAGCTTCGCGAACGGCCAGACGACGCACAGCCTCTGCCATGGTTGCTGCACTGGCAAAGCGCTTGTCCGGCTCTCGCTGGATGGCCTTGTTGATCAGACGGACCACCCCGTTTGGCAGATCCGGGTTGAACTCGCGGACGCTGCGCGGGCGCTTGTTAAGAATCTGGTAGGTCAGGTTGGCCAGGGTGTCGCCCTGATAGGGCGTTTCGCCGCTCACCAGCTTGTAAAGGGTCACGCCCAGGCTATAGATATCAGAAGCTCCGGTGACCTTCTGGCCCTTCAACTGTTCCGGCGACATATACAGCGGGCTGCCCATGACCGCCCCAGTGCGCGTTCGGGAGTCATCGGAAATCTTGGCAATGCCGAAATCGGTGATCTTGATGTCGCCAGAGTCGGGATTGAAGATAATATTTCCGGGTTTGATGTCGCGATGGACGATTTTCTGGCTGTGGGCGTAGGCCAATGCGTCTGCCACTCGGGCAACGATATCCAGCACCCTGGGCAGGGGCAGTAACCGGCCGGATCTGCCGAATTCACTGAGGGGCCGCCCTTTCGCATGGTCCATGGCGATGTAGGCGAGGTCGGCCTCCTCGCCCACGTCGTACACGGTAACGATAGCCGGGTGGCTCAGGCGGCCAGCGGCTTCTGCCTCCCGGAAGAATCGCTCCTTGAGATCCTGCAGCTGGCCATCATCAAAGGCCTGGTAGCTGAGGGTCTTGATAGCAACGGTTCGGGCAATCTTCGGATCCTTGCCCAGATAGACCACACCCATGGCACCACGACCAATCTCCCGCTCGATTTCATAGCGCCCCAGGGTCGGGCGACTCACTGACGGTTCCGGCATCAACAGGGTGCGGGTGTTGTCGAAACTCCCTCCCTGCACCAACGAGTTATCCGGTGCGAGCTTCTCCAGTGCCGACAGCCTCGCGGCGGTGTCCCGAAAACCTTTTTTTCGTTCCTGAATACTGCGGTAGGTGCTGACCGCCTTGTCGTACTGGCGTTTGCGCTCTTGCTGGATGGCGACATCGTAGCGCAGCTCGATCTCGCTCTCACAGTCGGGGCAGCGATCCAGCGCTTCAAGGGCCTCGTCTGTATGGCCTTGCTGCAGAAACACCTTGGCCAGCTTCAGCCGCGCATCGCGCACATTGTCTGTCAGTACACGGATGTGTTTCCGTGGCTGCAGCCAGAACAGCATCACCACATAACCAACCACCAGCAAAGTGAGCACAACGCCAAACGGAACCCAGACGTTGTGGTAGAACATCAACGCGGCCTGGATCACCACGAGCGAGCCGCCAAGCAAAAGCGTGACAGGCAGGGAAACGGCTGCGCCCATCGCCGGGATAGCAAGCACCAGATACAGGGCCGCAATCGCCAGCCCTGCGGTCACTGCCATGTCGGACCAGAGTGGTTCCGAAAGGCCCCGATCAGCCATAGCCGGCCCGAATGCCTCCTGCGGGACAATCGTGGACGGGTCAGAGCCGTCTGGCACGCCGAAAATGCTGAACAGTGCGCGGTCGGCCCAGCCAACGAGAGCAAGCTGGTCACCCATCAGGGCAAACACAACAGCCAGAACGAGAATAACGGCCCGCAAACTGAACAGGCGCGGAATGAAAGAGAGTATGGCGTTCACAGGCAACTTTGTTATAAATGGTTGATCTGACTAGTTTAGGAAGCGTGGCGGAACTTCGATACAACGGCCGGGGTGTTTTTTGTAAGTGTTTGTTTACCTGAGAGAGAGGTCACGTATAGTTATGCCGTCGTTTACCTCAGGGATGATGGAAATACACACATGACACTGAAGTTACTGATTCTCCTGCTGTTGCTCACCCTGGCCGGCATCGGCCTGTACCACACACAAAAGCCACTGCCACCGGGCATCAGCTATCGTGGAACCGCTGTGCCTTTGGAGGAACCCGTCCTGCTGACAGACGTCACCCGTCACTATCAGGACGGCCGGGAAGAGCGCGACCATGAAATCTTCGACGAAGTGTTCCGGCTTGTGGGACAGGCCAACGAGTTCATTCTCGTCGACATGTTTCTATTTAACAGCACCGCACCGGAGAATGTCGCCCACCGCCCTCTGGCACAACAACTGACGGAGGCACTACTGGCCAGGAAGGCAGAAAAACCGGAGCTCTCCATCACAGTGATCTCCGATCCTCTGAACACCATGTACGGCGGCACTATCTCACCCTGGTTCGAGGCCCTGCGTAATGGTGGCATTCCAGTTGTGGAGACCGCGCTTCGTCCACTCAGAGACAGCAACCCGACCTGGTCTACGATCTGGCGCCTGTGTTGCCAGTGGTTCGGAAACAACCCACGGGACGGCTGGCTGGACAACGCCCTGGGCACCAGGCCCGTTACCCTTCGAAGCTACCTCGCGCTGCTGAACTTCAAGGCCAACCATCGCAAGGTTGTAGTTGCGGATGAGGCCGGTTCCCTCAGAGCCATTGTTACCTCGGCCAATCCCCACGACGGCAGCAGCCGGCACAGCAACCTGGGGCTGAGTTTCAAGGGCCCGGCGGTGATTGATCTGCTGAAAAGCGAGCGTGCCGTGCTCGCCATGTCCGGCGCCAACACCCAACCGATCGATGAGCAAATCAGTCAGGTTTCAGAAGCGACTGCGCCACCCGATGACACTGCAATGCCCCGGGTGGCAGTGCTGACAGAATCAGCCATCCTGGATGAGGCCCTGGCGATGATTCGAAAGGCCTCAGCAGGCGACCAACTGGATATGGCCATGTTCTATCTTTCCCACCGCGATATCGTCGAAGCCCTGATAGATGCGGCAAAACGGAACGTGGCGCTGCGGGTCTTGCTTGATGCCAACAACGAGGCCTTCGGCCACCAGAAGAGTGGCATTCCCAATCGACAGGTAGCCATGGAACTGGTTCGGGCAGGCGTTCCCGTCCGTTGGTGTAATACCCTGGGCGAGCAATGTCACAGTAAGCTTCTGTTGCTGGGCAAACAAAACGGCGCAACAGAGCTGTTGCTGGGATCGGCGAATTTTACCCGGCGCAATCTTGACGACCTGAATCTCGAAGCCGATGTCTGGGTGTCGGTGGCCGACCAGTCGCAGGTTGCCACCCGGGCCAGAGACTTTTTCGACCAACAATGGCAACAAGGGTCCGGGGACGATCCGGTAATGAGCCTGCCCTACGAGGACTGGGCCGATGAATCCAGGCTTCGCTACTGGCGCTACCGGATAATGGAGGCCACCGGCCTGTCGACCTTCTGAACATCACAGGACACAGCCATGACAACACCGGTACATGCACGCCCCATTTCAGAACGGATCGACTGGCTGATGGAACTGAGCCGGGCCCACTCGGCCAGCTTCTGCAGTCCGGAAAACCATCTGGCCAGGCAGCGTTACCTGGCGGAGCACAACACCCAGATCATTGCCATGAAGTGCATGGACGGTCGCATTCACCTGCCCTACGTGACCCAGACGCCCCTTGGGGTCATACACCCCTTCAGGAATCTCGGCGGCATCTTTGAGCTGGGCTGGCCCTATCTGGGCGACATGCTTGCGGACACGGTACAGCAGGCAGTCAGTCAGGGGCGCCGGGTGCTGATCATCATTACCTATCACTACTCAAAAGGTTTACGGGAACGGGGCTGCGCCGGCTTTGACTGCGACCGTGAGGCCGCCATGCGCCATGCGTTCCAGATCCGCAGCCAGGTGGAAAAACTGTTCGGGAACGGCCACCGCACGGTCTATCCTCTGGTATGTGGTTTCGAGAGTGACGAGGATGCGCTGGTTCTGCACGGTAGCCAGGAGCGAACGCTGGATCTGTCCACCATTCCTGTGTCGAGACTTGACGACATGGCCTCCGAAATCGCATCCCTTTGTCCGGATATGCCGGAACCGGTGCAACGCGATCTGCTGCCCCTGGTTGAGGGCAATATCCGACACGTCAACGAGATCCGCCAGTTTGACCGGGAGCTGAACATCGAGCACCGGGAATGGGTAATCTGCCTCGGCCGGGGATTCGATTTCCTGCACGCGCCGAACGTGGCCCTGATCATTGGTCCCTACAGTCCGGATCTATCTCACCCCATCCGCCAGGCGGCAGGGATTATCAAAAGCAATATGGACAGCGGCCGGATTCCCGACGATGGTTTCCTGCTGCTTTGCTCTGCGCCCTATCAGGAGCCGGGCACGCAGAAAGCCCGGGCGGAACTGAAATCGGCATTCCTGGCAGACTTCGGGGCCGAGGTTATCCGCCAGGCTTTTCCTGAGCTGGCCACCAGGATGGTTACTCGCTCAGCGATCCTCCATTGGCCGGAGCGCAAGCTTGAAGTCCGGGGATCATGAACATTTTGTAGGTTGAGGGAACGCAACAGACTGATCTATCGTGAAAGTAGTGCAACATGACCCAACACATCAGCTACAGCGGAAGTAGCCAATAACAGGAGTGAATCATGTCAGGCATTCGCAAACACCTGAGGTACGTTTCCTTTTTCATGGCGATGATGATGGCGCTGGGCTCTGTCTGGTCGGCTACCGCTACTGCCGGCATGGTTGGAACCGGCGAGATGATCGGCCAACAACAGGTTCAACTGGATCGGCAAGAGCTTATCAGCATGCTCGACAGACAGGACGTTCAGGCCAAGCTGGCAGACCTCGGGGTCAGCCAGGACCAGGTCAAGGAACGCATCCAGAACCTCACGCCGGCGGAACTGGCGGATTTCGAGCGTCAGCTTGCCGAAGCACCTGCAGGGCAGGGTGTTGTCGGCATTATTGTGCTGTTCCTGCTGGTGTTCATCATCACCGATATGCTCTGCGCCACGAACATCTTCCCGTTCGTGAACTGCATCCGCTAGCAGCGGGCAGTGACAGTCCTGTTCTCCAGACTGAAAGCCATTTCCGGCGGGCTGACCGTGTTTTTGACGGTCAGCCTGCTGGCTGGCTGTGCGAGCACGCCAGAATGGCCGTCACCTAAAGACGACCAGCTCTCAAGGCCCGATCGGGTTACTCTGGACGATGTGCCTTTCTACCCGCAGGAGAAGTATCAGTGCGGGCCGGCGTCCCTGGCAATGATGCTCAATAGCCAGGGACTTCACACCGACCCCGACATCCTTAAAGAACTCGTCTACATCCCCGGTCGCGAAGGGTCCCTTCAGGTCGAGATGGTGGCCGCCGCGCGGGCGCACGGCATGCTGGTTTACCCGCTGGATGGAGAGCTCGAGAGCCTGCTGGTCGAAATCGACTCGGGCAACCCGGTGCTGGTGATGCAGAATCTGAGATTCGACTGGTGGCCCCAATGGCACTTTGCAGTTGTCATGGGCTACGACTCGGAGGAGCGAGACCTGATCCTCCATACCGATACCCGCAAGCGGGAGGCCATAGATCTGGAGGTTTTCAGGAACACCTGGGGGCGGGCGGACAACTGGGCCGTGACCATTCTGCCGCCGGACCGGGTGCCTGCGACCGCAAAACCACTTCGTTTTCTGCAATCCGCCCATGACCTTGAAACAACCGGGCGAACCACCGCCGCTGGCATCGCCTATGAGACGGCCGAGAATACTTGGCCGGATCAACCGACGGCCACCATGGCCAGAGGCAACCTGGCCTGGAAACTGGGCCGCCAGGATGAGGCAAGGGGCCATTTCCTGCGCGCGGCAACACGTTTTCCGGAGTTCGCCGAGGGCTGGAACAACCTTGCTTTCGCATTGCAGGAAAGCGGCTGTTCGGGGACAGCAAAGCAGGCTGCACGGTGTGCTGCGTCTCTGGCACCGGATCGTTTTGGTCAGTCGGAATTGCTGAGCCATGACGATGCCAAATCCGCAGAACACTGTCCTGCACTACCGGAGTGCTCGCAAAAAAGGCCCTAGGCTGGCTTCCGGAACAGCGCCACATCCTTTCTCGGTATCTCCAGATGCCAACCAAACCGGTTGGCCAGCAGCTTGAAGGTGAATTCCCGGTAGAAAACCACATGGGTCGGGTCGCGGCGATAGTGCCAGTTGTCGAACCGGTCATCGTCGGTCTGGAAGCAGGTCATCACGCCCAGCCAGCCACCAAGCCTGAGCATCCGGTCCAGATCCCTGAAGACGGCAGCCGGCGCATAGAGATGTTCGACCACCTCGGTGCAGGTGATGAAATCGTAGGTTTGATCAAGGACGGACGTCGATGAATAAAAGTAGGGATCGTAGAGACTGACGTCCATACCTTCCGCCTCAAGCATCTGCGCCAGAGCCGGGCCTGGACCACAGCCGAAATCCAGGCCGCTGGCGCCCGGTGGCAGACGCTCAAGAAGAGGTGCCGTCAGTTTCGAGAGAAATTTCCGGTAACCCGGATCAGACGGGTCATTGTCGTGGAGCCGATAGATGTCCCGTTCCTGCTCTGGCGATAGCCGGCAGGACGCATCCATCACCGTGGCCTGGCAGACATCGCATCGAAGGTAACGCTGGGTCTTGACCACCCGGAACTTCGAGAGACTGCCCTGCTCACACACCGGACACAGGCTCACTCGTTCACCTCGGATCCAGACCTGCGGCCGCCCGCATCCGGGCATCAAGTTCCCGGGCATCAATCTGATCAGACGCGATTATTTCCGCCCGGCTATAGGCCTGCGGTTCACCCTGAATGACGGTCAGAGCACCATCGACAACATTGATTGCCCGCCAGCCATCGACTGTGTGAACGACCGCCTTGAAGCGCACAAACGCCGAGTCCATGGCCATCACCAGCAATGCGTTCTCGTCCAGGATCAGTTCCGGATGAATCCGCCAGCCAACACTGAAGTGCCCCTGCCCCTGATTCGTAATCTGTTGCCAGGGCTCGTCATCAATAGCGGGGGCCGGCGATGCAGCCTTATGATGGTGGTGATGGTGAGCGTCCGGATTGGTCACTGGCAGGGCATCGGACTGGCCGTCCAGCCATCCCGGCGCAAGCTGTCCGAACCGTGTGTGGTGAATCGCCCGCTTGGCCGGCTCCAGCTGAGCCGCCCAGTTATCGAAATGGGCCAGTTGTTCGGGAGTGCAAAGATCAGTCTTGTTGGCGACAAGAATATCTGCCGCAGCCACCTGATCCCGGAACTGGACATTGCCCAGCACTTTCGGCTCCTCGAGCCTGCGAGGGTCCACAAGGCAGATCACCGGCCCCATCGACAGCACATCCTGGTAGTGTTCGCTGGTCAGGGTATCCAGAATCTGGGAGGGGTGCCCTAATCCGGTGGGCTCGATCAGCAGCCGATCCGGCTTGGCCTTGTGGATCAGCTGGTTGAGCCCGATCTGCATCGGCAGTCCGGCCACGCAGCACATGCAGCCACCGGGTATTTCCTTGATGAAGGCGCCCTCGGTTTGCAGCATGGCGCCATCAATGCCCACCTCGCCGAATTCGTTGACCAGAACGGCCCAGACCTCGTTTTCCGGTTTGTTTTTCAGCAAATCCAGAATGGCGGTGGTTTTACCGACACCGAGAAAACCAAGTATCAGACTGGTGGGAATAGGTTGAGCCATGGCGTCGGAGGCACTCCTTGAAGAATCGAAACGTTATATTATAACACCTTATCCCCCAGGACGATCCTTCTTCAGGAACATCCCGACGGCCTTATCCGATAGCAGCGCATGCGCGAGAGCCGGATAGGGCAAATAGTGAACAAACAGGGTGGCAAGGGTGACCGCATCCATCCCGGCATCCAGGAACATCCAGGCCCCGAAGGCGACGAACAGGGCGCCCAGAAAACCGCCATAGATCCACAGCGCCCGTGAGCGCTCCTCAGGCATCGGCAAACGCTCAAGGGTCCGTGCGATTGAGAAGCTCATGTAGACGGCAATCAGGGCCGCAATGACCAATGAGGCCAGCAACCCGGTAAATCCGATCAGATACCGGAACAGGTAGTTGGTCAGGAAAAACAGGGCAATGCAGGTAACGGCAACAATGGTGATGCGTGTCTTTTCCATGGCGGCTCAGGGTTTGTTGGTTTTAAGGATAGGCGCAAAGAATGGCAGAGACGCCGGGAAAGAACCACCCCTGCTGCGACCGGGGTTCCAGACTGATATGATGCCCGTCATTCTCACTGGCAACCGGACACCCGATGACCACTGGCAATTCCACCCGGCTCAACAAATACATCAGCGAAAGCGGCATGTGCTCCCGCCGGGAGGCCGATCGCTATATCGAGCAAGGCAACGTCTACATCAACGGCAAACGAGCAACCGTGGGCGACCAGGTGCTTCCGGGTGACACGGTCAAGGTGAACGGCCAGGTGATCGAGCCACGGGCTGAAGAAGATCTCGTGTTCATTGCACTGAACAAGCCGGTAGGGATTGTCAGCACCACGGACAGCGCGGAGAAACACAATATCCAGCGCTTTGTGGGTCACAGCGAACGCATCTTCCCGATCGGACGTCTGGACAAGGACTCCCAGGGCCTCATCTTTATGACCAGCAACGGCGACCTGGTCAACAAGATACTGCGGGCGGGCAACAACCACGAAAAGGAATACCTGGTTACCGTCGACAAGCCGGTCACCCGGGAATTCGTGGAGGGTATGGCCAATGGTGTGCCGATCCTCGGAACCATGACGAAAAAGTGCAAGGTGTCTCGGGAGTCACGATTTGTCTTCCGGATCACCCTGGTTCAGGGCCTCAATCGCCAGATCCGTCGCATGTGCGAGTATTTTGGCTACGAGGTTACCAAACTGGAACGGATCCGGATCATGAACGTGAGCCTGAAAGGGCTTGCGGTGGGCCAGTGGCGGGACCTGAGCGAGAAAGAGCTGGCCGGGCTGTTCGATGCCATCCGGGATTCGTCTTCCGAAGCCCCGTCCGGCGCTGGCAAGCCAGCAAAAAAGAAGTCCGGAACGAAGGCCAAACCAAAGCCTGATCGCAAGCCTGGCTCTGCATCCGCACCAGGTAAGCCCGGTGGCGCCAGGCGCCCCGGCCCGAAAGGCAAGCCCGCACCTGGCAAAAAGCCGGCATCGGGCAAACGGCCAAAAGGCGGCAAGCCAAGGCAAAAGAGCGTTAAACGGTAAGCGAGGCTCGCACCTGGCCGCGCCGGGCTACTTTTTCACCCACTTACCGCCCATTTGCACATACTGGCCGGACGGAGTCTTCTCAATCGCCTTCTTGCCTGCAACCGTCTCCACCTGGGTTACCGGAATGTTGTGTTTTTCGGCAATGCGCTTGTACTCATCCCGACGGGCGCTGTTAATGGCTTCCACCACTTCCTTCGCCTGCCCTTCGGCGCGCACCACTTCCAGATAACCCGTCGGTGTTTCTCCAACCAGCCCCTGCTGCTTGACCGAGTCCAGTTTCTGTTTGGCTTCATCCAGCCCCATGGCAAGCACGGAGGCGCTGATACCGAACGCCAGAACCAGCGCAAACATCTGTATCAATCGTTTCATCTTCAACCCCTCAAACTTTCCGGACACAGTCAGAACAAGCCCTGTTCGCTGAACAGATCATCCACTTCCTTATCCACTTTCACGTAGATTTCGTGCTGGATTTTCACGTTCAGGTTGACCGTAATCGGCTCCTTTGGCGCCGCCATCTGCACTGTCGGCGTGCAGGCAGCCATCGCCAGAGGAAGCATCAGTATCATCAGTGTTCTTGCCATGGGCGACCTTTCAGGCCACCAGGGCCGCACGGGTTTTATCATGGTGCTTTCTCCTCACCGGATTCCTGCAGCAATTTCCGGACGCGCCTGGTAACAGCTTCATTGACCCTGCCACTCAACTGCAGACTGGTGAGCAGCGCGGGAATGTCTTCCTCAAGATTGACATTGAGTACCACCGGCTGCCCACCCCTCAGGTCCGGATTCTTACCTTCGAGGCGAAGGCCAAGGCTCAACTTACCCTGTTCATCGTAGTCTATCGTGCTGTTGAGGACTGAATAGTGAAAGTTTTGCAACGCCTGGACCACGATGCCCATGGCCTGGTTGCCACCGAGCATCGCCTGGAGCTTGTCCGCCGGCAACTGCAAACGGCCGCCAGGATCTATTGCGGAAATACTGCCTGCACTCACCTGCACCCCGTCGCCACTGATGCCCAGAGGAACTCGCCCTCGAAGCAACCCGCTTCCAGACAGTCCTTCGGCTGGATACACGGCCATCAGACGGCTGAGGGAGACGTCCTCAACCTCCACAGGGATGCGACCAGACCCACCGCCTAAATCGTACCTGGCAGGAGGCACTCTCAGGGTACCTTCGAGGAACCGGGCCCTGGCCTGCTGAACCTCCAGAGTGCCGGCCAGCAGTTCCGTGACCGGCGCGCTGTAATTCCCTGAAAAAAGAACCGAGGTGAGCCCTGATACCGCGGTCCGGTTAAATACCCCGCCAACATCCTGCAGTTCAACGCTGCCACTGGCTGCAAGTTCACCACCCTGGCCGGTCGAAACCTCCATCGACAACCGGGCATTGCCAGAATCCACTGTCAGCAGATCCGGCCATCCGACCAGGGTTTCTGCCAGGGCCTGAACGCCCTGTTTACCGTCGATAACAGAGTCGATGGCGACGGATACGCCGCCTTCGGGATTGAGCTGGATATCGAGATCAGCCGTAAAGCCGGACTCGGAAGCCAAGGTGCCCTGCACCCTGAGATCTGCCAGGCGGCCCTTTGCCCTTCCCTGAAAGTTCCACGTTTGCGGCAGTAATTGCGGATGTTCGACGCGCGCGGCATCGACCCTGATGTCGCCATCAATGGAAATGCGCTGCGCCCAGGGGCCATTTGCGCCATAGTCCAGGGTTACCGTTGTATTGCTGAGATCCGTGCGCAGGTTGTTGAGCGTCAGCGGCTGGTCTGCACCGACAAACGTGAGATGTTTGGTCAGAACAAGAGACGAAGGAGCAAAATCGATGGTTGCGACATCACCGTTGGCGGTCACAGAAGGCCGGACATCTGCACGGCTGCCTGTTACTTCCCATCCGCCGGACCGTATATCCGGCAATGCCATACCCACCGAGCTCTGTTCAATGGCAAAGGACCAGCCTGCAACCGCCAGGGGCCAGGCCACCAGAGCCATACCACCGGCCCAAAGAAGCCCGCGGCCGATGCGTTCAGGCTTTACAGACCCTCTACTGGGCAAAACGACGCTCCTGTCGGCTCGGTTTACTCACCACGCCAGGTCACGCTGTAAAGATCGTGCCGGCGGTCCTGAAGGTTTTTAACGGTACCACTGTTGCGGGCAGTGATCAGTACTTCCGGGCGCAGATCCGCAAAGGCAACCGTCTCCACGTTGGGCTCGGTGTCAGCGGCGATGCCATCCCGGGCGAAGGGAAAGTCGCAGGGCGTCAGGATGCAGCTCTGGCCATACTGGATTTCCATGTTCGGTACGTTCGGCAGGTTTCCGACGTTGCCGGACATCACCACGTAGACCTGATTCTCCACAGCTCTGGCCTGGCAACAATAGCGAACCCGCAGGTAGCTCTGCCGCTCATCGGTACAGAAAGGCACAAAGATGATATGCACGCCCTGGTCCACCAGGTGGCGGGTCAATTCCGGGAACTCCGCGTCGTAGCAGATCAGCACACCGATGGTGCCGCAGTCCGTCTCGATGGCGCTGACCCGGTTGCCGCCCTGAACGTTCCACCAGAACGCCTCGTTGGGCGTCGGATGAATCTTGGGCTGGCTGAACACCTGACCATCCCTGAGAAACACGTACGCCATGTTCCGGATGGTGCCGTCTTCCTCACGGACTGGCGTTGAGCCGGCGACAACATTGATGTTGTGGCGCAGAGCCAGATCCCGCATCAGTTCACGATAACGCTCTGCGTAATGGGTGACTGCGGCAAAGGTCTCGGCGGGGCTGCCCTTGCGGGCTTCGATGGAAAGCAGCTGCAGGGTGAACAGCTCGGGGAACACCACAAAGTCGCCCTTGTAGGTGGAAACAACATCGACAAAATAGCGGACAATCTCGCTGAATTCGTCGAACGATCCGACCGGGCGTTGCTGGTACTGAACCGTGCCTATGCGCACGGTATCGCGCATGCGTTGACCGTAGCGCTTCCGACGGCCGTTGTTCTCCGACTGGGGTACTTTCGGGTTACGCCAGACCAGATGAATACCATAGCCCATGGAATCGTGGTCGGCATCGAGATAATGCGGAATAATTCCGTGCACTTCGAAGCCCTGATGAAGCTGGAAGGAGAGCACCGGATCCTTCTGTTCCTTGCTTCGAATGGCCTCCACATATTCCTCGACGCTCGTGAACTTCTTCAGCCGCTGGCGCAGGCTCGGCAAACGGCCGGCAAACACCACTCCCTGCAGGTTCAGGGCCTGGCATAACTGCTTGCGCTCGTTGTAGAGCCGCTCCCCAATGCGGTAACCCCGGCATTCCGGATCAACACAGACTTCCATCCCGTACAACCAGTCCCCCTCCGGGTCATGCCGCGAGGCATAACCGTTACCGGTGATGGAGGTCCAGTCGTGGGCAGCGAGTGCGATCTCTTCCGCGATCCGGAACGTGGCGCAGTAGCCGACCACGGTGTCTCCGAGCATGGCAACAAACTGGCCGTCGGGAAAGGTATTGATCTGCCCAGTCAACGGCCCCTTGGTATAGCCGTACATGCCCGTGCCTTCATAAACCCGGCGACTGAGCTGGATGATGCCTGGGATATCTGCAAGCGTGGCATTGCGGACGTACAGACGCTGATCAGGATCGGAAAACGGGGGGCACATAGACACCTCAGGAAAGGCGTTGATTTCCCCTCATCTTTGGTGGGACGACAGGGATTCGTCAAGACAAATCGGCTATCCGGCGTTGCGCAGGGAGAAGCGATCGACCACTGAATACACGGAACCGGCCGGGCCAGGCTTGCTTTCGAAAAGCACAAATTCAGTCACCCGGAACTGGCCGAATCCATGGTCACCATATTCAACCAACAACGGTTCAACAGAACCCGGCTGGCGTTTGAAACGGGCCAGCGTAATGTGCGGGCGAAATGCCCGACGTTCAGCCACAAAGCCCAGACTCTCCAGTCGCCGCCCGAGAGTCTGGTGCAGCGCAGCCACCGGTGCCGCCGGCTGAACACCGGCCCATAGATTCTTCGGCCTTTCGGGCTGGCCGAAACAACCAACGCCGGCAACCTCAAGCGGGAAGGATTCCGAATCTATCTCACGGGCTGAACTGGCTACGGCTTCGAGACCTTCCCCGCTCACCTTCCCCAGAAACAGGAGGGTGATGTGCAATTGCTCAGCACTCTGCCATCTGGCGCCTGTCACCGGTGATCTGACCTTCAACAACCGGGCCTTGATTTCAGCCGGAAGCTCCAGCCCGAAAAAAAGCCGTGGCAACGCTCTATTCCTCGTAGATCATCTTGCGCACCATGCCGCCATCGGCCACAAAATTCTGGCCAGTGATAAACGAGGCCTCAGGCGAAATGAGGTAGGCCGCCAAGGAGGCAATATCCCCAGGTTGCCCTACCCTGCCCGCCGGGTGCTGCAGGTGGTCGTTTTCGGAAAGCGGTTCAACCGGCTCTGCGCCGCCCTGCCAGGCCCGGGTATCGATCCAGCCGGGACTGATGCAGTTAACGCGGACATCGGGCCCCAGGCTCACAGCAAGGGCATGAGTGAGTGCCACAATGCCACCCTTGGTAGCGGCGTATGCCTCGGTGTCCGGCTCGGACTGAAGCGCCCTTGTGGAGGCCATATTAACGATAGCGCCTTTCGTTTTTCGAAGGTGCGGCACCGCATGCTTGGTGACCAGGAACGGCCCGGTCAGGTTCACGTCCAGGCGGCGCTGCCACTGATCCAGGCTCAGTTCCTCAATCGGCCCCGTCTCGGGATTGGCGATTCCGGCATTATTGATAACGGCGTCCAGACGGCCGCCCCAGCGAAGGGCTTCGGCAACGATGCGCTCCACATCGGTTTCCGAAGCCACATCGCCGAGCAGAAAGTGCAGTGCATGATCTGCACCGGCGGCCAACCGCTCACCGACGGCACTGTCGGTGTCACAGAACGCCACCTTCCAGCCAGCAGCGGCCAGGTGAAGCACAATGCCCCGGCCCATGCCTTTGGCGCCGCCGGTCACCAATGCGACGCGATCGGTTTGACTCAAAACAACCTCCGTTACGACCGCCCCTACCGGTTACTCAACCTTGGGCGTGGGCCGGACAAGAATTTCATTTACATCGACATGTGCCGGCTGAGCCACGGCATACATGACCGCATTGGCAATGTCCTCCGGCTTCAATGCATGGCCAGGACGTTCATCAAAGAAGGGCGTGTCCACCATGCCCGGTTCGATCAGGGTAACGCGGATACCGGAGCCTCGAAGCTCCTCACGAACACCATAGCCAATGGCGGTTACCGCCCACTTGGTCGCACTGTACATGGAACCGGGAATGGTGGCACGGCCTGCCGCAGACCCGGTTAACAGCAAGTGGCCCTTGCTCTCTTTGAGCGCCGGCATGCAATGCTGGAGGGTCAGGCCCACCCCGTAGATATTGGTGAGGATCATATCCTTCCAGACGTCCGGGTCAGCGCCGCTGAATCCGCCCGGCTCACCACCGCGGCCGGCGTTGGCAAACACCGCATCAATGCGGCCAAAGGTTTTCAGGGCCTGGTCGACCATGTTTTTCTGGTCATCACCGCTCTGGACGTCGCACTGGACCGTCAACACCTTTTCCTCGCCACCCAGCTCCTGCTGCAGGCCTTTGAGTTTGTCTTCAGAGCGCGCGGCCAGAACCAGCCGATAGCCCTGTTTCGCGGCCGCTCGCGCTGTTTCCGCGCCGATGCCTGACGACGCGCCGGTAATCAGCATTACAGGTTGATCTGTCATAAGCTTTTTCTCCTGTTGCTTGGGAAGTGTGGGTAGGGCTACGCCCGGTGACCCCAGACCGATCAGTCAGTAGATCTGCAGCAGGATGAGAGCGACGATGGCCAGGGCCAACAGAAACCAGCGGGCGTAGTGGTCGGGGCGGTCCTCTTGGTCGCTGGCAGCCCGGCTGAGACTGCTGCCGGACGTCTGCTCATACTCGAACACCAGTTGCCGCGCCCGGTAGAGATCCTCATCATCGACATGCACGTTGCTGAAGCCCGCGGCACCAATATCACCCATGGCACCCTGAAGGTAATGACCTCCGACATGGGCCTCAATACCGTTGGCTTCCAACAGACCAGCCACAATGTGGGCTTCGGTTATGTCTCTGGCCCGATAGGCTATTTGCAACACGCGACTCCTTCTGTGACCGTTCCGGGCAGAACCGGGACAAATCTGCGAGTATCATTTGAAGGATAGTTCGACCTGCCCGGTGGGGCCAATAACATACGGATCGACCATGCTCTGGATTATTCTCGCCATCATCGTGTTCATCGTTGCCGCAACCCTGCTTCTGTTCCGGCTTGAGGATCTGTCTCATCTGGACCGGGATGATTACCCGATCAAAGACGCAACACCCAGCGAAGCCAACCGGGAGGTGCTGGGACGCATCCGCGAGCTTGGGCAATCTTCAAAAGGCCTGCGCGGTAAGGCGCGGCTGATGGCGCTCCGAAAACACATGGACGGGCTGAGTGAAGGCATTGAACTGGCCTCGGAGCTGCGCCATTGCGAGTCACCCCGTGGCGAATGGGTTCTCGCCCCGGGATGTGATACCCGCCGCCGCATCCTGTACATTCATGGTGGCGCCTGGGCCGCTGGCAGCCCCAGAAGCCATCGGGCCATTACCGACCGTTTATCGCAGATAACCAGAGCCGCAGTGTTCGCACTGGACTACCGTTTAATGCCGGAGAACCGGTTTATGGACGGTGTAAGGGATTGCCGCGAAGCCTATACATGGCTCCTGAAACACGGCCCTGATGGCGCCGAACCGGCTGATTTCATGGTGGTCGCCGGGGATTCTGCCGGCGGTAGCCATACTCTCGGGCTGATTGCGTGGATTCGTGACAATGGCCTGCGCCAGGCGGATGCTGCCATCGCGTTCTCACCATCCACCGATCTGACCCTGACCGCGCCGAGCAACCGCAACAACATCGGTACCGATCCACTGCTCGGGCCTGTGTTTGGTGGCCTGTCGAAAATCCCACTGCCGGTTATCTGGTGGGCCACACTGGCGGCATTCCGGGTCTCCCCGACCAGCCCTGTCGCCTCACCATTACGCGGGAATCTGAAGGACCTGCCCCCAACGCTCATACAGGCCAGCGACACCGAGATGCTGCTGGACAACGCCCGGCGTTACGCCGCGCGGGCAGAAGCGGCAGGTTCTCCGATTACCCTTCATACCTGGCCGGGAATGGTGCACGTATGGCAGATCTTTGTGCCCTTACTCCCGGAAGCGGAGGAGGCCTTCGATGACATCAGGGCTTTCCTGGAGCAGCTGGAGTCCCGGGGTAGCGAACAGGCTTCGGCCTAAACCTGGACCTTGCCCCGCAGGGCCTTGGTTTTACCTTTTTTGGTTTTCTTGTCCACACGCTTGCGCTGTGAGGACCGGGTCGGTTTGGTGGGACGTCGGGCCTTGCGGGGTTTGACGGCCTCCTGGATCAGCTCTTTCAGCCGCTCCAGCGCATCCTCCTTGTTTAACTCCAGGGTTCGGAAAGATTGCGCCTTGATGATCAGCACACCCTCTTTACTGATTCGCTGATCATTGAGCGACATCAGTCGCTCCTTGTAGAACGGTGGCAGAGAGGAGTGAGGAATATCGAAGCGCAGGTGCACCGCGGAGGCGACTTTATTCACGTTCTGGCCGCCGGCACCCTGGGCCCGGATCTGGGTGATTTCGATTTCCCAGTCAGCAAGTTCAACAGCGTTGGATAGTTTCAGCATCTGCTAAGGTTAACAGAATCCAGAACCGTGGGCTTTCAGCACCGGGATTTGTGTGAGGAACAACCAGTTATCATGTGCGGACGATTCACCTTCTATACCCCACCGGACACCCTGATCCTCGAGTTTTTTCCCGAGGGCATGGAGGTGGACGGGCATTTTGACCCCGGCTACAACATCCCTCCCGGCACAGGTATTCCAATGATCCGGATGAGCATGAACGGCAGCCTGATCATGGCTCACTCCCACTGGGGCTTCCGGCCGGCCTGGGCGGATCAGAAAGCGCCGGCTCCGATCAATGCCCGCGCAGAAACAGCAGCCACATCAAAATACTTCCGGGACGCCTTTGCCCATCACCGTTGCCTGATACCGGCCAATGGCTGGTACGAATGGCAACAAACGGAACATGGGAAAGAACCTCACTACATAACGCCAGCGAATTCCGGGAAGTATCCGGCGATTTTCTTCGCCGGCCTCTGGACCCCGAGAGAAGGCGACGAGACCACCGCCTGCGCCATCATCACCGAACCGGCCAGCGAACACCTGAAGCATATCCATGAACGTCAGCCCGTGGTGCTTGATCCGGCCTGCCTGAGGGACTGGCTGAATCCGGAAATCACCGACCGGACACAATTGCGAGCAGTGACCCATCGCCTGGATCCTGAACAGCTGAAAGCCATTCCCGTTTCGCCGGAGGTGAATAATCCGAGGCATAACTCGCCGGACCTGATCCGGGAAGCCTGAGGCCTGTAGTAATCCTCTAATACCCGCTTCTTCACCGACGCTGATACTGTTTCCAGACTTGGCACGACAATCACAAGGAGACAGCCATGAGCGGGAAGAAGATTCTGATGATTACGGGTGACTTCACCGAAGATTACGAAACCATGGTGCCGTTCCAGGCACTGCAGGCCGTCGGGCACACGGTTCACGCTGTCTGCCCCGACAAGAAAGCCGGCGACACGGTTGCCACCGCCATCCATGATTTCGAGGGTGACCAGACCTACACCGAAAAACCGGGGCACCGGTTCGCCCTGAACGCGGATTTTGACGGGCTGGACCCCGCGAACTACGACGCATTGGTGGTGCCCGGCGGTCGCGCTCCTGAGTACCTGCGGCTTAACAAGGATGTACAGAATCTGGTTCGCCATTTTTTCGAGACTGACAAGCCAGTGGCAGCGATTTGCCATGGTGCCCAGCTGTTGGCCGCAGCCGGGGTTCTGGAGGGGCGCAAATGCTCGGCCTATCCTGCCTGCCAGCCGGAGGTGGAACTGGCCGGCGGCACGTTCGCCGGTATCGAGGTTGATCAGGCGGTCACCGATGCTAATCTGGTAACAGCGCCTGCGTGGCCCGCTCATCCGGCCTGGCTGGCGCAGTTTTTCAAGCTGCTGGATCAGTAATGCAAACGGGGCCGGCCCACCGGCCCCGCCACGCTCTCAGGGAGGCCCGCATGTGCAAGCTCTTTATCAACGCCGATCCGGAGCTTTGGGTCAGCCGGACCCACTCCCTGCGAATCGATGGCATGGTGACCAGTGTGCGAATGGAAAACGCCTTCTGGCAGGCACTGGCCGATCTGGCCGAACGGGATGGCATGAACCTGCCCCAGATGATCACACGGCTTTACCACGAATCCATTGATGCCGGCCACGACCTCGGTAACTTCACGTCCTTCCTTCGGGTGTGTGCGCTCCGCTATCTGGAGCTCCAGCTGAGCGGCGACGTTCCCCGGGATACCCGGGTTCCGATTGCCTCGCTGGATGCAGACCGCATTCTTGCCAGCAAATCCGGTGAGCCGGCAACACCGGAGGTGGTAACCAAGGCCAGGCACTGATAAGAGGAGGTCAGTCAGCGCTGGCGTCCCTGACCCGCCTGTTTTGCCTTGATATCCCGGGTGTCTGCGGTTTCCACAACCTCCTGAAGATTCCGCCTCGGAGCCGCCGGCAAATCTGTCGCCGGGTAACCCAACCTGAGCAGAATCTGCGGGAAACCCGAACGCCCAAGGAGGTGCTGAAGTTTCGGGCGAAGCACGGCGACCTGAATGGGCTGGTTCAGATAGGAAGCCTGCAGCCCCTGCCCCAGGGACCGGAGCAAAACCCGCTCCAGCGCCTGCCCGGCCTTCAGCCAGTCTTCTACGCCATCCCCGGCCGTTCCCAACGCAGCAATCACGGGTGATTCATCCGCCAGTTGACGGTCCTTGGCGCCAACGCCGTTGCCCATATCAAATGTGCGCACCACCAATTGGGCCACGGGCGCAACCATGCCGGGAACCGTCAAACCGTCTCCCTTGCGGCGGGGATGCATCCAGGCAGCCAACTCCCGTCGCCAACTCGGGTTGGACCATTGGGCAGCGTCGCCCTCCGCCACCAGCTCGGCCACCTGATGACGCGCATGCTCCGATTCCAGAACCTGGAACCATGCTCCTTCGGTCTCCGCCGACTCTTCAAGGATGCCCAGCACCTCGGAAGGCACCTGCTTTGACTCAAACCGCTTGCGATAGGTGCGTCGCCTGGCAATCGCCCGGAACAGTTCCGTTTGACGGCCCTCCTCCCCGGATACCGGTGTGAACGAGACGGTCGCCAGCAGATCCTCGTCGCCCGGGTCCGGCAAAAGCTGGCATTCGGTATTGAATCCTGCATGAGCGGCGGCAATCCGAAGATTAAACAGGGCACACCCGCAGCTGATGGTCAGTTCCCGGTCGTCGGGGTCGTTGACCGGCAATGCCCGTAACCGGTCCGCAAACAGGGAAATCCCGGTTTCGCCGAGTTCAAATCGCCAGGGCTGGGTGTTGTGGCTTGATGGCGCCAATGTTGCGCTCTCGAGGATGGCCGCCAGGGTGTCTCGCGGTATGGGGGTGTTGCGTGTTCCTTCGCTCATTGCAGCTCTCCCGAATGGTCTCGTGACAGACTATTCCTGCGTGAAAGGAAAAGATAGCCGGTGATGCCCGGCGACTTAGTGGAGCCGCATCAACAAAATCTCACGCTCCGTAACCTGACATTCCCGGGCGCGACAATTAAAGTGAAGACAGTGAAAACTTGCACAGGGTCTGAGATGCGTTATTCCTTCAGAAACATCTTATTTCTGGCATTCGTGGCGCTTGCGCTCGGCGGTTGCGCCAGTAGCGGAAAGCTGCAGCCGGGTTCTACGCCTGGACTACAGACCGTTCCTGTCGAGGCATCCAGTTCGGAAAAGGCCCAAAAACTCTGGCAGGTGTTCGAGCGTTACCGGGGCACCCCCTATGAATACGGTGGCACCTCCGGCAATGGCTTCGATTGCTCAGGATTCATTCTTACCGCCTACCAGGAAGGTCTGGGCAAACAATTGCCCAGGACAACGACCCAAATGCTTGCCAGTGGTGACGTGGTTCATCCCGGCGAGATTCGACCGGGCGATGTGGTGTTCTTCCGGATTGGCGGAAAGGAACAACACGCCGGTATCTACATGGGCGGGGACCGCTTTATCCACGCATCAACATCGGCCGGCGTAATCCAGTCCTCGATCAGCGGCTACTACTGGAAAGGCCGCCTGACCGAAGCGAGACGCTTTGACTGAGCCAGGCTGAATAGCCCGCTTCAACGCTTTTTCCGGCGCACATAGAGTACTTTGTGGACGCGCGCGACGAGCTCACCGGATTCATCAACAATATCCACGTCCCACTCTGGCAGCATTTTGTCTCCGTTTGCCGTTGCGGCGCGGATCTCTTCAACACGCTCATCGGTCAATTCAAAGCGTGCCATCACCTTGCCCTTGCCGGGACGGATAAAATCAATACTCGCCGATTTATCCCACACGATGTAGTCATTGCCCAGCCGTCGCATCAGCAGCAGCATGTACATGGGATCAACCATGCTGTAGAGCGAGCCGCCAAAGTGCGTGCCCACGTAATTGGTGTTGTACCAGTGCTGGCCCATCTCCACCCGGGCCGAGCTGAAATCCTCAGCAATGTGGGTCACCCGGATTCCAGCACCGATATAGGGAGCAAACGTGGAAAGAACACGGCGCATGGCCCCGGCACTGGCAAGCCAGCGACGTAGAGTGGCGTTCATCAAACATCCTCGATGGTATAAATGACTGCAAATTCAGTAGCACGCTATCTTCCAACCCGACGCGCGCCGATGCAAGAAATTCATACGATCGTTTGAATATTAAAGACCACTGAACGTGAGATGCAGGGCGATGGCGGCCATCATGATTCCAATGACACCATCGATAATCCGCCAGGCCAGCGGCCGGGAGAGAATGGGCGCCAGCGCCGAGCCGCCCCAGGCAAGCAGGCCGAACCAGAGAATCGAGGCACTGCTCGCACCGGCCACAAAGGTGGTCGCGTCCTCTTGCTGGGCTCCGATGGCAGGAATCAACAGCAGCGTATCCAGATAAACCTGAGGGTTGAGCAGAGTGACTGCCAGGGTCGTGAACACCACGGCTTTAAGGCTTCGTTTGGTTACCTCACCCGCTTCAAGAGCCGCTCTGCCGCGGCTGGCGCGAACGAAGGACTGAATCGCAAGCCAGCCAAGGAAGGCCACACCCAGCCACCGGAGAATCTCCAGGGCATCAGGCATGGCCATCAGGGCAGCACTGATGCCGAACATGCCCAGGGTAAACAGGGTGATATCGGCCACTATGCACAGCCCGGCTGACCACCAATGATGTTCCCGGCGTATTGCCTGGCTCAACAGGTAGGCGTTCTGCGCTCCGATCGCCACGATAATGCCGCCACACACAATCAGACCGGTCAGGTAACTCTCAAGCACGTGAATCTCTCCTTAATGAATGGCGCAAGGTTACCGCTTCCCAGCTATACTTGAAATTCATACTAATAATGCTGCATCAGTTTTACTTATGATTGACTACAAATTGCTGGAAGCCCTGGCGACGGTCATTGAGTGCGGAGGGTTCGAACGTGCCGGCCTGGCGCTCGGGCTGAGCCAGTCGGCCATTTCCCAGCGAATTCGCACCCTTGAAATCCGGCTCGGACAACCGGTTCTGGTGCGAAGCCCGGCACTCAAGGCCACACCGGCCGGACAGCGTCTGCTCAACCACGTTCAGCAGGTGCAATTGCTGGAGCGCGACCTGACCAAGTCCATCCCGGCACTCTCGGAACCCACAGCAAGACTGCGCATCGCGCTGAATGCCGACAGCCTGGCCACCTGGTGGGCGGCCGCGGTAGGCAACTTCTGTGCGGAGGAGACCCTGCTGCTGGATCTTGTGGTCGAGGACCAGGACATTGGCCTTCGCAGGATGCGGGAAGGGGATGTGGCTGCCTGCCTGTGCAGCAGCCCCCAGCCTGTTGCCGGTGCCCGCTGCGTGCCCATTGGCACCATGACCTACATGCCACTGGCAACTCCGGACTATGTGCGCCGATACTTCGGGAAAGGCCTGAGCGAAACCAGCCTGAAGAATGCCCCGGCCATTGTTTTCGGGCCGAATGACCAGCTGCAACACCGGTTCCTGGCCCAGTGCGGCTATCACGGCACCTTCCCCCACCACCTTTGCCCATCCTCGGAAGGTTTTGTAAAACTGGCGCTGGCCGGCATGGGGTATGGCATGATTCCGGAAATGCAGGCCCGCCCGGAAATATCTGCCGGGCGCCTGGTGAGCATCGCGCCTGAACAAACCCTGGAAGTGCAGCTATACTGGCACTTCTGGCGCCATGGCGGCGGCGTGATGGACCGCCTGACCAACGCCTTGCGGTCTGCGGCCACGTTGAATTCAAACGTGTAAACAGGGGGAGCAACGATCAGAATGAAGCACCTTGTGGCGGTTTACGGCACGTTGAAACGTGGCCGGAACAACAGCCATATTCTGCGAGGCGCCCGTTTTGTCGGGACAGACTGGATGCCCGAACTGAGCCTGTATCACCTGGGCCCCTACCCGGGTGCCATAGAGGAACCTTCCCCGGGCGTCCGCGTGGAAGTCTATGCGGTTACCGATACGATGCTGAAAACACTGGACGAACTGGAAGACTTCTTTCCTGAACGCCCGCAAAGCAGCCTGTATATCCGCCAGACCATGGACACTCGCCACGGGTCTGCCTGGGTGTACATTTACAATCGGCCGGTTAAAACGATCCAGCGGCTGCGCTCCGGGAGCTGGTAGACCATAGCCCACACACCTTCACCATAAGGACACCAGATTGGACCTGACAACGCCTGCCCTGCTCTTCCCGGCGATTTCACTGCTGTTGCTGGCCTTCACCAACCGGTTTCTGGTGTTGGCGCAGCTGATCCGCCAACTCAAGCAGATGGACACCGAGGAAGACCACGCCCTGATTGCCCGACAGATCGGAATGCTGCGCAAACGGATTGTGCTGACCAAACGCATGCAGGCGTTCGGCGTACTCAGTTTCTTCCTGTGTACGGTTTCCATGTTCCTGCTTTTCCTGGGTGCCGATCTGCCAGGGGTGATCGCGTTTGGCGCCAGCCTGGTACTGCTGTCTTTCTCGCTGCTGTACTCGCTGTACGAAATCCAGATCTCAACCAATGCCATCAATGTCGAGCTGGCCAGCTTTGAGGCCCGCAAGAGTGCCGGCCGGGAAGATGTCGACTATTCGTGAGGCCTGTTTGCGCCGGAATTCACGACCCGGACACCAAACCAGCGCGGAAACCGGAGCAGACAAAACAGGGCAATCATGTCGTAAAGGGCGTGCCAGACCATGACCAGAGCAAGGCTTTCGGATAACAGGTAGGCCGCCCCCAGAACCATGCCAAGGCCGGTAGCCACCAGAAAATAGGTAAATGAGACATAGTGCACCAGACCGAACAACACCGATGCCGCAAGCACGGCCGTTACAGGGTCCGTCTTTGTCATCAGCCAGCCCTGGATTGCGCCCCTGAATAACAGTTCCTCACCGACTCCGGCCAGGAGGGATAGCAGAATGAGCACAGCCGGGGAGTAGCTGGAGGCAAAGTCATACAAACCCTGCATCTGCCGCTCGAGGTTCTCCGGGAACAAGCCGGGCACCCGCGTAAGCAACAGCAAAACGGCGTAGGTAAGAGCGGCTCCAACCGTCCCCAGGATGATACTGGGCCACAGGCCTGGCCCAACATGCAGCACCGGAATTCCGAATAGCAGTATCGCCACTAATCCGATAACGCCAATGGCGCCCTGGAATAACAGAGCGGCACTGGAGGACATACCCGAGTTTCGTCGTTTACCCAACGCCATTTACTGGTCGAACAAGGGCTTCACTGGAAACAGCGCGTCGTATTTTGGCGCCTGCTTCTGGGCTTTGGCCTGGAACGATTTCATCATGTCCGTCGGGCGGAACATGCCGGCCTGCCAGGTGGCCATATACTTGAGGCTGTCTTCCACACTGTGGTCGCGACTGTAATTAAGCATTTCCTTGCAGCCAGTGACGGCCAGAGGAGAGTTCGCCGCAATCTGGCCGGCAATGGCCATAACGCCTGCCAGCATGGATTCCTGGTCGGCGTAAACGGCGTTCACGAAGCCCAGATTCTGCGCTTCAGTGGCGGAGAATTTTCGGCCGGTGTAGGCCAATTCACGAACCACGCCCTCGGGCATCAGTTTGGGCAGGCGCTGGAGCGTGCCGAC
Organism: Marinobacter sp. L-80; assembly: GCF_056859395.1. NCBI lineage: Bacteria > Pseudomonadati > Pseudomonadota > Gammaproteobacteria > Pseudomonadales > Marinobacteraceae > Marinobacter > Marinobacter sp. L-80. The sequence continues at coordinate 54,695 of NZ_JBSXOI010000075.1, forward strand.
GTCGGCGGTCATGCCCAGCTCGGTTTCCTTGATGGTGAAGTAGGCATCTTCCGTGCAATAACGGCTATCGGCGGCACACACCAGATCCAGAGCGCCACCGATACAGCCACCGTGGATGGCTGCCAGCACGGGAAGCCGGATTTTTTCCAGAGAGGTGAGAGTATCCTGCAACTGCAGCACAACTCTGCGAAGGTTTTCCGCCATGCGCCCGGGGTCACCGTTCATGGGCACGGCTTTGGGATCGCTGAATACACCCAGATCCATGCCCGCAGAGAAGTGTTTGCCGGTGGAGGAAATGACGATCACGCGGGCATCGGTGTTGGCCTCAATATCCTGCATGCACCGGGGCAACTCGAGCCAGAACGCCTTGTTCATGGTGTTCAGGGCCTCCGGACGACTGAACTGAACGTGGGCGATGTAGTCTTTAACCTCAATCGAAAAACTCTCGTAACTGGACAACTCAGACAAGACAGCACTCCTTATATAAATGTCGCTAACCGGCTCATTAGCGGTCGCCCCGGCTAATGTATCGTCAATTCTGCTACCTTCGTATTATGGCGAACAGAGAGACGACACGTTAACCCGAAAAGGCCTGGTATGGAATTCACCTTCCTCGGCACGTCAGCCGGAACGCCGACAAAATCGCGCAACGTTACCGGTCTGGCGCTGAGCCACGGCGGACCAAAACACTGGTACCTGATTGACTGCGGTGAAGGCACCCAGCACCAGTTGCTGAGAACCCATCATTCCGTGATGCAGCTGCAGGCAATATTTATCACCCACATCCATGGCGACCATACGTTCGGGCTGCCGGGACTGCTGACCAGCGCCTCCATGCTCGGCCGCAACGCTCCTTTGTACCTGGTTGCGCCAAGACCGGTAAAAACCTTCATAGAGGCCGCCATCGGTAATAGTGACTCCAGCCTGAGTTTTGAATTGAGATTTGTCGATTCCGAAGCAGAGAACTTCCACTGGGAAGACGACTCCCTGTCGGTAACTGCAGTCCCCCTGTCCCATCGTGTCTCCTGCAGGGCCTTTGTGTTCACGGAAAAGAATCTGGAACGCCAGCTGGTCCGGGACAGGCTCGAAGCGGATGGTATTGAGGCCGGTCCCGCCTGGGGCCGCCTGCAACAGGGCGACGACGTGGTACTGGAAGATGGGCGCCTCGCCCGTTGTGATGATTACACCCGAATTGCCAGAAAACCTCGCAAGGTTATCGTAGCCGGCGACAACGACCAGCCCGACCTGCTTCTGGCAGCGTGCACGGGTGTTCAGGTGGTCATCCACGAAGCGACCTACACCCAGGAGGTCTCTGACCGGGTCGGACCCTGGCCGCAGCACAGCTCCGCTGCCCAGGTAGCCCGCTTCGCCGAGGCCGCAGGCGTTCCCAATCTCGTCCTTACCCACTTCAGTTCCCGTTACCAGTTCAATCCGGATGCTTATCCGCACATTGGTGAGATCGAATCCGAAGCCAAAGGTATTTATCGGGGAAACCTTTATCTGGCAAAGGATTTTGCCTGTTATGAGCTCAACAGGGATCTGATGCTGAAGCCCATCGAGCGTCTATAATACAGGCGTGGATTAAACGAGCCGCCCAGGCTTATATGTGTCGCTTTTATAGATTCACTTTGCGTTTGCTGAAGTTCAAATTAAACTGAACCCACAATAAATTGAACAACGATTCATTTTTCACTGCTCAGGAAGGCGGTCAATGACCCGGCTCAACGCAAAACACTCCAGACTCAGCAAGGATGCGGTTGTCGTCGCGCCCGGCCTCATTCCCTGTGGCTGTGTCATTGACAGCGTGGCTCTGGGTAAAGAAGGGCTGCGCCTCACCCTGAAGCACTTTTCGTCGCCCGCGGTACTCGACCAGCTGTCATCGTCTGCCGCTGCACAGACCGATCTTCATGTTTTCCTCGATAATGACCATGAAAAACAGCATATCTATTACAGAGGCACGGTTCAGGTTGGCCGCAGTAGCGGCATTTCGCTGGACATAGCTGGGAACACCGAGGAACTCAGCAACGACATTGAGCGTTTGTTACAGCACACTGGAACGAATCGGCTCGAAGCCGCGACTCCGGATCCTTCACTGAAACAGCTCTACCACCAGCATTGCCGTCGGCTTCTGGAACAGTTGCTTCCGGAATTTATGGAAGGCACCTTCGAGGGCATTGAAGCCGACCTGGAAGAGGCTGCAGAGCTGCGTGAGATTACCCGGCTCAAGGACATGCGCTTCATTTTCCAGAGTCGCCAGCAACGAATGCTCCAGGATTTCCAGGCCCAGTTCCAGGCCAATCAGGCAACCCTTGAGCCCGCCGCCGAGTCCCGGGCCGGCAACAAGGAGTTGCACCTGCTGCAACAGCACGAGTTCGAGGACTGGCTGGACCTGCAGGCCATCGCCACCCGCGTAAACAAAGCAAATACCGGGGCCAACTTCCTGCTCAACCAGTTTCTTAACCAGATTTTCCGACAGGACGTCAACGATGACAACAATCCTCTGACGCCTCGGGCCCTGTGCGTCTGCCTGCAGTATATGGTCGATCATCTGGGCATTACGCGGGAGCACCGCCTGACCATCTACCGCGCCTGGGAAAATGCTCTGGTCCGGGTCTGGCCCGCGGCCATCCGGTCCCTGATCAATGACTGCCGACGAGCTGGTCTTGAGGCCATAGATATCACCGAGCTACCCGCAAACTGGTCACTCCGCGACCGGGAGCACGCAACGGACGACGCGGGTTCAGCGACGGCAGCCACAGAAGACTCATCCGAAGAAACTCCGGAAACCAATCACGCCAGGCCCGAGGCGTCCGGGTCGCCTTCGGTCGGTCGTTCCCTTTTTCAATTGATGGCCCTGGAGTCAAACCCCTCGTCTGAAGTTGCAGACTGGGAGGAGCCCAATCCAAGGCTTTCGGAAAACCTCCGCTCCCGGCGCCGGGAACTCCTGGACCGGTTGCACGGCGACGAGCCCGATATGGCGGGACTGCTTCGGGAACTGGCCAACTCGGACTCCGAACTGGCCAGCTCCCTGGATCACACGGCCGTTGAGAAGGCCAACCTGGTGGACCGACTGTTCGAGCCTCTGAAAACCCACGATGAACTCTCGGGCTCGCTTCGCCACCAACTGCAAAAGCTTCGACTACCCGTATTCGAAACGCTGGTTGAAACACCGGATTTTCTGAATGCCGGCGACCACCCGGCCCGGGATATCATCAATAACCTGATGCACATCTGTCTTGCCGAGAGAGCCTCAAGCAAGAAGCTGGAAGCAACGGTTGCCGATATCGTCGAGGAGCTGACAGAGATCGAGGTATCGGATCCGGACCTGATGGGAAGCCTGGGTGAACGCCTGAAACAGCTTGTCGAGCGTCAGGACCAATCGTTTCTCCGCAACTCGGAACGGCTGGCAAAAACCCTGGAGGGCAAGGAGCGCCTGCGCCTTACCCGCAAGGAGGCAAGGCAGAGGCTGAACTCGCTCTTGAGCAACAGACAGGTTCCGAAGATTCTGATCCGCATTCTTCAGGCGGGCTGGGAGCAGTTGATCGTCCTGACCATGCTGAGAGAAGGTCCGGAAAGCCGGCATTGTGAGGAACTGTTTGATGTGGTTGCACAGCTCCAGGCCTGGCTTTCGCCTGCCGACACCTCCGAAGAGCTGGCATTTGAACGGGAGCTGGAGAGCAGCGTCATGCTGCAGTTCATCGAGCGGGAGCTGAAAACCGCCGGGGAAGTCTCGCGCGTAAGGCCGGTTATTGACGAGCTATCCGGAATTCTCGAGGGCAACGGGGAAGCAGAAACCACATGGGTTGATGAGTACGGTGACGCCGATGAAGCGCCAGCCCCGCTGCCACCGGAGCTTGAAGACAGTCGTTGGGCCTCAAGGGCAAAGGAGATTTCCGTAGGCGACTGGGTTGAGGTTCGTCTGGATACCGGCGAGACCCGCCGGTTGCGGCTGGTGTGGGGCAGCGAGGATTCACTCAGGTTTGTTTTTCTTTCGCCCAAAGGCATGAGCGAGGTCAGTTACGGATTTCCCGAGTTTGTGCAGAAACTCGCTGAAGGCGAAGCCTGGCTGGTTGAGAGCGGAGACGTCCCATTCCTCGACCAAAGCCTGTTCAGCATCGTTGAAGATGTTTACCGGAAGCTCAATTTTCAGGCAACCCACGATGCCCTGACGGGGTGTATGCACCGCCATGACTTCGAGAAACAGGTTTCTCAGCTGATCAGCATCCTGCCGTCATCTGCTGAAGACCATGCCGCCGCCCTGATGGTTCTGGATATAGACGAGTTCAGTGTCATCAACGCCTCCTATGGCGCGGACGCCGGCGACGCCCTGTTGAGGCATGTCGCCGACACACTCCGTAAGCAGAGCGAATCCCGATTCGCGGAGTCCCACGTTGGCCGGATCAGCGGCAATGAGTTTGCGGTGCTCATCAATAACATCAGTACAGAAGACTGCCTGGATTTTGCAGAGTCCCTGCGGCGCAACTTCGAGCAACATGTGTTCCGGCATGGGCAGGCGGAATATCGGGCAACCGTCAGCATCAGTATCCGGCCGGTAACCGGGGCGGGACAGTCACCTGGCGACCTTCTCAATCTTGCGAGCCTCTCGCTTAAAGCAGCCAAGAAGCTGGGCGGGAACCGGATTGAACTGGCCAGGGAAAACCGGGACCAGTCCCGGCTCGGCACCCCCCAATGGGTCACCGAAATAGACCGGACCATCCGTGATGGCAGCCTCTACCTTCGGGCCCAGCCCATCGTTGCCCTTGAACCGGAAGACGGCGAAGGCACGATGTATGAACTCTTGCTCGGCCTGAAAGACAGTGCTGGTAAGGAGATCTCGCCCCAGGGCTATATCGAGGCGGCCGAACAATTCAAACGCAGTACGCGGGTTGATTTGTGGGTCATTTCCGAGGTGCTGACATGGATGCGTAATAATCCCGAGGCGCTCGCCAGGATTGCCACTCTGAACGTTAACCTGTCAGGCTCGTCGTTGAGCGATGACAGCTTCATGCTCGGCCTGGAATCCAATCTCAGGGCGAATCCGGAGCTGGCCCACAAGCTCTGCTTTGAAGTAACCGAGACCTCTGCCGTCGCCAACCTCCATTTTGCCTCGGATTTCATGCGCGAGATGAAGCGGCTGAACTGCCGGTTCGCACTGGATGATTTCGGCACCGGCCTGTCTTCCTATGCGTACCTCCAGAAACTGCCAGTGGACTTCGTGAAAATTGACGGCATATTTGTAAAGGACATGGCGACCAACCTCACGAACTACGCCATGGTGAGGTCGATCAACGAGCTCTGTCATTTTCTGGATCTTCAGACCATCGCCGAATATGTGGAAGACATGGAAATCATGGACACCCTGAAAGAGATCCAGGTGGACTACGCCCAGGGCTTCGCCATTGCCAAGCCGCGCAGGCTGGACAGCCTTGGAACCGCGAATTCCACTACCCCGGTTTATGCCTACAAGAAATAGCTTTGCTTTTCCCCCTGGCAGGAGTACAGTGGGCCTCGTTGGAAAGATTTAGCAAAGCATTTCATCAATAAGACCGCTCAGCTGTAATAAGTAGCACGTCCTGTTTTTGATCACGCCAGTTTTTTGTTTCCGCATACCGCCGATCAGCCATCAACAAGATGACGTGACGGCACATTAAATGATTGAAATCAGGAAGAATACTATGTCTACAGTTACCGGCAACGTTAAGTTTTTCAACGAAGCAAAAGGTTTTGGCTTTATCACTCGCGAAAGCGGCCCGGACGTTTTTGTTCACTACAGCGCTATTCAGGGCGGCGGTTTCAAGACTCTGGCTGAAGGCCAGCAGGTCGAGTTCACCGTTACCCAGGGCCAGAAAGGTCCTCAGGCGGAAAACGTTGTCGCTCTGTAAATAACAGACGACACGTTCAGAAAAAGGCAGCTTCGGCTGCCTTTTTTCGTTGTTGCTACCTGCCGAAACTACAGAATACCTTCCACCGGGATCGTCTCGGTATTTTTTATCTCCCGCAACGCAAAGTTCGAATTCACCTGGGCAATGCCCTGCAGGGTAAAGATTTTTTCGTTCAGGAACCTGTCGTAACTGGCCATATCCGGCACGATTACCCTGAGCACGAAATCGGCATTACCGGTCACCGCAAAGCACTGAAGCACCTCCGGATAACTGCTCACCTGCTGCTCAATCTCCGCCGTGCTGTCGATGTTGTGCCGCTGCAGTGACAGATTGACGAGCACGCACAGCCCCTGACCAATGCGTTCCGGATCCACTCTTGCGCTGTATCCCTGAATCACACCGCTTTCCTCAAGTGTGCGCACCCGGCGCCAGCAAGCAGCCGGTGACAAACCCACCTGTTCGGCCAGTAACTGGTTACTGATGCGCCCATCCTGCTGCAGCACCGATAGGATTTTCCGATCCAGCTTGTCCAGCTCCACCTGTTTCATTTGGTAACACCTGATTTTTATCAAAGGTTCTTTCTCTTTATTGTCTTTTATCAAACATTCTTTCGCAAATCCTGAAAACCTCCTTCCAATAAGCAAGCACCTTTTGCGGACTTACCTCTAGAATTTTGATCATAAAATCGACAAAAAGGAGGGCGCCATGTCCGCCGATACCCCACAACTCGACGATTACAAACTCGAAGACCGCTACCTGCGGGAATCCGGTCGGGTGTTCCTGACCGGCACACAGGCCCTGGTCCGAATTCCGTTGATGCAGGCTGCCCTGGATCGCAAGCAAGGCCTGAATACCGCCGGCCTGGTCAGTGGCTACCGTGGTTCCCCCCTCGGTGCGGTCGACCAGGCACTCTGGCAGGCGAAAGACCTGCTGGACGAGAACCGGATCGATTTTGTTCCCGCCATCAACGAGGATCTTGCCGCGACGATCATGCTGGGTACCCAGCAAGTAGAAACCGATGAAGACCGTCAGGTAGAGGGCGTATTCGGCCTCTGGTATGGCAAGGGCCCGGGCGTGGACCGAGCCGGCGACGCCCTGAAACATGGCACCACTTACGGATCCTCCCCCCATGGCGGTGTGCTGGTGGTAGCGGGCGACGACCATGGCTGCGTGTCATCGTCCATGCCCCACCAGTCCGATGTGGCATTCATGAGCTTCTTCATGCCCACCATCAACCCGGCCAACATCGCGGAATACCTGGAATTCGGTCTCTGGGGTTATGCCCTTTCCCGCTACAGTGGCTGCTGGGTCGGCTTCAAGGCCATATCGGAAACCGTGGAAAGCGCGGCTTCTGTGGAAATTCCGCCAACACCGGATTTTGTCACTCCGGACGATTTCACCGCGCCGGAAAGCGGCCTGCATTACCGCTGGCCGGACCTGCCGGGGCCGCAACTGGAAACCCGTATCGAGCACAAGCTCGCGGCTGTTCAGGCCTTTGCCCGGGCTAACCGCATTGACCGGTGCCTGTTCGAAAACAAGGAAGCCCGCTTTGGTATTGTCACCACCGGCAAGGGTCACCTGGATCTGCTTGAAGCCCTGGACCTGTTGGGCATCGATGAAGACCAGGCCCGGGACATGGGGCTGGATATCTACAAGGTGGGCATGGTCTGGCCCCTGGAGCGTCGCGGCATCCTGGACTTCGTTCACGGCAAGGAAGAAGTGCTGGTGATCGAGGAAAAGCGCGGCATTATCGAGAGCCAGATCAAGGAGTATATGTCCGAGCCGGACCGTCCTGGCGAGGTTCTGATTACCGGCAAACAGGATGAGCTGGGCCGACCGCTCATCCCCTATGTCGGCGAGTTGAGCCCGAAACTGGTTGCCGGCTTCCTGGCGGCCCGTCTTGGTCGCTTCTTCGAGGTGGACTTCAGTGAGCGTATGGCTGAAATCAGTGCCATGACCACGGCTCAGGATCCGGGTGGCGTCAAGCGTATGCCCTATTTCTGCTCTGGCTGCCCCCACAACACCTCCACCAAGGTCCCTGAGGGCAGCAAGGCCCTGGCCGGCATTGGCTGCCACTTCATGGCGTCCTGGATGGGCCGGAACACGGAATCCCTCATCCAGATGGGTGGCGAAGGGGTCAACTGGATTGGCAAGAGCCGCTATACCGGCAACCCACACGTGTTCCAGAACCTGGGTGAAGGCACCTATTTCCACTCCGGTTCCATGGCTATCCGTCAGGCGGTGGCTGCCGGCATCAACATTACCTACAAGATCCTGTTCAACGACGCCGTGGCCATGACCGGCGGTCAGCCGGTGGACGGCCAGATCACCGTCGACAGGATTGCCCAGCAAATGGCCGCAGAAGGGGTGAATCGGGTTGTTGTGCTCAGTGATGAGCCCGAGAAATACGATGGCCATCATGACCTGTTCCCCAAGGATGTCACCTTCCACGATCGGTCCGAGCTCGACCAGGTGCAGCGCGAATTGCGTGACATCCCTGGTTGTACCGTGCTGATCTACGACCAGACCTGTGCCGCCGAGAAGCGCCGCCGGCGCAAGCGCAAGCAGTTCCCGGATCCGGCAAAGCGGGCCTTTATCAACCACCATGTCTGCGAAGGCTGTGGCGACTGCTCGGTGCAGTCCAACTGTCTCTCGGTGGTGCCGCGCAAGACCGAACTGGGCCGCAAGCGCAAGATTGACCAGTCCTCGTGCAACAAGGACTTCTCCTGCGTTAACGGTTTCTGTCCCAGCTTCGTGACCATTGAAGGCGGTCAGTTGCGCAAATCCCGGGGCGTTGACACCGGCTCCGTACTCACCCGCAAGCTGGCTGACATTCCAGCTCCCAAATTGCCGGAAATGACCGGCTCCTACGATCTGCTCGTGGGCGGTGTTGGCGGTACGGGCGTGGTAACTGTCGGCCAGCTGATCACCATGGCAGCCCATCTGGAGTCGCGCGGTGCCTCGGTACTGGATTTCATGGGCTTCGCCCAAAAAGGCGGCACGGTGCTGAGCTACGTTCGTATGGCACCGTCTCCGGACAAGCTCCATCAGGTACGGATCAGCAATGGCCAGGCCGATGCGGTCATCGCCTGTGATCTGGTGGTGGCGTCTTCCCAGAAGGCCCTGAGCGTTCTCCGGCCCAACCACACCCGGATTGTCGCCAACGAAGCGGAACTGCCTACCGCAGATTACGTACTCTACCGCGACGCCGACATGAAGGCCGACAAGCGCCTTGGCCTGCTGAAGAACGCAGTTGGCGAAGATCATTTCGATCAGCTTGACGCCAACGGCATCGCCGAGAAACTGATGGGCGACACCGTTTTCTCCAACGTGATGATGCTCGGCTTTGCCTGGCAGAAGGGCCTGCTGCCGCTCTCAGAAGCGGCACTGATGAAGGCGATTGAGCTCAATGGCGTGGCCATCGACCGGAACAAGGAAGCCTTCGGCTGGGGCCGACTGGCGGCCGTGGAACCCAGCGCAGTCACGGATCTGCTGGACGACAACAACGCCCAGGTTGTGGAGGTCAAACCCGAGCCAACCCTGGACGAACTGATCAACATTCGCCACAAGCATTTGGTCAACTATCAGAACCAGCGTTGGGCTGACCAATACCGTGACACTGTTGCCGGAGTCCGCAAGGCCGAGGAAGCCCTCGGCGAAACCAATCTTCTGCTGACCCGTGCAGTGGCACAGCAGCTGTATCGGTTCATGGCCTACAAGGACGAGTACGAAGTGGCCCGGCTGTTTGCTGAAACCGACTTTATGAAAGAGGTTAATGAAACCTTCGAGGGAGACTTCAAGGTTCACTTCCACCTGGCCCCACCCCTGCTTAGCGGCGAGACCGATGCTCAGGGTCGCCCGAAAAAGCGTCGGTTTGGCCCCTGGATGTTCCGGGCCTTCCGACTGCTGGCCAGGCTTCGCGGCCTGCGTGGAACCGCGGTGGACCCATTCAGCTACTCCGCAGACCGCAAGCTGGACCGCGCCTTGCTGAAGGACTACCAGAACCTGGTTGCGCGAATCGGCCGTGAACTCAACGCCAGCAACTACGAGACCTTCCTGCAGCTTGCCGAGCTGCCCGCTGATGTCCGGGGCTACGGCCCGGTCAGGGAACAGGCGGCAGAGAGCATCCGTGAAAAGCAGACACAGTTGACCAAGGCGCTGGACACCGGTCGCCCGACCCTGATCCGAACCCAACAGGCCGACGAGGAGGCAAACCATGTTTGAAACACTCCAGCCCCTGCCTCAGGATCCGATCCTGCAGCTGATGCAGACCTTCCGTGAGGACAATCGTCCGGACAAGGTGGATCTGGGCATTGGTGTCTACAAGGACGATGCCGGCAATACGCCCATCATGGCCGCCGTGCATGAAGCCGAGCGTCGCCTTCTTGAGGGCGAAACCACCAAGAGCTACGTGGGCCCTGCCGGTTCCACCGGCTTCAACAGCGCCATGGCGGAGCTGATCCTGGGCAGCAACAGCCCACTGGTCCGCGACGGTCGCGTATCGGTCATCCAGACACCGGGCGGCTGCGGCGCCCTGCGTATGGCGGCCGAGTTTCTGCGTCTGTGCAAAGCCGATACAAAAGTCTGGGTCAGCACGCCCACCTGGGCCAACCACTTGCCGTTGCTCGGTGGCGCCGGCCTGACTATTCGCGAATATCCGTACCTCAATCCAGAGACCCTGCAGGTAGACTTCGGCGCCATGCTGGAAACCCTGGAACGGGCGGATGCGGGCGACGTGGTGTTGCTGCACGGGTGCTGCCACAACCCCTCGGGCGCGGACCTGAGCCTGGCCCAGTGGCAGGAAGTGACCAGCCTGATCCAGCGCAAAGGCCTACTGCCCTTCGTGGACATGGCCTATCAGGGCCTTGGCGAAGGCCTGGACGCGGATGCAGCTGGTCTGAGGCACCTGGCCAGTGCGGTACCTGAAATGCTGATCGCAGGCTCGTGCTCCAAGAACTTTGGCCTCTACCGGGAGCGCACCGGCGCCCTCGCCCTGGTTTCGGAAACCGCAACCGTGAATGCCGCCGCCACAAGCCAGCTGCTGAGCGTCATCCGGTCGCATTACTCAATGCCACCGGCCCACGGCGCCTCAATAGTGGAGACCATCCTTGGCGATGACGACCTGCGAGCCCAGTGGCAACAGGAGCTAAACGGTATGTGTGAGCGCATCCTGCATCTGCGCCACGCTTTTGCCGGCGCGCTTTCATCGTTCGGCGACTTCGAATTCATCGCCCGTCAGCGAGGCATGTTCTCGTTCCTCGGAATCAGTCCGGAGCAGGTGGGCCGGTTACGGAAGGAACACGGCATCTACATGCTGGAAAGCAGCCGCGTAAACGTTGCCGGTTTGAACGACCACGTCTTGCCACAAGTCGCTTCCGCCCTGCGCGAGGTGCTCGGCAAGTAAATACTTTTTCGACAACAACCAATCAATCCGACAAAAACAATTAGCCGGAGAGAAGAATGAGTGAGAGTACCCAACCACACCAGCAGGCCAATAACCTCTGGTCCTCACGGATGGCCTTTATCCTGGCTGCGGCTGGTTCAGCCGTTGGCCTCGGGAACATCTGGAAGTTTCCGTACATTACTGGCGAGAACGGCGGCGGCGCCTTCGTTCTGATCTACCTGGCCTGTATCTTCCTGATCGGCGTGCCGGTACTGATTGCCGAAACCATGATTGGTCGGCGCGGCGGTCAGAGCCCTGTGGCCACCATGCGCACCCTGACCAAAAGTGAAGGCACAGCCAGGGGCTGGAGAGCCATCGGCTGGAACGGGGTAATTGCATCCTTCCTGGTGCTTTCTTTTTACGCCGTGATTGGCGGCTGGGCCCTGGTCTATATCGGCAAGGCCGCAACCGGGCTGTTTACCGGAGCAGATACCGAAGCCATCGGCGGCCAGTTCGGCGGGCTCCTTGCCAACCCCTGGGAACTGCTGATGTGGCACTCGGTGTTCATGGTGATTGTGGTGTTCATCGTTGGCAGGGGCATTCGCTCGGGGCTTGAGAAAGCTGTGAATATGCTGATGCCTCTGTTGTTCGTGCTGTTGGTTGCCATGGTGATCTATGCCATGAACAGCGGCAGCTTTGGCCGGGCCGTGAGTTTCATGTTCTCGCCGGATTTCAGCAAACTGACAACGGCGGGGGTTCTGACTGCCCTGGGGCACGCCGCCTTTACGCTCAGTATCGGTATTGGTGTTCTGATGGCCTATGGCTCCTACCTGCCAAAAACCGTAAACATTGCGCGGACCGCCATGACCATTGCCGTCGTGGACACCAGCGTTGCGCTTCTCGCGGGGCTGGCCATCTTTCCCCTGGTATTTGCCAATGGCCTTGAGCCAGGGGCAGGGCCCGGCCTGATCTTCGTGACCCTGCCACTGGCCTTTGGCCAGATGAGTGGTGGTGCGCTGTTCGGCACCATTTTCTTCGCCCTGCTACTGGTAGCAGCCATCACCTCGGCCATTTCCATGCTGGAACCGGTAGTCGAATGGCTGGAAGAACACAAAGGCGTGAGTCGAGCGAAAAGCGCCATTGGTGGCGGGCTCGCCATCTGGTTTATCGGTATCGGTACCGTGTTGTCCTTCAACGTCTGGGAAAGTGTGCACCCGCTTGGCTTTATTCCGTTCTTCGAGGGCAAGACGGTCTTCGACCTGCTCGACTTCCTCGTCTCCAACCTGATGATGCCTCTCGGCGGACTCGCCATTGCGCTGTTTGCCGGATGGGCGATGAAACGTGAGGGTCTGCCGGCCGATATTGGTCTGCAAGGAAGCAGCTATAAGGCATTCATGTTCGTACTCCGGTATCTGACGCCCGCCGGTATCGCCGTGGTTTTCCTGTACAACCTGTTGTAAAACGAATCCGGCCTCTCCAACCGCAAAAGCCCGGTGAACTTCACCGGGCTTTTTTTGACATACCCAACAGGGCACTGCCAATCTGAATTCAGGACAACAGACCCAAGTCTGTATCGCATGCGGAAAAGGAGAACTCTTATGTACAGCAAGATCCTCGTTCCGGTCGACCTCGCCCATACCGATAAAATGGTGAAGGCGCTCAATACCTCCATTGATATTGCCAAGCATTACAACGCCACCCTGTGCTACGTCACCGTCACCAACAGCACCCCGGGAGCGGCCGCGCACAACCCGAAAGAACTCGCAGAGAAACTGAGGGTGTTTGCGGAGGAGCAGGGAAAATCCCACGGGATCAATACCGACAGCATGGTGATTGAATCTGCTGATACCGCCGTGGAGCTTGAAGACAAGTTGCTTGAGGCGATCAAAACAACCGGGACAGATCTGGTAGTGATGGCTTCACATCCGCCGGGGATTGGCGACCGGCTACACATTCTCCATTCGAACGGCGCCAATATCGTTAAACACAGCGATATTTCGGTTTTCGTCGTTCGGTAAAGATAACAGGGCATCCGAGACACTATTCCGGATGCCCTGTTGCGTCATGCTTTGGAAATTCAATTCCCGTTACCCTGGCAATGAAAAAGGGAAAGTAATCCTCCGTGGCAAAGAAGTTCCCGGCTTCCACCTGGGTCGGCAATACAAAGCCTTCGAACTCCCGAAACTCTGACAGGTAGCCGCCAAAGGGCTGCAAGCGATGGACTTTTTCCGCATTCGCATTGGTCCACCGGTCAAAACTCACCTGGAGCGGCCGGCCGTCGCCGGCAACGACAACATCCACTGCCTGTTCCATGCCCTCATGACGAACAACCACCCTGGCCGTGTTTATATCGACCAGCTTCCAGGAAACGCCGGGCCCCGGCAGCAGGGCAGCCGGCGTCCAGAAAACCGCCTCTGCCACATAACGGCCGAATGCCGAACGGGCATGATCCGCATCACCACCCGCCCGGGCAACAGGGAATAGGCCCATCAGCCAGAACCGCGTCCACTGGTCAGTGTCCGAGCCGGAAATCCCGAGCAGGCCTCTGTGGGCGCTCATTTTCCAGATAAACCCTTCCGGCATGGCCAGCACCTGGGTGGCCTGCATGTGCACGTAGTCGGGCGACTCCCGATTGCCCATACCGAATTTTCCGTTCATAGAGATACGGGCCACGGTATAGAGCGGGGTACCAGGCTGAATGGTGTAACGGAAATACCGCTGGGCTGGCTCCGGCAAACCCTCAAGAAGAGCAAGATCAAAGCGCTCCGGGGCAGCCGGCTGCAGCGTTGCCAATCCGGTAATGACAGCCCGGTCTGCGGTGTGGTCAGACTGACGCCAAAACCAGAGGGCGACGGTGACTGCAACCACCAGAATCAACAGGATCAGGAAAAAGATTTTCATGTAAGCTATGCTCCGTAGCAGTCATTGTCCCTGCCCTGCCCGAATCCGGCCTTGTTCCAGATCAACGAACGTGGCTGCCCGACTCACTGTCAGCCTGAAAGGTTTTATGAAAGTACCAAAAAGATTACAACCACTTGTCGATGACGGCATGGTGGACGAAGTGCTCTACCAGCTCATGAGCGGCAAGGAAGCCCAGGTTTATGTTGTGCGCTGCGGAGACCAGACGCGCTGTGCCAAGGTCTTCAAGGAAGCGACAAAGCGGAGTTTCAAGCAGGCGGTGGAATACCAGGAAGGACGAAAGGTCCGGAACAGTCGTCGAGCCCGGGCCATGAGCAAGAAGACAAAGTACGGCCAGAAGGAACAGGAAGATGCCTGGCTCAACGCCGAGGTGGATGCCCTCTACCGGCTTGCCGCCGCCGGCGTCCGGGTTCCCGAACCTCTGGGCTTCGTGGACGGTGTACTGCTGATGGAGCTGGTGGCGGATGAAGATGGCAAGGCCGCGCCCAGGCTGGATGATGTCACCCTGTCCCCGGAACAGGCCCGCGACTTCCACGGCCAGGTCATCCGAGAGGTTGTCCGTATGTTGAGCGCCGGTCTGATCCATGGGGATCTGTCGGAATTCAACGTGCTGGTCGATGCCCGCGGTCCTGTCATTATTGATCTTCCCCAGGCCGTCAATGCATCCGGCAATAACAACGCGGAACGCATGTTGGAGCGCGACGTCGACAATATGCGCCGCTATTTCGGACGCTTCGCGCCGGAACTGCTGAACACCGATTATGGCAAGGAGATCTGGGCGCTCTACGAGTCAGGCGACCTGCACCCGGACAGCAAGCTCACGGGCTGCTTCCAGCACGATGACACCGCTGCCAACGTCGACGAACTGATGGAAATCATCGATGCGGCAAAAGAGGAAGAGTGGGAGCGACAGGAACGGATGAGGGACGCCGAGGAGGACTGACGCCTTAGCCGGTGCTGGTCAGCCGGCAGACGTGGTTCTCTCTTCGCTGATCATTGCTGACATCAACTGCTGTTCCTTCGGCCCGGGTAGAACACCCGTTAGCGTGGCTTCGATAACCGGCTCACCATGCTGATTCGAGAGCACCGCTTCGGCCCGGGCCCGATTCCTTGCATCCACTTCGGTGATGGTGAATACACAGGTGACGGTATCACCGAAATACACTGGCCGGCGGAAGCGAAAATTCATCCCGGACGCCAGCCAGCCAATCTGCCCACCCACTTCCGTGATCATCCCGCCAACCAGCAAGCCATGGCAGATCTTTCCCTGCAGGTTCTTGGCCTGGGCAAACTCATCGCTGTAGTGAACCGGATTCTGATCGCGGCTGATTTCCCCAAAGGACAGAGTCTCATCCTCGGTGAACGTACGCACCAGGGTAAACGAATCGCCGGCTTTCAGGCCTGCAATGGCTCTCTTTCGAATATCAGACATGGTATCGGTCCCCGATCGCTCAGCCTTACAGGTACCGACCGCCAGACCCTATGGCGACCACAATCAGGCCGAGAATCAGATTGATACCGACCAGACGGCGAATCTTTCCCACCTGAACACCACCAGCCTGCGGATCCTTGTCTGCAACCGCCTGCTTGAGCCGTCGGAAAGGCGCAAAATACACGTGAAAGTAAAGCAGCATCATCACCAGCCCGAGCGTCTGCATGGCATGAATGTGCCAGCCAGCACCGGCCATACCGCCAAACACACTGAAAATCATCCAGTAGCCGGTAACCAGGAGCAGCACAACCGCGAGCCAGACCCAGCGGAAGAACCGTTCAAGCGTCTTCGACCAAAGATGGCCACGCTGGGAGGCCTCTACCACCTCAACCACGGCCGGACGCATCGCCATGTAGGCGAAGAACATACCGCCAACCCAGATAACCGCGGACAGAACATGCAGTGCAATTGCCAGACTCATAAACCTACCCCTTGCTTTGGCTTCAGATGGTTTCCAGTTCTACCCGGTTACGGCCGCCCGTTTTACCGCGGTAAAGAGCTTCATCAGCCCTGCTGACCGCGGCACTCAGGTCTTCGCCAGTTCGCAGCTCACTTACCCCGATGCTGATCGTAACATCGATATCACCGCCGATAACTGCGCGCCAGTCCCTTGCCAAAAACGCCTTTCGTATCCGCTCCGCGCTTGCTTGCGCTTTATCAGCATTCGTATCCGGAAGAATGACCAGAAACTCCTCACCACCCCATCGACCTATCAGATCCTGAGCCCTTAATTCTTCCCGGATCACATCGGCAACACAGCCGAGTACCCTGTCACCGGCTTCATGTCCGAAGGCATCATTGATCGACTTGAAATGATCGACATCCAGCAGGAGGAAACCGACCGGGTGTCCGCTGCGCCGGAACCGCGATACCTCTTTTTCAGCCAGGTAGGTCATATGACGGCGATTGAAAAGCCCGGTTAATGAGTCCGTTGTTGCCATTTCGCGAAGCTTGCGCTGTGCCGAAACAACCATGCTGAGGTAATAGGAAGCCAGGTAACTGAACATTGCAAAGACCACGCTCAGATTGAACAGATGGACTATGTTCAGGGCTGTCTGCGGAATTGGCTGCAACGGTTCGATGTACCACATCAAGGCATCGAGCGCGACGTAGTATCCCCAGAGAGTGAGTAGCGCATAAACCGCCCATCTTCGGGACGCGGAAACGCAGATCGCCGGTATGAACATAAGAAGGTAATAATGGAAACCGCTCTCCCAGCCGATAAGAACGGTACCGAGGCCGGCGTGCCCGAGCACTTCTGCCCAGATCAGTACGACCGCAATCTTGTTTTTATGGTATTTGAGTGCGTAGTAGGCGCCGGCATACATGGCCACGCTAACCACGTTGATCCATGCCAGAACCGGCGAACCCAATGCATGAAAAAGAAAGAAAAAGATGACATCTACAGTCCCGGCGATCTGGGCACATCGCATGGCCAAACGCCAGAACTGGGGCCTGCGTTCCCGCTCAGGCTCATAATTCATTGGAGCACTCGCACTTTTCATCGACAGCAGAATTCCTTTTTTAGGTAACAAGAGTACTCGTTAAAACAGAATCCTGCCTCACTCCAATGCAAACAAATGAAAATGTTTTCAGGATCACCACGGCAGCTCGTCGCCGTTGCTGTGCCAGAACGACCCGGTATTCTCCAAGGTGAGGCCATCAATCCGCTCTGCCAGGCCTTTTGCCGATTCTTCCGGAGTAATCAACCCACCAAAATTCACCATTCGGGTCTGAACATAACCCGGGTGCAGCTGGGCCACCGCGATACCCCTCGGTTTCAGATCCATCGCGAGGGACTTGCCAAAGGCATTCAACGCCGCCTTTGAAGCACGGTACCCATAGCGGCCGCCAGAGTCGTTGTCGGCGATAGAGCCCATGCGGCTGGTGATGTTGGCGATTTTGCCTCCGGAGGGGATTTTTTCAAACAGGGCTTCAGCGATTTTCAGTGGAGCGTAGGCGTTGATTTCCATCTGCGTACGGATGGAATCAAAATCGATACTGCCCAGTTTCTCGTCCTGCAGCAGACCGGCATTGTTGATCAGCAGATCAATGGACTGGCCCTCAAGACCGGCCACGAGCCTTGCCACACCCTCATTGGTCGTCACGTCGACACTGTCGATGATCCTCGCCGCAACCTCTTCCAGCTCCGGCGAGGCCTCCCGGCACACGCCGATTACCGAGCAGCTGCGGCCTGCATAGAGCCGGGCGAGCTCCAGACCAATGCCCCGGTTTGCCCCGGTGATTACAACAGTGGAATTATCGGACATATCAGCCTCCTCAACGATCAATACGGTTCATGCAGCTTCACATCCCCTGCAATGTAGAACAACCAGCAATACGGGCCCTGACTGCGTGCAGATCCAATTTTTCTGTAAGATACGGGGTAATTCAATCAATGGTCGCCGGGAGCAGCATGTCAGCAGCACTTGTTTTCGCAGTCTTCGCAGTGACCCTGATCGCAGCAACCGTATTCTACCTCTTCTTCTACCGCGCCTTGCGGAGGGAACGGGAACTGAGAGCCCCCTTTCCAACATCCTGGCGCGAGCATCTTGATGCGAACGTGCCGCTTTACCGACGGCTTCCTGAAGCCCTCAAGCAAACCTTGGAGCAACGGGTCCAGCTTTTTCTCTCCGAGAAGGAATTCTATGGCTGTGACGGCTTTGAGGTGGACGACGCGGTGAGAGTGACCATTGCCGGCCACGCCTGTTTGCTGGTTCTTGCCCGCCCCTATTCAGATTTTGACGAGGTAAGCAGCATTCTGGTCTATCCCGATGCCTATCACGTCAGAGACATTGAAAGCGATGGCATGATTGTCAGCGAAAGTAATGAAATACGGGCCGGCGAGGCCTCAAGCAGGGGCCAGGTGGTGCTGGCCTGGCGAGAATGTCAGGAGGCCGCCCGGAACCCGCACAGCGGCCATAACGTCATGCTCCATGAGTTTGCACACCAGCTGGACTACCTGGACGGCACCGCAGACGGGGCACCGCCGCTGAGTGGAGAGCAGGCCCGGCACTGGCAAAGTTCCATGACGACGGCCTACGAAGACCTCAGGCATTCCCTCCGGCACCACCATAGATCCTGGCTTGATCCATACGGCGCTACCGAACCGGCAGAATTTTTCGCAGTGCTGACCGAGGCATTTTTCCAGCAGCCGCGCCATCTCAAGCGAGAACAGCCCGAGGTCTACAAGGCCCTGCAAGGGTATTACCGGCTCGATCCAACGGCTTTCTGGGAGGATGCATGACAGTTGTGGCAAATCAATGCGTGGTCCACTATGTAGGAAAGCGGATCAGTTGGTGGAGGTTTACATGCCAGCCATAGGATGGATATTCATAGTTGTTGCCCTTGCCTTGATCGTGGGCAGCCTGATGATACTGCGTGACAATGCCCACAGCATGAAAATCTCCGATGAAAAGATGAAGAAAATCCAGGCCCGGAAGGCGGAGATCGAGGCCGAGGAGAGCGCCGAAGACAGAGAGTGGTAGGTTTGGGGGCAGCCGCGAAGACTGCCCCGGGCAGGTTCGATCAGTGTCCGCTGTGGTCCATACTTTTGCCCGAGTGATCCATGCTCTCGCTTTTCATCATCTCGCCATCCAGCGACTCGACATTCAGCTCAACCTGCATTTCGTCGGCACCCTCAAAAGTCAGGGTCAAGGGAATGCTCTCACCCTCGCGCAACGGACTTTTCAGTTTCTCCAGCATCAGGTGAAAGCTGTGGGGCTTCAACTCCACGGTGGTACCTGCCGGTATGGCGAGCCCGCCCTTGACCGGTGCCATTCGCATTACACCATCGTGCATGCTGGTCTCATGGATCGATACGTTACCTGCCCTCGGGGTTGCGGCCCCAACCAGGGTAATATCACCGCTGCCGCTGTTGGAGATACTCATGTAACCCACGCCCATGGGCGTGCCAGGCGGTGTAGGCCGACTCCAGGGATGATCGACCGTGACCGGGCCATGGCTGTAATCATGGGCAAATGCTGTCGGGGCAACCAGGGCCAGTGCCAGCACAAACACGCTCAGGCAATACTTCATGTCCAGTGTTCCTTGTCGATGGTTCAAAACCAAAGGATAGAAAGGGTAGGCCCCGGATCCAAGCTTTTCAGTGCGACGAATGGTCGCAGACCGGGTCAATGCCCGATGGCGAGAGCCGGGTTCGCTTTCAGTCTGTCCAGGGTCTCCGGACGACTGAAGTAATAACCCTGAAAACGTCGACAGCCCATCTCGACCGGGGCGCTGGCCTGGGCCTCCTCTTCAACACCCTCGGCAACCAGCTCCATGTTATGGCTCCGGGCAATGGCAATAATACTCCGGATCATGTTCGCGGCTTTTTCGTCTTCCAGAATGGTGTCGACAAAGCTCTTGTCGATTTTCAACTCGTCAAGCGGCAGCTTACGCAAAAGACTGAGCGAGGAGTAACCCGTTCCGAAATCGTCCATCGAGATCCGTATCCCTTTCTCTCGCAATCGTTCGATCGTTTTCAGCACTCTCTCAAAGTCACTCATGAACAGGCTCTCGGTGATCTCAAGAACCAGCTCTCCAGGCGACACACGGTGCATTGCCAGAACCTCAAGCACTGTTTCAACAAAGTCTGGCTGGCGAAACTGGATAACAGAAATGTTGATAGACAGGTCCACGAAACCGCCGACCTCGTTACGAAACAGGCTGTATTCCCGGATACTGGTTTCAAGCACAAAGCGCCCGAGCGGAACCATCAGCCCGCTTTTTTCAGCGACCTCGACAAATTCCGCGGGCGAAACAAAGCCGAGTTCCTCATCCTGCCAGCGAACAAGCGCTTCCAGCCCGACCGCTTTTCCGGTCTGATCTACCTGAGGCTGGTAGACCATGTACAGTGAGCCCGATGCTAGGCCATACCTGAGACGCTGCTCGACCGACAGCCTGCGAAGATAGGCCATTTCCATCTCGCTGCGGTAAATGCAGACGTCGTTCCGGCTCTGTTTGGCCTCGTACAGCGCAAGATGGGCACTTCGAATCAGCTTGCTGAGGGAATCTCCGTCATTCGGAAAGCAGGCCACACCAATACTCGCCGTTACCTGCAACCTCAGTCGGCCCACCTCGAAGGTGCGGGACAGGTTGCCGGCCAGCGACACACAGGCTTTTTCAACATCGTCGAGATTGGTGTTCGGGGTCACAATGGCGTACTCGTCGCCACCGAGCCGGGCAAGATCGTCCCGGCTTTCAACCAGTTCGGCGAGCCGACGACCGAACTCCAGAAGGGTTTCATCGCCGGTCTCCAGCCCAAACCGGTCATTGATGCCTTTAAAGTTATCAATGTTGATCACAATGAGGCAGAACGGTTTTCTATCCGGAACCAGGTTGTCGAGGCGGTCCAGCAGCCCATTGCGATTCAACAGCCCGGTCAAATCATCGTGCCGTGAGAGGTAAGAAAGCTCCAGACGCCGCTTCTTCTCGGCGTTGTCGATAATCCGGAACCCCTTGTAGAAAACAATCCCGAAAACCAGGAAAGTCAGCAGATACTGCAACAGGGATTGGAGAAATTCCCGGTAAAGCGGAGCGAACCGGGTTTCCGAGATGGACCACAACTGGTAACGGGCGTTGAAGACAGCAGCCGTCAGATAATCCTCACCCTGGCGTCGGGTTCGGATAACCACCGAATCACTGCCCTGCATGACCTCCTCTACGCTCTTGCCGAGCTCCTTTTCAAACGCTGCCCGATTTATCTCCCTCTGGTCCATCGGCACCCGGATTTGCGAATACTGTTGCGGGCCAATGCCGTCAGCCGACATGAACTGAACATAGCCATCGGTTTCCCGGAACAACATTACGGTGTCAGAGTCGCCGTCATGCAGTGTCTTGCCGAAAACCGAACCACGGCCATCAAGCCGCATGCCGGCTGTCATGACGGCGACGACTTCCCCACTCGGGGACCGTATCGCTTTCCGGATCGGTATAACCCACGCGCCCAGGGCGTCTACGAAATAGGTCCGGCCCACGACCATTGCATCGGAAGACAGTGCTCCCAGGAAACTGTCACGGGTCTCGGGATCGGTTCTCAGATTTGGAAGAGTCGACAGATCGAGGTTGGTGCTGACACGAACCAGCGTGCCGTCCGGCCTGGCCAATCCAAAGCCCACGAGCATGGGGTTGGCGGCGAGGATGCTGTCGAGCAAGGGGATCTGTCGACTGCCTGACAGGAGGTTGTCCTGATTGAGCAACTCGCGGCCAATTACATCGAGAACCAGCTCCTGGGTTCGCAGGATACTGTCTACAGACTGAGAAACCAGCTCGACACGGGCGGTCTGGTAAAGCTTCTCGTCCGAAATAAGGCCCTGCCAACGAAAGAACAGAACGACACTGAGGAGCAACACACCACCGAGGAGGATAAGAGCGAAGAGTGTCCAAAGATTGCGTTTGAGAATTGCCAAAAGCAGTTCCAGAAATTCGGGAGGTTGAACAACGGCTTTGCGTCAGTATACGGGAGAGCCTGAAAAGCGCATTACTATTTACCGCTAATTTGTAGGCTGTTAATTCCCATGGAACTAAATGCGTCGATTCGTGACAACAGAGTAATTCCGCGTCCATCACCGATCAGGGTATCGGGTGTACTATTCTGAAAAGCTGAACGGCAGTCGATCTTAAAGGAGTGTGTTTATGAACGTGATGTCTGTACTGAACCAGGTAATGAAGCAGGCTCAGGGTGGCCAGTCCCAGGGTAGTGGCATGGACGTCAACAAAATGATGAACAGCCTTGGCAGTCAACTCAAGGGCAGCCAGGGATCCGGTTCAGGCATCGACGTAAAGAGCCTGCTGGGCGGCGGAGCCCTCGGCATGATGCTGGGTTCCAAGCGCGGCCGAAAGATGGGCGGCAAAGCCCTCAAATACGGTGCCCTGGCAGGCGTGGGTGTCCTGGCCTGGAAAGCCTATCAGAACTATCAGACCAACAGTCAGAGCCCGGCGAAACCGGCATTGGCACAGCAGGGCCAGCCACTGGAGCAACTGCAGGGCCAGGCGCAGGAACAACGGGGACTTGAAATACTCCAGGCCATGATCATGGCAGCCCGCGCTGACGGCCACATAGACGCCAACGAACGCGCGCTGCTTACCCAGGAGATTGAAAAACTGGGGCCAGATGACGAACTTCACGCCTGGATTCAGCAGCAGTTCGACGCCCCTCTGGACGCCACTGCCCTGGCACGCAATGCCGACTCACCCCAGGCCAGCCGGGAAATCTACATCGTCAGTGCGGTCATGATCGACGAACAGAACCCCATGGAGCGGGCCTGGCTGGATCAACTCGCCAGCGCCCTCCAGCTCGACCCGGGTCTTGCCAGGGAACTGGAACAACAGATCCAGAGTGCAACAGCAGGGTAGTCGTCAGGCTTTCTTGACGAACTCCGATTTCAGTTTCATGGCACCAATACCGTCGATCTTGCAGTCGATATCATGATCGCCGTCTACCAGGCGGATATTCTTCACCTTGGTGCCAACTTTAACCACGGAACTGGAGCCCTTTACCTTCAGATCCTTAATGACCGTAACCGTATCACCATCCTGAAGCTCATTGCCGTTGGCGTCGCGAATCATCTTCGCGGCGTCAGCCGCCGCAGCCTCCGCCTCAGACCACTCATGCCCGCATTCGGGACAAACCAGTTGAACGCCGTCCTCATAGGTGTACTCGGAACTGCACTGGGGGCATGGCGGAAGCTGCGACATTATCATTTCCTGTTAATTGAATGGGCGCAGGATTATACCATCAACGCCCGGGCGACACCCTCGCCAGCACCGTCGGATCTTCCGACAGGGGCAAGGCGATGATGGCGCCCTCGTTTGACGACGGAAAAATCCCGGTCAGGCTAGTAATATTCACCTGATGCGAAACCATGATGACCGGCGCACCTTCCTCCAACTGATTGACCAGAGTAATCGTCTGCCGTGTCTGAGTCGGCCCGTCACCACGATTCCGGAAAAACGAATTCAGCGACGGCCACTCGGTCACTTCACCCATGTCCATTCCGGTAGCGGTATCCATACAGCGACACCACTGACTGCTGAACACCCGCGCCTCGGTAATACCATGGTCCGCCAGAAACGGCTTCCACGCCCGAGCCTGCTCCCGGCCGGTATCGTTCAAATTTCGCTGCGTGCTGCAATCGTTAATATCAAAGTTACCCGGATCCCCAGTCCCCGGCGCCAACGCGTGGCGCAGCATCAGAACAGCCCGTCCGTCTCGCAGGGCGTCCCAGGCTTCTTCGTTGTTATCGGCAGCGGAAACGCTGAAACACAGAGCCACCGACAGAAAAACGGTTAGAAGAAATCGACCACGCATAGTTGCTACCTCCCGAAAAGATCCAAGCTCGTTGTAGGATTCGCGGACAAACTGACCATGCCCGATCGAGGCATTGGGAGCCCCCTTCCAAAAATGTTGAAGGCCAGGGATGGCCTGAAACAAGCGCACATGGACGTGCTCGTAGCGGTTTTTGGAAGGGGGCTCTCAATGCCTCCAGCACCAAGTTCCAAGGCTACTGAAGAGATACGCGGACAACATCTATCAGGCTCATATCAACAAAAGGTAGACTCTCGAGAGAACCAAGCAAACAAAAGGAACCACCATGCCAATCTGGGTCGACGCCGACGCCTGCCCCGTCCCAATCCGGGAAATCATCTGCCGCGCCGCCACCCGCTGGCAAATCGACACCACCTTCATCGCCAACCACACCATCACCCTGCCCCCGAGCCCTTACATCAAGCGCCGACAGGTCCCACAGGGCTTCGATGTGGCCGACAACGAAATCATGGACCAGATGCACAAAGGCGACCTGGTCATCACCCAGGACATCCCCCTGGCCGCCGAAGCCATTGAAAAAGGCGCCGACGTCTTCAACCCCCGCGGCCAGGCTTTCACCAAAGAAAATATTCGCCAGCGCCTTGCCATGCGCAACTTCATGGAAGAAATGCGTAACGCCGGCCAGGTGACCGGAGGGCCCGCCCCATTCAGCCAGACCGACCGCAAGGAATTCGCCGACAAGCTTGACCGCTGGTTGCAAAGAAACGCACGCAGGTGATAATGATTCTATTTTAAAACCGAAGCAGATCCGCTACCCTTCCCGCCTTACTGTTTGCAGGCTAACCATAGGCCTGCCTGATTCACGGGAGAGAAGCGGAGTATGTCCTCACACAGCCACAAAACCACCAGCAGTTTTGCTGCCCTCGCCCGCCTGCTCAGATACGCCCGGGGATATCGCCGGCAGATCATCACCGCCACCACCTGCTCCATCATCAATAAACTGTTCGATATTGCCCCGGAAATCCTGATAGGCGTTGCCATTGATGTGGTCGTCAACCAGGAAGAGAGCTTTGTGGCTGGCCTGGGTTTTGAAACCGCCCAGGAACAGATCACCATACTGGCCGTACTCACCTTCTTTATCTGGGCCGGTGAATCCCTGTTTGAGTACCTGTTCCAGATTCTCTGGCGCAACCTGGCCCAGCGGCTGCAGTCGGACCTGCGACAGGATGCCTACGAACATGCCCAGCGCCTGGACATGAGCTTCTTCGAGGCCCGCAGTTCGGGGCAACTGGTGGCCACCATGAACGATGACGTGAACCAGCTCGAACGCTTCCTCGACGGCGGCGCCAACGCCATGATTCAGGTAGTGGTGACCGTGGTTGCCGTCGGCGCCGTATTCTTCGTGCTCTCGCCACTCATTGCCCTGCTGGCATTCACGCCCATTCCCCTCATTATCTGGGGCGCCTTCTACTTCCAGCGCAAAGCCGGGCCACTGTATGCCGATGTTCGTGAAAAAGTGGGTGACCTATCCAGCCGGCTGGCGAACAACCTGGGTGGCATCGCCACCATCAAGAGTTTTACCGCTGAACAGCGGGAGGCGAGGCGCCTCAAAGAGAGCAGCGAAGCCTACGTAGAGGCCAATCGCCGGGCCATCCGCATCAGCTCTGCGTTTATTCCGGTGATCCGGATGGCCATCCTCGCCGGCTTCCTGGCCACCTTCACAGTCGGCGGCATGATGGCTCTCGAGGGCAGCCTGAACGTGGGCGCATACGGCGTACTGGTGTTCCTGACCCAGCGCCTGCTCTGGCCTCTGACAGGGCTTGCCGAGGTCATTGACCTGTTTGAACGTGCCATGGCCAGCACCCGTCGGATTCTGGACCTGCTGGCCGAACCCGTGCACGTCCGTGACGAGGGAGGCAAGGCTCTCCAGGAACCGGTAAAAGGCGACGTTGAGCTGGAGAAAGTAAGCTTTCACTATCCCTCCAGCGGTGCCGGCATCCGGGATATCAGCCTGAGCGTGCCAGCCGGCAATACGCTTGCACTGGTTGGCGCTACCGGTTCCGGCAAATCGACTCTGATCAAGTTGCTGCTGCGGTTCTACGACCCCAGCCATGGCGAGATCCGAATCGATGGCCAGCCTATTCGGGATCTCAGCCTGCAATCTCTGCGTGGCGCGATCGGGCTGGTGAGTCAGGATGTCTATCTGTTCGAGGGCAGCATTCGGGAGAACCTGGCCTACGGAAATCCGGCTGCCAGCGACGCCGAGATCACCGACGCTGCGAAAACCGCGGAAGCCTGGTCCTTCATCGAAGCCCTCCCTGAAGGCCTGGACACACCGGTCGGTGAACGGGGCGTTCGTCTGTCCGGGGGACAGCGCCAGCGACTGTCCCTCGCCCGTGCACTGCTGAAAAATCCGCCGATCCTGGTGCTTGATGAAGCCACCAGCGCCGTGGACAACGAAACGGAAGCCGCCATCCAGCGGTCACTGAAGCGCATTGGCCATAACCGGACCGTGATCATGATTGCCCATCGACTCTCCACGATCGTTGATGCCGACTCCATTGCGGTGATTGAAGGCGGCAAAGTGCTGGAACAGGGAACCCACCGGGAGCTGCTGGACCAGGATGGCGCCTACGCCAACCAGTGGCGGGTACAGACCGGACAGATTCAGGCCGCCGTTTAACGCAATATATATTGATAGTGATTCGCATTTAAATTATCCTGCAGGCCCTAAGTATTCCGGGAGCCTGCATGCCTGTTTTTTTTGACGTTTCCAGTCTCAATGTCCGCATTGGCGACACCGCAATTCTTCAAAACCTGAACCTCGGATTCGTTGAGGGCGAGGTAACCGCCCTGCTCGGGCATAACGGCTCCGGCAAGTCCACGCTGCTCAAGGTGCTTGCCCGCCAGCTCGCACCGTCTTCTGGCGAAGTACAGCTTCTGGGGAAATCCTTCCGGAGCACAGGCGCCCGGGAGTTTGCCCGCAGCGTGGGCTATTTGCCCCAGCATCCACCGGGAACCGACGGTTTGACGGTCCGCGAGCTGGTTGCCCTGGGACGCTACCCCTGGCGCGGCCCTCTGGGCCGTTATAACGAGGAAGACCACCGACTGATTACCCAGGCCATTGAGGACACAGGGCTTGGTCCGTTCCAGCATCGCTCTGTCGACACCCTCTCAGGTGGTGAGCGCCAGCGTGCCTGGATTGCCATGCTGCTGGCCCAGCAGACCCAGTGCCTGCTTTTGGATGAACCCATATCGGCCCTGGATGTAAAACACCAGGTTGAAACTCTGCGCCTGGTCCATCGTCTCGCCGAACAGCGGGATCTTACGGTTGTCGTGGTGCTGCACGATGTGGATCTTGCCGCGCGGTTCTGCGACCGTCTGGTCGCCCTTAAATCCGGGCAGCTTGTCGCCGATGGCAGCCCCAGGGACATCATGGACTCCGGCATCCTGGAATCCATTTATGGCGTGCCCATGGGCGTAATGGAACGGGCGCCCGGACAGTGGGTGTCCTATGTTCACTAGGTCTGAACGCTTCTGGCGATACAGCGCGGCGCTGCTGTTGAGCCTGGTGCCGGTCCTTACCAGTGCCGCAAGCTGGCAGCACGAACAGGGGACCCTGACCCTCGATAAAACGCCGGAACGGGTGATTGCTCTGAACTGGGCCGCCACCGAGGCGCTGCTGTTACTGGGTGTCACGCCCATCGGCGTTGCTGATCGCGATGGCTATAACGCGTGGGTCAGGGAACCGGAACTTCCCGAAGGTGTGGCCAACGTCGGCACCCGGGTGGCACCGAGCCTGGAAGCTATTTCCGAGCTAAAACCGGATCTGATCGTCACCAGCTCCGAGATGGCTCCCGCAGCCAACCTGCTGGAGCGCATTGCGCCCACCTACGTTGTCAGCGTTTACAAACAAGGCTCCCGACCGTTCGAGAAGGCCAGCAGTATGCTTACCACTCTCGGTGAGATGCTGAACCGGGAAGAACGTGCAAAGTCTGTTCTCAACGACATCGACCAGACCCTGCAGGCTCAGCGCCATCGTCTGGAGAATGCCGGCCTCACGGACCGACCGGTGGCGCTGGTGAACTTTCTGGACGACCGCCACGTTCGCGTATACGCACCCAACGGCCTTTTCCAGAGGGCCCTGAACGCCCTTGGCCTTGAGAACGCCTGGCCCCACTCCGGGAATTACTGGGGGTTCTCGGTCGTCGGGCTTGAAGCTCTTTCGCCCTATCAGGACAGCCGGATCATCATCATTTCTCCGACCCTGCCCGGGTTGTCTGACACCCTGGCCAACAGCCCTTTCTGGACCTATCTGCCGCCGGTTCAGCGCGATCAGGTGTACCAGATTGATCCGGTCTGGCCGTTTGGCGGGGTCTTCCCGGTCAAGCGACTGGCAACGTTGCTCGCTGAAGGTCTGCTGGCTGGAGGTTCAGACAATGTACGCTGAATCTGCAAACAACCAGGTCAGTCGCCCATCCCTGCCCGCAAGGGTGCCACTGGCTGCCGCACTGATCTGGTGTGGCGCGTTTCTCGCGAGCGCGGCGCCCTGGTTTGGCCAGCTCGACGTCGGCGCCCTCATCGCCGCCTTCTGGACGTTCGAAGCCAACAATTACGCGTCGGTACTGGCGCACTACAGCTGGGCACCCCGTGTCGCCATTGCCGTCCTCATTGGCTGTGGCCTTGGCCTCGCCGGCGCGGTTACCCAACAGATCCTTGGCAACCCCCTTGCCTCACCCACAACCCTGGGCGTGGAGGCCGGCGGCCAGTTCGGGATAACAGTCGCGACCATGTTCTTTCCCGGGTTGCTCGCCTTCAGTCCGGACCTGGTGGCGGTTTCCGGAGGGCTACTGGCAATCGGACTGGTTATAGCGCTCACCTGGCGCCTGGGCTTTTCACCGGTCACCGTGATACTGGCCGGACTTGTGGTCACCTTTTTCCTGGGCGCCGTGAACATGGCGTTCCTGTTACTCAAGGGTGAATGGCTAGGGAACCTGTTTATCTGGGGCGCGGGCTCCCTGGTCCAGAATAACTGGCAGCCGTTTATGGAACTCTGGCCCCGGGTGCTGGTGCTGGGCGTGTTAATGATCCTGTTGATGCGCCCGCTGCAGGTCATGCAACTGGGGCAGACCTCTGCCCGGTCCCTCGGCGCCAAAGTCGGTCTGATTCGGGTGCTGGCGCTGTTTCTGGTGGTTCTGATGAGTGCCACGGTGGTCAGCCGGGTTGGTGTCGTGGCCTTTATCGGTCTTGCGGCACCGGTGCTGGCAAGGCTGCTGGGCGCCCGTACCCTGTCCGAGCGCCTGATCTGGAGCAGTCTCCTGGGCGCGGGTCTGCTGTTACTGGCGGATACCCTCGCCCACTGGGCATCCACCTGGGGCGACGGATCACTGGTTCCCACCGGCACAACCACCGCCCTGATCGGCGGACCGATTATTCTGCTGGCCCTGCAGGGTTTGAAGAACACCCATCATATGCCCGGGCAAGACGACAGCCCCGCCGGTTTCCTGCCCAAAAGACGTTCCACCCTTGTGATTGGCGGAGCCATAGCCGCCCTCCTTCTGAGCACCATTGGTATCTCCATGGGGTGGTCCCCGGGGCTGGACGAGTGGAGCTGGACTCCGATCGCCCAGTGGCACGAGGCGTGGGTCTGGCGCGGCCCCAGATTACTGGCAGCCATTCTTGCGGGCGTGGCCCTGGGCCTTGCAGGAACGCTGATCCAGCGAATGACAGGCAACCCCATGGCCAGCCCGGAAATGCTCGGTATCAGCGGCGGCGCGGCGGTGGTTATGGTTTTGATCGTTCTGTTCGGTGCCGATATTGGCCGGGCAGGACAGCTGGGAGCGGCCACCCTGGGCGCCGCAGCTGCCCTCGGTTTGTTGATCATGCTGGCCCGAAAACACCGGTTTGCCGGCAACCAGCTCCTGCTCGGCGGGCTCGCTTTATACGTGTTCATGGACGCAGGCCTTCGCCTGGTCATGGCTTCCGGTGGCACGGTCGCCTCGCAGCTTCTCAACTGGATGTACGGTTCCACCTGGCTGGTCTCGGAAGCCGAGGCCCTGGGGCTTTTGGCGCTGATCGTGCTGATTTCGGCTGGCCTTCTGGCGATTATCCGACCCCTGAGCATTCTTCCCCTGGGTGAAACATCGGCCAGTTCACTGGGCTTGCCGGTAACGAAAGTCCGTCTGCTGTTGCTTCTGTTGGCGGCGCTGCTGACCGCTGCGGCGACGGTGGTGATCGGTCCGCTGAGTTTTGTGGGCCTTATCGCACCCCACCTGGCCCGTGTTCTGGGCCAGCAGACCGTAGGGCGACAGCTGATCGTTGCTGCCCTTGCCGGAGGCTTGTTGCTGGGCGTTGCCGACTACCTGTCCAGAATTGTTGTTTACCCCAACCAGCTTCCGGCGGGGCTTCTGGCCGCTCTGGTCGGTGGCCTGTATATCCTCTGGGGGCTGAGTCGCCATGGCAGAGCCTGACCGTAAGCCCGGGCTCGGCCAGTGGGCCCGGGAATACAGCCATCTTCTGAGCCAGTCAGGGCTGGACAGGGAATCGGTTATAAACGAGGCGCTGCAACCCTCTGTGGGTGCGCGTAGCGGCCTCTTTTCTCTGGCCCAGTGCCTTGAGCAACCGTCGCTACTGCTCGGCCAGGTTGCCATCGACTACCCAATCGCCGGGCCCCGGGCCGTGCGCGCGTTTGTTTCTGTGCTTCAGCAGGATCTGGCGCTCAACGTGATCGCGCCGCTGACCCTCAGGCTGTTCCGCGACGGCCACGCGCCTTTACCGGACGCCAAACGAATATTCCTGGCCCCGGCGCACGACCAGACACAAACGGTATCCCGATGGTTTCAGGTGCCGGGCGGGGAGCGGGTTGATGAAGAAACGTTTGTCCGGTCCGCAGGCGCTCTGACAGCTGGGTGGTACCCGGCCTTCCGGCAACAGCTGGGAGTCAGCCCTGGTGCCTACTGGAGCAGTATAGGGCTTGGATTGGGGGCACCGTTCTCAGCCGTGTGGAATCGGGCCGAACCGCAAGCGCTTTGCCAGTTGGCGCAAGGATGGCTGGAGCAGTTCCAGAACGATGCAAACCAGTTCATCGACTGGATTCCAGCGGTGTTCGGTGAGCAGACCACGGCAATCCCCCAACGAAAGGGGTGTTGCCTGAAATACCTGCTCCCGGAAGGCGGTTACTGCGGCACCTGTGGTGTGCATCGCAAGGAACGACTCGCCGCACTTACGCCCCAACAGCGGACGACAG
The DNA here is from genome assembly GCF_056859395.1 of Marinobacter sp. L-80. Taxonomy (NCBI): domain Bacteria; kingdom Pseudomonadati; phylum Pseudomonadota; class Gammaproteobacteria; order Pseudomonadales; family Marinobacteraceae; genus Marinobacter; species Marinobacter sp. L-80. The sequence goes on from NZ_JBSXOI010000075.1 coordinate 85,886, forward strand.
CGCCAGGCCAATGGCAACCAGGCCGATAAGCACACCCGCCCCTGCCGCAAGCTTCAAACCTTCGATCATTTCCTGTTCGGGTGCCATTCCCTTTCCTCCCGTTTAAGGTAAACCCACTGGACTCCACTTTATTGCGAATCATTATTATTTGCAATAGTCGATCACTGATCCGTAATTGACCCGGTGCCCTATACTCCTGGTAACGGGAGCGCTGCTCGGCGAAGCCCGCTTCAACTGCTACTCTGAATGTTCTAATGGCACCGGTAGGAACGGAGGCTTCAATGGGTATATTCAAACACCTTGTCCTGACAGGCAGCTTATTGCTGGTTGCCGTTCCCGGCATGGCAAACCAGACCTTTTCCTCCGATAAAGCAGATTTCCGCCTGGAAACCGTGGCACAGAATCTCGAACACCCCTGGAGCCTCGCATTTATGCCGGACGGCTCCATGCTGGTGACAGAACGGGAAGGAGAGCTGCGAATGATTCGGAACGGTTCGCTGGTGAATGACCCCATCAGCGGAGTACCCGAGCTCGTGGTATCCGGCCAAGGCGGATTGCTGGACGTTATTCTCCATCCGGACTTTGAGCAGAATCAGGTGCTTTTCCTGAGCTACGCCCACCGAAACCGGGACGGCATGACTACCCGGGTAGCTCGCGCCCGGTTGAGTGGTGATCGCCTCACCGACGTTGAAGTCATTTTTGAGGCCCTGCCCCGCTCCGGCGGCGGCCGACACTTCGCGGGCCGCATGGAATTTGACCGGGATGGCAACCTGTACGTGGCGGTGGGCGACCGGGGAGAGATGGACCGGGCCCAGGACAATTCTGACGATGCCGGAGGCGTACACCGGATTACGCCCGACGGTGGCCCCGCACCAGGCAACCCGTTCCTGGACACCAGCGGCGTCAACGATACCTTTTACACAACCGGCAACCGCAATATCCAGGGCATGACCATTCACCCGGAAACGGGCGAGATCTGGAGCCACGAACACGGCCCCCGGGGTGGCGACGAAATCAACATCATCCGGGCAGGCACCGATTACGGATGGCCGACAATCACCTACGGCATCGACTATTCTGGCCTGCCCATTACTGACAAAACCGAGAAGGAAGGCATGGCCCAGCCACTGCATTACTGGGATCCATCCATTGCGCCCTCAGGCATGGCGTTCTATACCGGAGATCTGTTTCCGGAATGGCAGGGGGACCTGTTCGTGGGCGCACTCAAGATGCGCAAACTGGTTCGCCTGCGCATTCAGGACGGAGAAGTGACGGAAGAGGAAGATCTGCTGACCGATCTCGACGAACGGATCCGCGATGTGCGCATGGGCCCCGATGGGGCACTCTGGTTGCTCACGGATTCACCCCGGGGCAAGGTTTACCGGATGGTGCCGGCTCAGTGAGGGTCGTTGGTTCTTTCAGTCTTTTCAAACTGTGGGAGTTCGTCGGTAATCTCGAACCAGTCGGACTTTGAACCAACGAAGACGTGTTGGGCCGGCCCCTTGCCCAGGGGTTCGTTGATGCAACCGACTCTCAGGCGGAGAATCCCGGGAATCGCATCGACACGGCTGTAGAGCTGGCTGCCGCAACGGCTGCAGAAACCCCGGTACTTGCCGGGGCGTGATTCGAACTCGGTAATCCTGTCTTCGCCGGATACGAACCGGAACCGCACCTTCTGCACCGGCGCGCTGGCCGAGAAAGCGCTGCCGTGGGCACGCCGGCACTGGCTGCAATGGCACAGGGCCACCGGGCCGAGCGGGCCATCGTATTCGAAACTGATATCGCCACACAGGCAACGACCGGTGTACATGGTCCGGGCCTCACTGCTTCTGGTCACTGGTTAAGTCACGCGCGATGATACCCGCGGGCCACTTGAAGAACCAGTCTGCCGGCACCACTTTAGAAACACATGATTCGCTAAGGAGGACATCATGTCATTCAGCGCACTTCCGAAAATCGGCATGGGAACCTTCCGGCTCAAGGGCAATGACGCCCGTGACGCCGTCAAGAGCGCCCTGTCCCTGGGCTACCGCCATATTGATACCGCCCAGATGTACGAGAATGAAGCGGAAGTTGGCGATGGCATTACCTCCAGCGGCATTCCGCGCAGGGAAATTTTCCTGACCACCAAAATCTGGTTTGACCAGCTGCACGCCAGCGACCTGATCAACAGCCTGCACGACAGTCTTGCGCGGCTGAAAACCGACCATGTGGATCTGGCCCTGATTCACTGGCCATCCCCCGGTGATGAAGTGCCCATGAAAGAGTATCTTGGCGCCCTCAGGGATGCCCAGCGCGAAGGGCTGGCCGAGCACATCGGCATTTCCAACTTCACCTGCGCCCAGATGGATGAGGCGAAAGAGATCTTGGGCGACACACCCATTTTCACCAACCAGGTAGAAGTGCACCCCTTCCTGGCGAACCGAAAGGTTGTAGAGCATGCACAAAAGCTTGGTATCACCGTGACCGGCTATATGCCGCTGGCCGTTGGCAAGGTTATGGAGGACGAAACGCTTCAGCGCATTGCCGGTGAGCGAAACCTGTCCCCGGCACAGGTGGCAATCGCCTGGGTAGCGTCCAGGGGCGTCGTGCCCATTCCTTCCTCCACACGCCCGGCGCACCAGAAGGCCAATCTGGAGGCATTGGAAGTTCAGTTGAGCGAGGAAGAAATTCGTGCGATTGATAAGCTGGACCGCAACGAGCGAATCGCTAATCCAGACTTCGCGCCGGCCTGGGACTGAGCCAGAACCCGGCGCCAACCAGCAATAGCGTAGCGACAGGAGTGACAAGCAGCCAAGAGGTTTGCAGCACCCAGAACATGGCCGCGCTGAACAGACTCCACAACACCAGCAGCGGCAGGTAAAGCCAACGCCAGGGCCCGGTTATCACTGCAACAATCAGGGCACCGGCCGCTGCGGTAGTGCCGGGCGCGATGCCAAACAGCGCGAGCGCCTGCCACTGGCCAGACTCCGCCAAGACCAACCAGGGCAAACCACACGCCACGATCAGCCAGAGGGCGACAAATCGGCCAGATGATAGCGCGCCCCCATGAACGCCACCGAAAAGCATCGCGGCGGCAAGCAGAATCCCTTGCGCCACAAAAGCCCAGCCAAACCACGCCGCCGGCCAGTTAATGGGTCCGAAATAGCCCACCAGAAATCCATAGCCACTGGCTACCCAGGCAACCACCATCAGCCCGACAGCAAAACACCTTGCGTTCCGGCCCTGCCTGAAAAGCAGAACAGGAATGCCAATGGCAGCGACCACCGCCAGCACCTGCCAGGGCCAGAGATCCTGGTTGATCCGGACAAACAGCCGCAGAAACACCTGCGGCCCGAACATCACGAAATCCTGCAGCGAGTAGCTCAGCCAATCCGCACCACTCACAGAGACCTCACGTAATCCGCCATCCGCTGGCGCTGATCGGCATCCGGAAGCGCCCCATAGAGTGCGCCCATGTTCTCCTTCATATGCTCGACCTTGCTCGTGGCCGGAATGGCACAGGTCACGGCCGGATGGGAAATGATGAACTTGAGAAAGAACTCCGCCCAGTTGCTGATACCGGCCTCCCCGGCCCAACCCGGCAGCGGCTCGGACTGGAACCGGCGAAACAGCGAACCGCCCTGGAACGGCCGGTTAACGATCACCCCGATGCCCCGCTCCTGGGCCAGTGGCAGCAACCGATTCTCAACCTCGCGATCCAGAACGTTATAGGTCAGTTGCACGAAATCCAGCGGTTCCCGCTCCATGATCTGTGCAAACTCCCGATGCCGTCGACCGTGGGACGTGGTGATGCCGATATACCGAACCTCACCGTTAGCCTTCATCTGCTTGAGGGTTTCAAGATGCCCTTGCCAACCCAGCAGATTGTGCACTTGCAACAGATCGAACTGATCCAAACCCCAGCGCCTGCCCGAACGCGCAGCCTCCTGCCGGGTTTCCGATTCGTCGCCGGTCCAGATCTTGGTTGCTGCAAAAATCCGGTCGTGGGCGTCCAGAGAATCCAGCGCCTCACCAATCACGTCCGCAGCGGTGCCGTACATCGGCGAACCGTCCACAACGGTTCCGCCCAGATCGAAGAAGGTTTTGAGGACTCTGGTACGCTGCGCGACCAGTTGCTCGTCGCCACCAACGTTGAAGGTAATCCAGGTGCCCATGCCGATCGCAGGGATGCTTTCGTTCGCTCCCGGGATCTGGCGCATGATAGGGGATAAAGAGGCTGTTCCCGACGTGTTTGCAAACAGCGACGGAGATTTCAAAGCGAGCCCGGCAAGACCCGCATTGATAAGAAACTGTCGTCTACTGAACCAGCCAGCCATGTTTCCACTCCCACCGCGACGAATTTTCATGCGAATAGCACAAGGTGCCAAAGCGTGGGCGGGTCATCCCTTTGCCAGACCGTGGAGGGCCAGGGATGGCCCGACCGAGCCTACATGGAAGTATTTACGGCGTGTCTGGCAAAGGGATGACCCGCCCATGCGACCACTTGAGAGCTGACAGTCTTCGTCGCAGGTCAGTTCCCGTAGTGGGCGTCGAGATATTTCAGAATACGGGCAGACTCGAACAGCCCTTCCCCGGTATTGGGGTCTTCAAGATAGGGCACCTGAACCCGCTTGTGCACCTGGAAAAACGCATCCCGCTTGCCACCGGGAATCGGCGTATAGAGCCCCGGCTTGATACGCTGCTTCGCCGGCCCGATCTCTGTCCAGTGCTCCTTGCCCAGATTGTGCAAGGTATAGGGGATTTCCAGCTCACAAAGCCGCTCACGCACCAGCCGTGAAAACGGGCTGCCCTCAAAACTCCATAGGTGCAACGGCTGCTCCGGCCGCTTGCCCTGGCTGACCCTCAGCCCCCGCATGGCGCTGGTTACCGAGGCTACAGAGCCCAGGACCGGCTGCCAGACCCGGCCACGATAGTAGGACGGCACCGACCGGCCGGCATATTGCCGGAACAGATACTCGATGATTTCCTCGGATTCGTACATGACCGTGCCCGTGTTCTGGTCCGCCAGCAACGGGAACTGTTGCCTGCCTCCCAGCGACTCCGCCTGGGCCCGGAAAACCGAACCACCCTTCGGGCAGGGCCGGATGTCCACATCCAGATTCAGGGCAGTCAGGGCTTCACGAACACGGCGGCAATAAGGACAGCCTTCCATGTCATAGAGCACGATCGGCTTTTCCGGCTGAGGAACCTTTTTAACCACCAGGCAACCGCGCCAGGCGGTGAGCGACGACGTTGCAACCGAGCCCAGCACGTGAACGTTGTGAGACAGCATTTTCGACATAAACAAACCTTTTGTTGGAGACAACACCATTATCACGCAATCTGACGATTTTCCATTGGCTCACGGGATCAATCCCGGGGAATGTTAATTTTTGTCCACCTAACCCCATGATTCGAAAGGGCACTTACATGGCGTCACAAAAATTCAATACAAACAACGACACTACTGCCATTTTTTAACGTCATGTAGAGCTTTTCTGCATAGTACAAACGGCCAGGATGGGCTATTGTTGGGGTATAAGAACTCACTGGACGGTGATGATGGCTATCAAGGGTATGCGACGCTCAGGCTCATCAAGAGCAGAAAAACTGTGTCCTCAATTCAGACGCTCTATGCTGGCATCCCTCATGGCCTTCACTGTGATGGCGGCCCCTTCCGTCGCAGTCGCCGAGAACGATGACTCCGGCTTCTCCGGCAATCGCCTCTGGACCAACCAGCTGAAGGATTACGCGCTTCAGTCCCTGCAGAATGAAGATGCCATGAGCATGGCGGCCATTCCCCTGAATGGCCCCGGCATCAATCAGTACATCAATGCCGATGCCCTGATGAGCCCGGGCTCCATCATGAAACTGGTTACCACCTTTGCGGCACTGGAGGTACTCGGCCCCAATCACCACTGGGATACCGATTTCCTGACCGACGGCGTTATGGCCGGCGACACCCTCAAAGGCAATCTCTACGTCCGCTTTGGCGGCGATCCGAAGCTCACCATCGAACGGCTCTGGACAACCCTGAGCGAGCTGCGCAGCATGGGGATTACCAAAATTGAGGGCGACCTGATTCTTGATGGCACCTACTTTGAAGTCGATGGTGGTTTTCCTGCGTTTGAAGACAACGGCGATAACCCCCATGCGCCCTTCCTGGTAGAACCTTCCGCCTACCTGACCAACCTGAACCTGATGCACTTCCAGGTTCGCGCCGACGAGCGCGGCACCCAGGCCTGGAGCACGCCTTCCCTGGGCGAAGTGGTCATCGACAACCGCGTGGTTGCCACCGCCGAGGGCCCCTGCCCGTCGCGACGAAACTTCGAATGGGAGCCCATAATTCATGAAGACCATCGGGTGACTGTGCGGGTAACCGGCGAGCTGCCCCAGGGCTGCCGGAGCACCACCTACCTGTCGCTGCTGCCCCATGAGCAGTACAGCGCCTCGTTGATCCGTTCCTTGCTGGCAGACCTCGGGGTCGTGGTCTCGGGCGGCGATCTGAACGGAGTCACGCCGGAAGATGCACGGCTGGTGATGAAAACCACCTCGCCAGACCTGGTAACCATGGTGAGAGACATCAACAAGTGGAGCAGCAACGTCATGGCGCGCCAGCTGCTGCTCACCATTGGCGCCGAGAACCGCCTGGAAGATGAGAACGATGACCGGGTTGCCGGCATTCGTGTGATCTATGACTGGCTCGAAGACAAAGGCATTAACACCGCCGGCATGGTGATCGACAACGGCGCCGGTCTCACCCGACACGGCCGCATTACCGCCCGCCAGGGCGCACAGATCCTGCAACATGCCTGGAACAGCTCTTACTCGGCAGACCTGATGGCCTCCATGCCCATTATTGCGATGGATGGAACCATGGCACGCCGCCTGCGCAATACCGGCATGGACGGCGAAGGGCGCATAAAGACGGGTTATCTGGAAAACGTAAGGTCGATCGCCGGATTCACCCGCGACTCAAATAACACCACCTGGGCCGTCGTAGGCATGGTCAATAATGATCCGGCCTGGAATGGCCAGGCCGTGCTGGACCGGATTCTGTATTCGCTGCATTTCCGGCCGCCGACCGGGACTGCGATTTCACATGCATCTTCCGGCACTTCTGATACCAGTATTCAATAAAAAAGCCTGCTGAAACAGCCGGCCCAGCAGTCATGCTTTGAGCAACGAAACAATGCTTCGACTACTAGTCGACTGCAAAAATCACTTTGTCGATCACATGAATCACGCCGTTGGACGCCTCAACTTGGGCTTCGGTGACGTTGCTGCCCTCGATAACCAGAGCGTTGTTTTGTATATCAACGTTCAAAGTGGTGCCAGCCAGGTTCGCTACCGTACCGCCATTCGAAGCGTATGCCGTGAGAGAGTCTATCGTTGTTCCGAGAATATGTTGCTCGAGAATGCCTGGCAGATCTGGGCTGGCAAGCAATTGCTCTGCCGTAAGACCCTGATCAGCTAACAACGTTGCAAAGGCGGCATCTGTTGGCGCGAACACAGTCAAGGCCGCATCCGGGTCCGAGGCTGCAGCGACCAGATCGGTAGCGCCCATTCTTCCGCTTGCTTCTAGGAGTGCATCTAGCAGAATTGTGAACTCAGCATCTTGTTCAGCGTTTGCGAGCGCCGTTACGATCTCCGCAATCGTTGAATCTGTATCACTGAGATCGCTCGGTGGGGGAAGAAGTACTTTGTCGATTAGGTGAATAACACCATTAGTCGCATCGACATCAGTTACCGTTACTCGAGAGGTGTTTACGTATAATACGTTTTCACCACTTTCCTCAGAAATTGAAAGCGCGACGTCTTTACCGTTCACTGTTGGAACGAGACTTTCTGCAGGAGCGTTTTGAGCGACGCTAATAGCAGAGTCTGCCTTCACTTCACCTACTGACGTTGCGAGCACGTGGTAAGGCAGAACCGCGTTTAATAACGCTGTGTTGGCCAACAACTCTTCAGCCGTGATACCCAAGTCATCTAACAGAGCTTGAAAGGCAGCGTCTGTCGGCGCGAACACGGTTAACTCGTCATCTCCACCAAGTAGTTCAGCGATAGTCGGGTCTGCTGCAAGAACGGCCTCTTCAAGGATCGTCGTGTTTTCATTTTCAACGGCGATTTCCAGAATAGTTTGCGTTGCAGCATCTGCTGAGTCGTTATCATCGTCATCAAGCCAACACCCGGACAGCATAACACTGCCCGCCAAAACCATCGGTAAAGCGTATTTTGTATTCATTGTTTCAACTCCCCACTTGTAGAGGTTGTTTACCAGGATTTGAGTGGTTCGAACCTGCACAAATTCAGTCCTTGAATCATGCGTCAATGCATGTACGGGGAGTCAGAAAGAACGGATTTGCATCTTTTAACATTTAAGCTTACATCTGTACGCAGTCAGTGAAGTCTGCGAATGGTGAACTCGGTCATCTTCCCGGCAAGCGGAGCGATGAAGGTTACCAGAGGGAAAGCAACGGCCCAGGCGACCAGGAAAGCCGGCTCCTATCTGTAGTGGAACTCACTGTCGATGCCCGTATTGATGAAAGTGATCACTCCGGACATCAGCAGGGACATGATTCCGGACATGTAAAAGCCGAAGATCAGCTGGTGTAGACGTGAAAGTCTCATTTTGCTCATGACTTCTCCTGAACAGTGCTCCAGCGTTCCTCGGAGCAGCATCTGAAAGGCGTGATATGTCGTACACTGTTAACCAATAAGCGCCGAATGATAGTGAGCTTGCAACCCTTTTTCGATACGCCTTTTTACCAGGACAGGTGAGCCATGGATACCGGTCACGAGAGCGCAAACAGTTTTGCCAAACCCTTTGTTCTCATTCTAGTACTGGCGTTTGGTCTGGTTGGCTGCAGTTCGACCAAGGTGGCTTATCGATACGCTGACTGGGGCATCGTGTGGTGGGTAGAGGATTACGTGTCACTTACCGCCGACCAGAAGCAGCAACTCAACAACGATATTGCACAACTGCGACAGTGGCATTGCAGTGCCGAGCTGCCCCGTTATCAGGCCTGGCTGGATGAACTCGAGTCTGACGTATCTAACAACCCGCCCGATCAGGCCACTGTCGAATACCATCAGCAGCAGCTTTTCAGTTTCTTCCCGAGTCTTCTGGAACGGGCAACCCCGGTCGCAACAAACCTTCTCTCCAGCCTGAGCGATGAACAGGTACAGGAGTTGGCGGACAACATGGCGCAAAGCCAGCGGGAAATGGAAGAAGAATTCCTGGCCGATTCCCCGGAGGCGACAGCCGAGGCCCGGGCCGACAGAACCGCAGAGCGGGTCGAACGTTGGCTGGGGGAGCTGAACAGCGAGCAACGAAACATCGTGCGGCAGTGGTCAGCCAATCGGGGCGCCCAGACTGAAATCTGGCTGCAGGGGCGGCGTAACTGGCAACTGGCACTACTGGAAATACTGGAAGGAAGAGACGAGCCCACGTTCGAGGCGGAACTGGAATATCTGATTCTCAATTCCGAGGAAGTGCGGGGAGAGGCCTACAAAGCCATGATGGCGGAGAGTCGCGTAGCCATGGCGTCCCTGATGCATGATCTGATCCTGGCGGGTGACAACACAACACTGGCCCATCTGCAGAATCGGGCAGTAGAGCTCAACAACGACTTTGAAGCATTGACCTGCTCACCGGCCTGATATCCCGGACGAATTGAACCAGGGGCCGGATGAAGACTTTCATCTGGCCCCTGCCTGCCCTGAGACTACACTTAGATCGTCAGGTAACCACCATCGGCGTTGATGCAGGCGCCAGTGGTATAACTGGAGGCATCGGAAACCAGGTAGAGCACGGTACCCGCCATCTCACTTGGATCCGCCACCCGCTTCATGGGGATGTGAGCCATCGCCTGCTTCTTGATGGCTTCGTTCGTAGTCAGGGCGCTGGCAAACTTGGTATCGGTCAGCCCCGGCAGCAGCGCGTTCACGCGGATTTTCTGCTGACCCAGCTCCATGGCAAAGGACTTGGTCATGGAGATTACGGCGGCCTTGGTGACCGAGTAGATGCCCTGGTAGTGCCCCGGATTGACGCCGTTCACGGAGGCCACGTTCACAATGGAGCCGCCACCGGCTTTCTTCATCATCTGGGCGCCACGGGCGCACATGAAGAAATAGCCCCGGATATTCACATCCACGGTCTTGTTGAACGCTCCCAGGTCGGTGTCCTCTACCGGCCCGAAGTAAGGGTTGGCGGCAGCGTTGTTCACCAGAATGTCCAGCTGGCCGTGGGTCTGTTCAATGTGCCCCCAGATACTCTCGATCTGGTCCATATCACCAATGTGGCAGGCGTAGGCTTCGGCGCTACCGCCAGCATCCCGGATGCTGCTGGCAACGGCCTCGCAACCGTCAATCTTGCGGCTGCTTACGATCACGTGGGCGCCATACTCGGCCAGGGTGCGGGCAATGCTCTCGCCAATGCCGCGGCTGGCACCGGTAATCAGGGCAACCTTGCCAGTCAGATCAAACAGATTCTTGCTGCTCATTCGTTCACCTCAATTCACTATCGGAATGTCACCAGGGCGGGATCATCCGCTTCCAGGTGGCTGTAGTTATTAAAAACGGCCAGGCTGCGCCGGGGGCCTGAATAAAGGACCCGCGACACACTGGTGTTGGCGATCACCTCGTTCAGGCCCAGTGCCCGGGCGTCGTCCAGGCCAAGCAGATGCTGGGCTATTACGGAAATCGGTCCACCGGAAGTGGCCACCAGCACGTCGCCGCCATCGGCGTACTCAATCATCTCCTCGAAGGCCGCCAGAACTCGGGCCTTGAAGTCCGGCCAGCTTTCCTCGTACTCATGGTCATACTCGCCCGAGGCCCAGCGATGTACAGCGTGCACAAAGGCCTCCTGGAACGCCTTGGCCGGCTTGGGGAACGCCTTGAGATCCCGCGCCATCACCGCGCGGTCACTCCACTCCGGGCGGTACCGGGCCACCACAGTGGTGTGATCAAACTCGTTGAAGCCGGGAACCACCTGCATATCGGGCAGTTTGGATCCGTACCCGGTGGCGATGGCTTCAACGGTTTCCCGGTGGCGTTCCAGATCGCCTCCGAAAACCGCTGCCGGTTCCACTTTGCCCGCCAGCCAGCGGCCAAGCACCCTACCCTGCTCCCAGCCCGTGGGAGACAGTTGATCGTAGTTTTCTTTCCCGAAACTGGCCTGGCCGTGACGAACCAGATAAATCGTCGCCATTACAGGGAGCTCTCCGCAATCAACCGCTGGCAGCGCTTCTCGAGATAATTAGCGGCATGGCCAAAGGCGGCGAAACGCTTGTCCTTGGTCTGGCCATGGTAAAAACGGTAATAGATCTGCTGGACGATCACTGCCAACCGGAACAGGCCGTAGATCTCATAGAAGTCGAAGTTGTCGACCTTTAAGCCGGACTGCTCCATGTAATATGCCACCACTTCCTTGCGGGTAAGCATGCCCGGGCGATGGGTCGGTTGGCGGCGCAGCATCTGGAACGGGCCTTCGTCGTCCGCCTCAATCCAGTAGGCCAGGCTGTTTCCAAGATCCATCAGCGGATCACCGATGGTGGCCATCTCCCAGTCCAGTACGCCAATAACCTCGAACGGGTTGTCCGGGTTCAGCACCACGTTGTCGAAGCGGAAATCATTGTGGATCACCACCTGGGCAATGTCGTCGGGCATCTTGTCATTGAGCCAGCTCATTACCTGCTCAAAGTCACCCACATCGTCGGTGCGGGCCTTGCGGAAACGGTCGCTCCAACCGCCAATCTGGCGCTGAACGTAGCCCTCGCCCTTGCCCAGTTTGTCCAGGCCTGCTGCTTTGGCATCGACACGGTGAAGATCCACCAGCTTGTCGATCACGTTCAGGCAAAGCTTGCGGGTATCGGCTTCACTGAGCTCGAAATCCTCTGGAAAGTCCTGGCGCAGGATGATGCCCTTCAACCGTTCCATCACATAGAAATCGCAACCCAGCACGTCGTGATCATCGCAGATGGCGATAATGGTGGGCACGTAGGGATAGACCGGCTTGAGCGCCCGCATGACCTTCGCCTCACGCAGCATGTCGTGGGCAGACTTGGCGATCTTGCCGAATGGCGGCCGACGCAGCACATAAGACCGATCACCGTAGTCCACCTGATAGGTCAGATTTGAAGCACCGCCCGGATACTGGCGAATCTCGGGCTCGCCTTGCAGATCCGGGATCGCCTCTTTCATGAACCGGTCCACGGCGCCGGTGTCCAGCTCCTCGCCTTCCCGGATGTCCACGGCCTCGTCGATTTGGGTCATTCAGGACTCTCCTTTTGAATCTTCAGTTTAAAACAGTAAAAACCGCGCATTCAGGCCTTGCTGCCACCCATCTTGCTCATCCAGCGCTTGCTTTCCTGATGCATCAGCCAGTCGAAAGCCTTGGGCGCATGGCGTTTGAGCATCCACATGCGGCGCTCCTTGGCGTGGGGCAGTACCCAGAAGCTCTTGTTGTTGACCGACCGGAAAATATCCTCGGCCACGTCCTCGGCGGTTACCGTGGAGCGCTTCATCAGCTTGTTCACGTTCTGCTGAATGCCGGGAATATCTGAACGCATGCTGCTGGTCAGATTGGTCTGGAAAACCGCCGGGCACACGCAGCTCACATGAATACCGGCATCCCGAAGCTCCTGGCTGAGTGTCTCGGACAGGGCGATCACGCCAGCCTTGGTCACATTGTAGCTATCCATCAATGGCGCGAGCATCAACCCTGCCATCGAAGCCACATTTACAAAGGCCCCGGAGCCCTGTTGCTTGAACTGCGGTGTAAACGCCTTACAGCCGCGAACCACGCCCAGCACGTTAATATCGAGAATCCACTCCCAATCCGCCATTGTGGTATCTTCAATGGAACCGGCAGAGGCAACGCCAGCGTTGTTCACCACCACGTCAACGCCACCCCATTTCTTCACGAGATCATCGCGGACCTTTTCGAAATCGGTCAGGCGTCGAACATCGCACTCGACGAAATAACCTTCGCCTCCGGCCGCATTAATCTCTTTCTCGACGCCAACACCCTGCTCCGGGTTAATGTCGCCGATGCAGACTTTGGCGCCTTCTTTGGCATAACGCAGTGCTATGGCGCGGCCAAGTCCGCTGGCGCCTCCGGTTATGAATACTCTCTGAGTCATCAATGCTTCCCCGCTGTTATCTTGCTAAAAACTGAAACCAACTCCGAAGTACGACGGATTCGGCGGAAGGGTGTTTCTGAAACTGTGCGGAGCCATGGATGGCGGAGCCCAAGCGTCACAGGGACGTGCCGCAAGGAGCGTGTTTCAGAAACACCCTTCCGCCGAATCCAGACTCCCGATTCAGATTCTCAATTTTTATATTTACGCAGCTCAAGACGGGCCACCATAGCCCGATGCACCTCATCCGGGCCATCCGCCAGGCGTAAAACACGGGCATAGGCAAACAGCTGTGTCAGCGGGAAATCGTCATCACTGACTCCGGCACCACCGTGAATCTGAATGGCCTGATCCACAATGGTTTGCAGCATGGATGGAATCACCGCCTTGATCATGGAGACCTCTTGAAGCGCCCCCATGATGCCCTTGGTATCCAGTGCCCAGGCGCATTTCAGCGTGAGCAGACGGGCCTGCTCAATGGCCATGCGGGCATTGGCAATGATATCCGGATTGCCGCCCAGCTTGGCGATCGGACGCCCGAAGGCCTCACGAGTCGTTGCCCGCTTGATCAGAATCTCCAGCGTGCGCTCTGCCGCACCGATTGCCCGCATACAGTGGTGCACTCGGCCCGGCCCAAGACGGCCCTGGGCAATCTCGAATCCGCGGCCCGGGCCGGCAATGAATGCGCTCTTCGGCAAACGGACGTTGTCAAAAAGCACCTCGCCATGGCCATAGGGCTCATCATATTCACCGAATACCGGCAGCATACGCTCGATCTTGACGCCAGGCGTGTCCAGAGGCACCAGCACCATGGAATGACGGCGATGCTTGTGCGCATCCGGATCCGTCAGACCCATGAAGATGGCAACCTTACAGTCGGGATGCCCGATACCGGTGCTCCACCACTTGCGACCGTTCAGAACCACTTCGTCGCCTTCAACAACGGCCGTTGCCTCCATATTGGTGGCATCGGAAGAGGCAACCGCCGGCTCAGTCATACAGAAGGCGGAGCGGATCTCGCCGCTCAGCAGACGCGGTAACCACTCGGCTTTTTGCTCTTCAGAGCCATAGTGGATCAATACTTCCATATTGCCGGTATCTGGCGCGTTGCAGTTGAAAATCTCCGGGGCAATGAAGCTGCGGCCGGTTTCCTCGGCAATCAGGGCGTAGTCGGAGTTCAACAGGCCACAGCCGTATTTTTCGTCCGGGAAAAACATGTTCCAGAGGCCCTGGGTTTTGGCTTTTTCCTTTAGCTCCCGGATGATCGGCAGCACAACCCAGCGGTTATCCAGTGAGGCAAGCTCCTTGTGGTACTGCTCTTCGATGGGAAAAATCTCATCCTTCATGAACTGCTTCACGCGGTTGAGATAATCCTGGCCTTTCTCGGAAATATTGAAATCCATCGCCGTCTCCTCGCTGACTGTTGCACGGTAGCGTGCACGGAATCATCACGTTGAGACCAGTCTAGGGATGACTTAACTATTACGCGACTGAATTATTCTTATCGTTTATTATTAACCAAACTTATTCCAAATTTCCAAAGAACGGACCCGCTCATGGCCCTCAACCGCCTGGACCTGAACCTGCTGCACGTCTTCGACACCATCTACCGGGAGGGAAGCCTGACTCGTGCAGCCAGGTCACTGCATCTCACTCAGCCGGCTGTCAGTCATTCCCTGTCGAGGCTAAGGGACCATTTTGACGACCCCCTGTTTACCCGTCAGGGCAACCAGATGGTGCCAACACCACTGGCCCGGCGGTTCCTTGAGTCCATGCGGCCGGGCCTCACCCAGATCCAGGGCGCGGTAAACCAGTTTCATGCCTTTGATCCGGCCACCCAGCGTAAAACCTATTCGCTCGGGCTACGTGACATTCTGGAATCGACCTTCCTGCCCCGCCTGATGGCGCGCCTGGACGCCTATCCGGAACTGGAAATTGTCAGCCAGAGGATCGCGAGGCGCGACATGGAGACGCAACTGGCGGCCGGCAAACTGGATTTTGCCGTGGATGTGCTGTTGCCCGTGAGTAACCAGACGTCCCACGAACTGCTGAGGCGCGACCGCCTGGTGGTTCTGGCCCGGGAGGGGCACCCGCTGGCAACAGAGTCGCTGGATATGGAGGGGTACCTGTCCGCAAAACACGTGCTGGTATCCTCGCGGACCGAAGGACCCGGGATCGAGGACTTTGAACTATCGCGACTGGGGGTACAACGGAGTATCCGCTTGAGGTGTCAGCACTACTATGCCGCCTGCAGAGTGGTGGAAGAGACCGATCTGCTGCTGACCATGCCGGAAGCCTACGCCAGAATTATCGCCGAGCGGGCCAACATCCGGATTATGGATCCGCCGGCGGACCTGCCGTCTATCGACGTGCACCTGTATTGGCACAAGGCTTACGAGCGGGAGCCGGCGCTGATCTGGTTCCGGGAGCAGTTGAAGGCAATCAGTTGAGCCTCAGTAGGCGCCAACCACCATCAGGAAACCGAAGAATCCGATAGCCGTGATCCCCAGGGACGCCATTACGATGCCGAGGCCCCACCAGACGGCGGCACCATCGGATATCTCCATATCGTGGCCCCTCAGGGTTCGGTAGAAAGCCCAGGGGCCCAGGACAAATGCACCAACCACCGCGAATACCAGTCCGACGCTGATACCAGCAAAGGTCCAGGTGGCCAGAACCATGGCCCGGTCTTTGACCTGGTCGGTGACACCGTGGTGCTCGAGAAATTTCTTGCAGAAAAACCAGATCAGGGCGAACAGGATGATGACAAAAACCAGTCCGCCGACAAGGGTGATCATTCGGTATAGCAAGGTGTCGTTCCTGTCAGTTTAGAGGCCCGTCAGGCCGGAAACACGGGCTCCGGGAGGCACTCGAACCCCGGTTTGGCGAATAGATAGCCCTGGTAGAGATTGATCCCCTGGGAGCGCAACCAGAAGTATTCTTCCTTGGTTTCGACGCCCTCAGCAATGATCTGGCCGCCAAGCTGAGTCATCATGGTAATGATGCCTGCAACAACGGCCTGCTTGTTCGGCTGCCGATCAATATCACGGATCAATGCCATATCCAGCTTCAACAGATCGGGCGGACTGGCCATCATGACATTGTACCGTGAGAAACCGGCCCCGAAATCATCAATGGCTGTGCTGAAACCCATCTCCTGATAAGCCTCGATAATCGACACGAGGTGGTCGACAGATGTGGAGGTCAGTTGTTCGTCCTCAGTAAGCTCGAAAATGATTTTCCGGGTATCAAAATTGTAGGTCTTGGCAGCCGCCAGGGTCGTGCGAATACAGTACTCGGCCCGGTACACCGCGTTGGGCATAAAATTAATGCTGAGCATCGGCTCCATGTTCAGCCTGGCGGCAAGCTTGACCGCCTTGACCCGACAAACCTGATCGAAGGCGTAGCGATTCTGCTCGGTTACCTTCGAGAGGACACTCATCGCCCCCTGACCCTCGGTGCCTCGCACCAGCGCCTCGTAGGCGTAAACAGATTTGTTGAGAACGTCAACAATGGGCTGGAACGCGAAGGTAAAGGAAAAATCCAACCCCTCTCCACATGCACATTGCTCGCAACGAGACTCGTCAAACAGTACGGCGGGTTGGTTCACTTCAACTCCTGAATTCACTTCTGGCGGTTTTGCTATGTTTATATGGCGTATTTTTCACCCAATATAGCCGCGATCCCCTCCCCGGTAAAACCACTTTCTGGTTAAAGCGTGTCAAACGGTGGCATCCCCTGCCTACATGACTAAACTGGGGTTTGTCGTTTATACGTGTCTGTCCACAAAAGGAGTTTCCCTAATGGCCCAAACTACCCGCATCGCTGTAACCCCGGGCGACGGCATAGGTCCTGAAGTGGTTGCCGAGGCTGTGCGCTGCCTCGAGACCCTGCGCGCCAAACACGGCCTGGACCTTGAGTGGACTCGATTCCCCTGGCCATCCCACGCCTGGCACGAGGAGCATGGCGAATCCATGCCCGCGGATGCCCTGGCGCAGTTACAGAAGTACGATGCCATCCTTCTGGGTGCCCTTGGCGATCCGGGCCCTATGGACGATCCGGACCGATACCTGCTTCCAGACAGCATCTCACTGGCGCCACTGCTGGACATGCGCAAAGGGTTCGACCAGTGGGTCTGCGAACGTCCGGCCCGGCTTCTGCCCGGTGCCCGCCAGTACCTGGCCGATGAGCGCGCCAAGGACATCGACATGCTGGTGATTCGGGAAAACTCCGAGGGTGAGTACGTCAGCCAGGGTGGACGTCTGCGCAAGGGCACGCCGGATGAAGTGGCCACCCAGATGGAGGTGTTCACACGCAAGGCAACCGACCGGATCATCCGCTATGGGTTTGAACAGGCCCGAAACCGCGCCGCAGACCGGGTTTCGGAGGGTCGCACACGGACATTCAGGACCCTGGATGGCAGAACCTGTGAAAGCCAGGTGTGCCTGGTCACCAAGCGCAATGCCTTGCGCTACTGGGGCGACATGTACACCGAAGCGTTCGAGGAGATAAGCAAGGACTACCCGGACGTGGCCACGCATCATGAGCTGGTGGACGCGGCCTGCATGAAGTTCGTGCAAAGCCCCTGGGCCTTTGACGTGGTCGTCGCGAGCAACCTCCAGGGGGACATTCTTACCGACCTAGCTGCGGTTCTGTCAGGTGGCATGGGCGTGGCACCCTCCTGCAACCTGAACCCGACGGATCCGGATATGCCTTCTATGTTCGAACCTACCCATGGCAGCGCACCGGATATTGCCGGCCAGGGCCTGGCTGACCCCACCGCCATGCTCTTTACCGCCGCCCGCATGCTCGAGTGGCTGGGCCGCAAGGACCCTGCCATTGCCGCAGCTGGCAAGGAGCTGTTCGATGCAGTGGCTGCAGACCTTGCCGAAAACTCGGGCAGCCGACGAGGCACCCACGAGATCGGCTCTGCAATCTGCGAGCGGCTGTCCCGATAGATCAGGGTTACTGGTCGGCCATGACAAATTCGAGCCGGCCAGGCGCTACCCGCACATCTACCGGCATCATACCGAACATACGCTGGGCGAAGTCGGTTTCGTCCAGTCGGTACACCGGCATGGTCTCCAGCATCTGGGCAACCAACCGCATGACCGTATCGGTTACAGGCTTCAAATCCCCTTTGAAGAACGGAGAGTCAATACTGCTTTCAAGAAGCTGCAACCGCCGTATGAAGATGGCTTTCTCAGTGCTGTCGTAAACCGGCGCCCCTTCGACCTTCAAGGCAATGTCCACGGGCAGCTTCGCCATCAGCGCATTCAGCGCTACCTGACCTCTCACATCGATCACCGCCACATCGCGACCATCTGGTCCAAGGGTAATGTCGGCGTCGTCGAGACTCAGGCTCAATGGCGAACCACTACTCAGCTGGTTTCGGTCGAAGTCGCGAACCACATCCTGAAGGTGCCGTTCCAGCTCGCCTTCGGAGATGGAATAGGGCGACAGACTGGCGCAACCGCTGGCGAGCACCAGCAGCAGGGCCAGAAGCGCACGGAGGGCGTAAATCGGCGTTCTATTCATTTTCGGCCCGGGCCTCGACATGAGGCGTAAGAGTGTCGTCAAAAACCACGTGTATCAAGATGGGTCTGCAGCAGACCTGGCAATCCTCGACATACTCCTGTTCCGGTACCGACGGGTCGACGCTGACATCCAGCGTCTCCCAGCAGTACGGGCACTGAATCAGTACCGAATCCAGGGCGGACATGGCATCACCTCAGAACTGTTGCTTGGCCATCCAGGGGATGACGCGATCGAACGCCTCTTCCAGCTTCTCGCAGGTCGTGGAGAAACTGATCCGAACGGCGTTGGTGCATCCCTCGCCAAAGGCGTCACCGGGCACCATGCAGACGCCGGTTTCCTTCAGCATTCGCAAGGCCAGATCAGAGCCATCGACATGAGGTGGAAGGTCAGGGAAAGCAAAGAAGGCACCGCCAGGCTTGTAACCGGTCATGTAGGGGGTCTGATCGACCAGCTCGACCACCTTGTCCCGGCGCTCACGGTAGATATCTACCATATCGCGAACGCACTGCTGGTCACCGGTCAGTGCTGCGACGCCGGCAAACTGGGACGGCGTGTTAGCCACGGAGGTGGTGAACATGTGGAAGCGACGCAGAGACTTGATGGCCGCCTGACTGGCAATCACCCAGCCAACCCGCAGACCCGCCATGCTGTAGGTTTTTGAAAAACTGCTGATGCACATGATGTTGTCCAGATCCATCGAGCAGTTCAGCACGCTGGCGAAGTCTTCGTCATCAAAGATCAGGTGGTCGTAGACTTCATCGGCATACACCTGAATTCCCCGATAGGCACATTCCTCCAGGATGGTCTCCACGGTGCTACGCGGGTAAACCGCTCCGGTCGGGTTGTTGGGGTTGTTCAGGATCAGCGCATAAGTCCTGGGCCCCATGGCCTTGATGACCTCATCCGGATCCAGCTGGTGGTTGTTCTCCGCCCGGGTCTGGACGAATTTCACCTCGCCACCATTCATCCGGATCAGGGGCGCATACAGCAGGAAGGACGGGTCCGTTACGATAAACTGCCGCCCTGGCGCAGAGGTGGCGGAAATGGCCAGGTACATAGCCTCTGTAGCGCCGCTGGTAATCAGGATGTTATCCCGGGTCAGTTTGCGGTTGTAACGCTTGCCATAATAGTCGCGCAGGGCCACCAGCAGTTCCGGCAGTCCGGCATCCATGGTGTAGCCGGTCTGCCCCGCATTGAGCGCGTCGACATAGGCATCAATGACGTGCTTGGGGGTCGGCAGGTCCGGCTGACCGATGGAAAGATGAATGACATCCTTCATGGTGGCCGCCATATTCACCATGCGCCTGATGCCGGGCACCGGAATCGCCTGCATGGCAGGGTTCCAACTGGCCTTGTTCTTCCGGTACTTCACTCGACGCGGTTTGGTCTGGCCGGTTTCTTTGTTGGCGGCTTCTGCCATAAACACCTCCTGCAAACGGGGCAAATAGAATCCACTCCTGCAGGTTAGTCAGTATGGCAAGCCTCTACAAGACAAAAAATCATATAGATGATGTACGTGAAAGTACCGCCATCACCGCGGTCAGAGCAAAATCTGTTGCCCCGCAAGTTGACCCGACAGTACCTGCCGACCAGACTGTAAATTGGCCATGGACGAACACCAGGCACAGACAGTCACTCATCATCATAGGCGGAGGCTCAATGACTCAGCACAGCAAACCTGTTGTTACCGTTCTCACCGCACCCGGGGAACAGGAACCGCCAGGAATGGACGCCGTCAGGGCCCGCGCAGATGTGCGCTTTGCCTGTGACGAGCCGACCCTTCGCGACACCTTGCCCGGCACCGACATCATGATGGTGACGGACTTTCGCACAGAGGCCCTGGCGGCCGCCTGGCACACGGCAGACAAGCTGAAATGGATCCACGCCACCAGTGCTGGCGTTGATGCACTGATGTTCCCGGACCTGATCAAAGGCGATGTCACCGTGACCAACGCCCGCGGCATTTTCGACCGCACCATTGCCGAGTACGTGCTCTGCACGATCCTGATGTTCGCCAAGGATTTTCCGAACTCCATCCGGCTGCAGATGAAGCACCAGTGGAAGCACCGGGACACCGAGCGCGCAGAAGGCAAGCAGGTTCTGGTTGTTGGGGCAGGCTCTATCGGCCGCCAGATCGGCCGGCTGGTTGGCGCTGCCGGATTGAAGGCCCACGGCATTGCCCGCAAACCGAGAAAAGAGGATCCGGATTTTGTCGCGGTACACGGCAACGACGACCTTTACGAGCAGCTGGGGCATGCGGACTTTGTAGTGATTGCGGCGCCACTAACACCCCAGACCGAAGGCCTGTTTGACGAAAAAGCCTTCAAGGCCATGAAAAATTCCGCCCGTCTGATCAACATTGGACGTGGCCCGATCGTCAAAACCGATGACCTGATCACGGCCCTCGAAAATGGCGAAATTGCCGGCGCAGGACTCGATGTCTTCGAAGAGGAACCGCTGGCGGAAGATCATCCGCTCTGGGACATGGAGAATGTCACCATGACCGCCCATATGGCCGGCGACTTCATCGGCTGGAAACGTGCACTGACGGATCAGTTCCTGGAGAACTTCGACCGCTGGCACAAGGGTGACGAGCTGTTCAATTTGGTCGACAAGGAATTGGGTTACGCTGGCAGCAAATAACCGTGCCCGGCACTCATCCAAAAACAAAACGGGAGCCAAAAGGCTCCCGTTTTATATTCGAACCATCAAAACCAATCAGCTACCAGACAAGGACTGATCCGATGGATCAATCTCCATCTGCTGGATCGCAATCACCGCCTGAGTGCGGTTCCGCACCCCAAGCTTCCGGAACACCGCCGTGATATGGGCCTTGATGGTGGCTTCCGACACATCCAGATCATAGGCGATCTGTTTGTTCAGAAGCCCCTCGGCCAGCATACCCAGCACCCGGAACTGTTGAGGCGTCAGCGATGCCAGCTTCTCGGAAAAGTCGGTGGCATCTGAATGCATTCGCTCGATCTTGTCGGCCACTCCCTGCGGCAACCAGACGTCGCCTTCCAAAACCGCCTGAATCGCCTCGGTAATGGTTGGCAGCGGCGCCGACTTCGGTATGAAACCGGAAGCACCGTAGTCAATCGAGCGACGCATTACCTGCAATTCCTCGGATCCTGACACAACCACCACCGGCAGCCCCGGGTACTGGCCTCGCATGAAGACGAGCCCCGAGAAGCCGTGGGCACCCGGCATATTGAGATCCAGCAGAACCAGATCCGCATCCGGGTGCGACTCTACCGCCGCCTGCAGTGCCTTGATGCTGTCGACTTCCACCGTCTCGGCATCGGGCACCGCCTGACTGACCGCCTGCTTCAATGCTGCGCGAAACAGCGGGTGATCATCAGCGACGATAATTGTTTGTGCCATTCAACAGATTCCTTACAGGTACATGGCCTGGTAACACACAGGCGTTACTGGTTCGCACGACCGCTGATCAGGTCATCGACTACACCCGGATCTGCCAGCGTAGAGGTATCACCCAACTGGTCGTGTTCGTTAGCGGCAATCTTACGCAAAATACGCCGCATAATCTTGCCAGAACGCGTTTTAGGCAGTCCAGGTGCCCATTGGATCACATCTGGAGAGGCGATGGGGCCAATCTCCTTGCGCACCCACTGGACAAGCTCTTTCTTCAACTCGTCAGAAGGTTCCTGTCCATGTACCAGTGTTACATAGACATAGATGCCCTGACCCTTGATGTCATGCGGATAGCCAACAACGGCAGCTTCTGCGACCTTCTCGTGGGAAACCAGGGCGCTTTCGACTTCGGCGGTACCCAGACGGTGACCTGACACGTTCAGAACATCGTCGACACGACCTGTGATCCAGTAGTACCCGTCTTCATCGCGACGGGCGCCGTCACCGGTAAAGTACATGCCCTTGTAAGTGCTGAAATAGGTCTGAGCGAAACGCTCGTGATCCCCATAGATCGTCCGCATCTGGCCCGGCCAGCTGTCCAGGATGACGAGGTTACCCTCGGTCTTGCCCTCAAGGATGTTGCCGTCATTGTCTACCAGTGCCGGCTGAACACCGAAGAACGGCACCGTGGCTGAGCCGGGTTTCAGATCAATCGCGCCCGGCAGCGGGGAAATCAGGATGCCACCGGTTTCAGTCTGCCACCAGGTATCCACGATGGGGCACTTGCTGTTGCCGATAACCCGGTGGTACCACTCCCAGGCTTCGGGGTTGATCGGCTCGCCCACGGAGCCCAGCAGTTTCAGGCTTTCACGGGTAGTGCCGTTCATGCAGGACTCGCCTTCCGCCATCAGGGCACGAATTGCGGTCGGAGCGGTGTACAGGATGTTGACCTTGTGCTTGTCGACAACCTGCCCCATACGAGAACTGTCCGGATAGTTGGGCACACCCTCGAACAGAACGGTGATGGCACCGTTAGCCAGCGGGCCGTACAGGATATAGCTGTGGCCTGTGACCCAGCCGAAATCGGCAGTACACCAGTACACGTCGCCTTCATGATAATCGAACACGTACTCGTGGGTCATGGAGGCATAGACCATGTAGCCACCGGTGGTATGCAGAACGCCCTTGGGCGCACCAGTGGAACCCGAGGTATACAGCATGAACAGCGGATCTTCGGCGTTCATCGGCTCTGGCTGGCAGTCGGCAGAGGCGGACTTCATCAGGTCTTCGTAACGCTCGTCGCGGGCGTCATTCCAGGGCACTTCGGAATTGCCGGTCCGGGTAACAACCACCACCTTCTCGACATTGGCGGCATCTTCATTCTTCAGGGCCGCGTCCACGTTCTTCTTCAGCGGAATCTTGCGGCCGCCACGAACGCCTTCGTCAGCGGTGACTACGAAGCGGGATTTGCCGTTCACAATCCGGGCACCAAGCGCTTCCGGAGAAAAACCGCCGAACACCACGGAGTGAATCGCGCCGATACGTGCGCAGGCCAGCATGGCGACGGCTGTCTCAACAATCATCGGCATGTAAATGGTGACAACATCACCCTTCTTCACGCCCAGACCTTTAAGGACGTTGGCGAACTTGCTGGTTTCCTCGTGCAGTTCGCGATAGGTCACGTTGCGTGAATCGGCGGGATCATCGCCTTCAAAGATGATGGCTGTCTGGTCGCCGCGCTTTTCCAAATGACGGTCCAGGCAGTTGGCTGAGGCATTCAACTGGCCATCTTCGAACCATTTGATGGACAGATTGTTGTAATCGTAGGTCGTGTTTTTCACCTTGGTGTAAGGCTTGATCCACTCAAGGCGCTTGCCGTGCTCACCCCAGAAGGTATCCGGGTCTTCGACTGACTGACGATACATTTCTTCATACTGTTCCCGGTTCAGAAGGGCCTGTTTGGCCACTTCCGGGCTTACCGGATATACCTGTTTACCAGTCATTGTGCTCCCCCTTTAGTCAGAGTCTGTTGTCATTGTCGGTTTTGGAATTCAGACGTTGAGGCCTCTCCGGCCCTTTAGACGGATAGTGGTAGTTCACCATGCTAGCCACTACACAATGAATTAGACTAACGTCCTAATCCGCCTGAACTTTTAGCCCAAAAAGGTCGGTAACCCGCAAGAAAACAACGGTAAATTGCGCCGAACGAGAAGCTTTTTAAAGGATAGTTGGATTGGAGCCGATGGCAAACCCGGGAAGGAAACGACCACGCATAAAAAAGCCCGGTCGTTGCGACCGGGCTCCTGGGTTCACGCTGCCTTTTTTCGGGCCTTGGCAGAGCGCAGGCTGTAAACCTTGCGCTCCTTGAGGGCGTATCGGTTCAGGCCTGCCAGGTGGATCTTGCGCAGATAGACCGACCAGTCAATCTGGCGGGCATCTACCGGGAACAGCACCTTGTCCAGCTCACCCATCCTCGATGCCAGGGCCAGCAGATCATCATTCCTGAAGATATAGTCTGGCGCGGTGTAGAAACCGAAAATGGTCGCCAGCGAGCGTGTCGTGTCCAGATTCCGGAGCACTTTCAACTCGCGATTCTGGCCCAGCATGCGCAGAACCTTCCCGGTAATGCTCAGTGGAATGCGCACCCCACCTACGACGGCATCGAAAAGTCTGCGATTGACTGCAATGAAGGGTTTGGTCGGCTGTCGGTAGAACAGCTGATCGTATTCGGCGAAGTTGGCTTTGGATTCCGCCATAAGGTGGTCAATAAACTGCCCAAGGGAAACCGGGTTGGAGCTGCCACTGCAACACTGGTAAATCCGGTGACGTGGCGAATCAGCAACGGCTTCAGCCGCCGCCAGGATGATGGCATTGGCCACCAGATCCACGGGAATAACATCGATGACCCCAGCGCGTTTGCCAGGGAAGAGCGTAACCTTCTCGCGGGCATACGCAAGGATAATGGCATCCGCCACCTTCACGCCTTCAATCCAGCCTGGCGCGGGTTCCTCGAGTGCACTTTCAATAATGGATGGGCGCACAATGGTCAGTGCCCGCCCGGACAGGGCCTTGAGCAGGAGTTGCTCACCGAGCCACTTGGTAAAGGTATAGGTATCACTCCAGCCATAATGGTTGGCTTCACGGATGCCAAGGTCCACCAGCTTCTTTTCCAGTGCCTTGCCGGAGTATCGGGAACGCACGTCCGCTATCTTGTCCTCCAGCAGCCGGACAAGTTCTTCGATCTCATAGTAACCTTCAGTGCTCCGGGGTATGGCCTCACCTGCCGGCTTGATCACGGTCTCCGTGATCTGTCCGGAATTCATGCCGTTTACATAGCAGGTGGAAACCTGCAGCACCGCCAGCGACTTGTTCTGTCGCGCAAGCTCGGCCACGTTGTCGAGGCAACGGGTATTGATGGCAAGCGCTTTATCGAGCTCTTCCCGGAAGTTCACACTGGCTGCGGAGTTGACAACCACATCGATGCCGCCAGCCAGCTTTCGGAAACGGTCAGCGGACAGACCAAACAAAGGCTCGGTCACTTCCCCGGTTACGCAATGCACACGATCTTCAATAAAAGTTTCGAAAGCCTCGTTGTCGTCCTGGCGAAGACGATCGAAGACTGACGACGTGGCGATCTCCTCAAAAAAACGATCCCGCGCATCGGGGTGACGTTTGTTTCCACGGATCAGCAGATGAATGCCGCCTATGTCCGGAACGGCGCGAATGAGCTTTTCCAGAACCACCTTGCCGAGAAAGCCCGTGGTGCCGGTAATCAGAACGTGCTTGCCCCGGAGCCGCTCAAGTACTTTTGATGACGCCTCGGGATTCAGCTGCTGTGTTGCCATGGGAGAACTCCTTCTCATTTCAATTCGTTGTCGCCGCATACCCGCCAACCAGAGGAAAGTTTGCGAATCAGATTCGACAGATGTGCTGCATATTGCGGGCCACGATTCAGATTTGTGCTCAATCCTTGCACAACTTTGGTGACAGAGCGGTGACACACAGCAAACTTACGCTACAAAAAGTGTAAAAAAAATGACGGAAAAGAAGGTAGGTTTTTCTGCCTATCAGGAGCTGCTTTGGTCATTGCCGGAGAGAGATCGCAAGAGCTGATCCAGCGAGATATCTGCAGGCTGTTCCTTCAGTATGCGCACCAGACGATCCTGCTCACCAAAGCTGATGCGATCGTAAAACGGCTCGCGGAGGACGGATTGGGGCGGCTCGGCAGGCTCCGCTTTATGTTCGAGGGGTGAAATCTGGTCCGCCAGCTCGCGAAGATGAATGGCCAGATGATTCTTTCGCTCGGGGCTGAGACTCTCCCACTGGAACGACCCGAGACCGGTTTGCACAATCTCGACGGCATCACTGTCCAGCGTGCTCCCCAGCAGTGCAAAAAGACGGGTAAATGCTTCATAACGCAGCATAGGATCGATCGGCCCCGCATTAAAAACAGACTCAATCTCACCCACGGCCTGCAGGCACCGATCTTTCAGGGTATCAGCCTCACTTTCGGTTTCGGGCTCCGGCTTGGTAACTGTTTTGAGCGGGCTCTCGGATCCTCGTTTGGACACCTTGTGCCAGTA
This sequence comes from Marinobacter sp. L-80, assembly GCF_056859395.1. Classification (NCBI taxonomy): domain Bacteria; kingdom Pseudomonadati; phylum Pseudomonadota; class Gammaproteobacteria; order Pseudomonadales; family Marinobacteraceae; genus Marinobacter; species Marinobacter sp. L-80. The sequence continues at coordinate 112,506 of NZ_JBSXOI010000075.1, forward strand.
GGCTGCAATACCAGCCTTTCGTCTCGGCAACTGGGACAGCCGCACATCAAGCATATCCGCGAGGGTATGAAACTGGCGGCAGGAAGGGTCTGAAACAGGCAGAAGCGCGACCGGCTTCTGGTTGAGAACCGACTGCCGAAGGGTCTCGTCCCGCCAGATACCACCCATATAGTGGAGCGAGATTCCCAGGTGGCGCTGGGCAGCGGCGTCCAGGCGCTGGAACACGGACCGTGCCTGACTGGCGCCCTGGGCCATATTCACCAGAATGCTCGGAATCCGGTTATAGCCCCTGCGCCGGAGAACCTTGATCAGCGAAAAGGCGTCGGTAAGGGACGCGGGGTCCGGGGTCACCACCATGCAGGCCAGCTCTGTCGCGGCAATCATATGCAGCCCGGCAGCCTGAAGCCCGGCAGCCGTGTCGGTAATGACGTAATCGTAGCGGTTTTCCAGGTTATACAGTGCCCGGAGTATGCGAAGGCTCTCCGTTGGCCCCATATCCATGCATTCCTGCACGCCGGAGGCCCCCGGAACAATATGCAGGCCGTAGTCGGTCTTCAAGATGATGTCCTCAAGACGACACTCTCCGGCCATCACATTGGCAAGGGTTTTTCTCGGATAAAGGCCAACCATAATGCTGACGTTGGCCAGATCGGTGTCGCCATCCAGCAACAGAACGCGGTTATCCTGCCTTGCGAGGGTGAGCGCAAGATTCAGGGCGACCGAGGTCTTGCCCACCCCACCCTTGCCACCCGTTATGGCGATGGTGCGAGGTTGGTTCGGATTGTGCTTGACAGGTTCTCTGGCGTTCATCACCGGCAATCTAGGTCCCTGATTTTTCGGTTTTCTGTATTTTAACCTGTAAAAATTCTACACATATCACGAATCAGATAATATATTGCTTAAAAAAAGAGCAATAAGTATTTAATAACGACGGATTATTGTCTAAGCTCTTTTCCGACAATAAGAATGAACGCTCCGTCAGTTAATGAATTGATTCGCCCCACGGCAGGTAAGCCTATGCACATTGCGCCTGATCTACAGCTACCGAGTCTTCCGGAAGTCACCTTGCGGGCGCTCGAGGCTTGCCATCAGGACGAGAGCTACCGGAAAATCAGCGAAATTGTGTCTGCCGATACCGCACTGGTAGCTCGTATCCTGGCACTGGCCAACTCCGCCCTGTACGGCCCTTCTACTCCGATCCGCTCCGTCGACCAGGCACTCCTGAGACTTGGCACCCGACGTTTTCACACGCTGGTCCTGACCGCAGCCCTGCGCCAACTGCTATTCGAGCTGGGCGGTGACGAATGGCAACAACTCAGAGATTTCTGGCGACACTCGCTGACCACCGCGTTGACCGCCCGGGCCCTGGCAACGCTGACCCGTTATCCGGAGCCTGACGAAGCCTTCATGTTGGGCATGCTTCACAACATTGGCGAGCTGATCGCTATTAAAACGCCAGCCACCGAGGCGAAGCAACACTATCTTGATCATCAGTCCGACATCGCAGCGGAACTCGTTGCCTCCTGGGGGCTGGGGCCAATGGCCGCCGATGCCATGCGCTACCAGCAGGCACTATCCTCGGAGCTACGGGATGCCGGACATCTGGTGAAGCTGATCAGCCTGGCCACCCGACTGGCACTCTCCGATGCCGCCGGCATTGCAGCGGCAGGCACGGTATTCGGGCTGAACGAGGAACTGACCCGGGAGATAAATCGCCGCATCGGCCACGAAGTCTCGGGTATGGCTGCATCGCTGGGGATTCCTCTGGATGAGAATTACTGCGGCGAGAGCGCCTCGCGACAGCTGAAACAGACAATTCTGCGCCAGGCCATGGCAAACCAGGCGATCAACCTTGCCGATCTGACCGGAGAAACCGAGGACATTCTCGCCGAGACGGTCAACAGCCTCACGCTGATCACCGGCTTGCCGGCGCTGTGCTTTGGGCACACAGGCGAAAACCTTGTGCTCCTGTCCGGGACCATTGGCGACATCCCTGACCTGGCGGTCACCGCCAAGCCCGGCGGCAGCGTCCTTACGGAAGCCTTTATTTCTGGCCTGCCAGTCAGCCTTGGTGATCGATCCCCAACAGTACTCGACCGACAGTTGCTGTCACTGCTCCATACGCCCTCCATACTTGCCGTACCGGTTAACAATGGCGGGGACTGCCCTGGTGTCTTCGCCCTGGGCACAGACAACGAGCATCTGCCAACAACCCTGGAACTGGCCGATATCTTCACGGCTCAGTTGGCATCGGTACTGGCAGACCGGGTGCCGGCCCAAACCGATGCCGAAGCCAGTACAGAGGGCCTGGATCAGGAGATCGCCCGCGACCGGCTGCGTAAACAGGTTCACGAAGTCAGCAACCCACTGACCATAATCCGACAGTATATTTACCAGCTGCGAGGCAGGCTTGAAGATGCGGGTGTCCAGCAGGAGCTGGACGTAATCCGGGATGAGCTGGATCGGGCGGGCAATCTTTTACTGCAAATGAGCCATACTGACTCCGTGGATCAGGGCGATGACGGGGTTGAGCTCAATGCCGAACTGGAAAGTCTGGCTCGTATCCTTGAAGATAGTCTGTTCAGCTCAGATAGCCGCAGCCTTCGGTTATCGCTTTGCAGCGAGCCAACGCGGGTTGCGGCTGGCCCCACGAGGATTCGGCAGATTGTGATCAATCTGGTTCGAAATGCGGCGGAAAGCCTGGCGGATGATGGCGGCACGGTTGAAATACGGACGTCTTCGCCAGTGTGGCAGAACCACCGAACCTGGGTTGAGCTGGAAATCTCGGACACAGGCAGAGGAATACCCGGTGAGGTCAGGGACGCCCTGTTTTCACCGGTGAAAACCACAAAGGGAGAGGGCCACAGCGGTTTGGGCCTGAGCATTGTGAAACAGCTCGTTGATGACATGGAGGGCATCATTGCTTGTCGCACGGGGCAGGAAGGGACCACCTTCAGGATTCTGCTTCCAGCGGCCAGCCACAAAAAGAATGAGACCGACTGACGCAGAAACAACGGACACAGACCGATGGCACCTGAACATACTGATCAGCCTTTCAGTCACGGGTTAACGGCACGGATACTGGTAGCAGATGACGAACCCCGCCTGCTCAATACACTGGCTTCGCTGCTGCGTAGCCGGGGTTATGACGTTGCGGAAGCTCACGGGGGCCGAAAAGCCTGCGAGCTGATCGACCAGCAAACCTTCGACCTGGCCTTGCTGGATCTCCGGATGCCCGAGGTCACAGGTTTCGACGTTATGGCACACCTTGCCATCGGACAGCCGGATTGCGGCGTGATCGTGGTCAGCGGCGAAAGTTCGTTCAGTGCTGTGAGCCGAGCACTGCGGCGGGGCGCCCTGGACTACATCCGTAAACCCTTTGATCCTGAGGAACTGCTGGCCACCGTTGAGAGCGTGATCGGAAAAAAGTCACTCCTCGAAGCCCACGAGCATATCCAGATGCGGCTGGAGAAATCCGAGGCGCTGCATCGTTACATCGTTAACAGCTCTCCTGACATCGTGTTCATGCTTGATCAGGACGGTCACTTTTGCTTCGTGAACAGCAAGGTAGAAAGCCTGCTCGGATATAAGCCAGCGGAACTTTGCGGCCAGCATTTCCGCCACATTCTCGACGACCGGGACGTGACCCGCGGGACACTGGCCCTGAAGGGACCAAACATCACTGCAGATAACCCTCGAACCCTGGAAGTCCGCCTTAAAACCCGTGGCAGCCGGCGAGCAACCCGTCATTTCGAGATAACCGCTTTTCCCATCGATCCGCAAACCTGGCCGCACTCCGGTAACACGCAAGGAGGCGGTAGTGGCAACGGCGCCACCTATTATGGGACCGCACGTGACGTTACCGAGAGGAAGGAAGCCGAGGCCTTCATCAATTTCCAGGCCTACCATGACCTTTTAACGCGATTGCCGAACCGTGCACTTTTCAAGGACCGACTTGAGCTGGCGATCACCCACGCCAACCGTGGTGGCCAGAAGCTGGCGGTTATGTTTCTGGACCTTGACCGTTTCAAGGTCATCAACGATACCCTCGGCCACGCGATGGGAGATCGGTTGTTGCAGGCAGTGACCCACCGGCTCGAGAAATGCCTGCGCAAGGGCGACACCCTTTCCCGGTTCGGTGGCGACGAATTTACCCTGCTCCTGCCCTCCATCCACAATCACGAAGACGCGAGACAGATCGCCAAGAAGCTGATTGATGCCCTGCGGGCACCGTTTCAACTGGGGGATCACGAAGTCTTTGTGGGTGTCAGTATCGGCATCGCAATCTTCCCCGAGGCCGGCGAGACCATGGATCAGCTGATCCAGAACGCCGACATTGCCATGTACCACGTCAAAGGCAAGGGCAAGGACGGTTACCGCTTCTATTCCGACAGCATGAGTATCGATACGGCCAACAGGCTGAACCTCGAGCGGGATCTGCGTCAGGCCCTTGAACGGGACGAGTTGCGAGTGTTCTATCAGCCCCAGGTGTGCTCAACAACCAACCGGGTCGTGGGTCTTGAGGCCCTGGTTCGCTGGCAGCACCCGGAGCGGGGACTGCTTTACCCGAGAGACTTCCTGCCCCTGGCGGAGGAAACCAAATTGATAGGCCAGCTCAGTGAGCGTGTTCTCGACCAGGCCTGCCAGGATGTCGGCCGCTGGATCCAGGAGGGCCACACCCACCTCCGGTTGGCCGTCAACCTGTCCCCCATACAGGTTGAGCATCCGCGGTTTGTAGAAACCCTGATGCAGCAGGTAAAGGCCCACAACTTCCCGGCCGGCAACCTGGAAATCGAAATCACTGAAAACGTGATCATGAACGATCTGGAACAGATCTCCCAGAAGCTCCGGAAACTGGCAGCTCTGGGTGTCCGGATAGCGATCGACGATTTCGGCACAGGCTATTCGTCACTGAATTACCTGCATCGCCTACCCATTCACACCCTCAAAGTCGACCAGTCTTTCGTGAAAGCCATCCGCAGTGGCGACGACGGTGCATGCATCGTAAACGCCATTGTCGCCATGGCCCATGGACTCAAGCTGGAGATCGTTGCAGAGGGCGTGGAAACCGACGAGCAACTGGATTATCTGCGGAGCCTGGGTTGCCACCAGGTCCAGGGTTTCTTCTACGGCCCTGCCAGGCCCGCCGCCGAGATTTCCAGAACTCTCGGATCCACCAGAGCCAAAGCTGCCTCATTCTGATATACGATTATCGATTGTCAGACACTCCGATATAAAAGCGCGATAGGGTTTGCAAAGTATTGCAGTACGTTACTTTGTGTATCCTGAAATGCGCATTACTGCACATATTTCTCCCACCCTGTTCTCTAAGCTCGAATCCATAGGCGCTGATTACCGGAATGTCCGACATTCTCGGACCAATAACGACAAAAACGGTGACAGCATCCAAGGAACAAGAACAGGCAGCAGTCATCATGCGCGACAAGTACAAATACATCGGTCCCGTCTACGATTTTCTCAGCAATCTCTATAGCGGCAAGAATATTCACCGCTGCAAAACCGCCATGCTGGATGTGGAAACCGTCCGGCCCGGAGACAGGATTCTGTTTGCCGGAGTTGGCCATGGCCGGGACGCCATTCGGGCGGCCGAGCTGGGTGCAGACGTGACCGTGGTGGATTTGTCCGAAACCATGCTGCGGAAATTTGCCGAAGCTCAGCAAAAAGAGGCGCCACACCTCACGATCCGACGCATTCACAGCGACATCATGAAAGTAGATGAGTTCGAGCAGTACGACATGGTCGTGGCCAATTTCTTCCTGAACGTGTTCGATGAAGACATGATGGTCCGGGTCCTCGAACATCTGATACGGCTGGGCAAAGCCGACGCCCGGGTCGTTGTTGGTGACTTTTCCTACCCCACTGGCAACCTGCTTTCCAGAATGTTCAAGAAGCTTTACTGGTACATGGCCGTCTTCATTTTCTGGCTGTTCGCCAACAATGCCTTCCACAAAATCTACAACTACCCCGAGCACATGCAGCGGCTGGGCCTTCAGGTCACGGACAAGAAGCACTTCAAGCTTCTGAACATGAACTGCTACTGGTCCATTCTCGGACGCAAGCAGGCCTGAGCACTTTGCTAGAGATTCACCCAACAAAAACAATCAGGGAGCAGCAGCATGTCGGATCAGATACTCGCACTGGACAGGGTTGGCACACTTGAGAGCGGCTCATTCACGTTTACCGAGCGGGTCGGCTTCCTGAAGAAGTACGGTACCCATTCCCAATCGTTTTCAACGCTCCAACCGGGCATGCAATATTTTGATGTACCGGGCATGGGGTATATCGCCTACATGCGCAAATGGGGCGGCACCTTCGTGCTCTCGGATCCCGTCTGTGCGCCGGAAGACTTTGGCAACCTGCTGGAGAGCTTCCACCAGCGCTTTCCAAACGCCAGTTACATCCAGGTCTCCAAGCCCGTCGTCGATTTCCTGCACCTGCGATTTGGTCTCTACGGCACCCAGTTTGGCAGCGAATCCCGCATCGATCTGGGCCGCTGGTCACTCAGCGGGAAGAAAAAACAGATCCTGCGAACCGCTTTGAACCAGGCAGAAAAAAACGGGATTACGGTGAAAGAGCGTTTCAGTGACGATCACACCCGTGAAATATCCGAGGCCTGGATTCGAACCCGCAAATGCAAGAGCAATGAAATCCGCTTTCTGATCCGTCCCATGGAAATGGACTATCGCGAAAACGAACGGCATTTCTACGCCTATCAGGACGACAAGGCCGTAGGGTTTATCTATTTTGACCCGATTTATCGCAACAACGAGATTATCAGCTACGTGCCCAATATCTCCCGGGCCAACGCCGATTTCCGACAGGGCATTTTCTATACCCTGATGGCTCATGCGATGGAGGTCTTCAAGGCGGAAGGCGTGCCTTATCTGGATCTCGGACTGATACCCCTGTCACTGGATCCTGCAACAGAGCATCAGGAGAGCAGGCTGTTGAAACGCCTGTTGCACGGGCTCTACGAGAAGGGCAATTTTCTATACAACTTCAAAGGCTTGGAGTTTACAAAGTCGCGCTTTAGGGGAGACAACTTCAAGACCTACTGTTGTCACAAACGGTCGATTCCGGCGCTGGAGTTTTTCGCCATGTTCAAGCTGACCCGGTTGCTGTAGCCCCTAGGGGCTCTCCAGGCCAGTGTTCGCTCACCCGTTTGGCCTCCAGCCCCAGGCCCGCCATGAAGGGCGCGATGCCCTTTGGTGCCGGCCCTGAAAACAGCGCAGCGCTCACAGGTTGTTTCCCTGCGCTGGCAACTGGGCCTTGAGCAACATCAAGCCGACCGGTCTGTTCCAACAGCCAGGCTACCCGTCGGGCAATGGCCTCACCCGAGTCCACCCAGAAACGAACCGTCGGCAGACTCGCCCTCAGACTCTCCAGTAACAGTGGATAGTGAGTGCAACCAAGCACCACGGTGTCCACACCGGCCTCTTTAAAAGGCCTCATGGCTTCGCTCAGCTCGGCAAGCGGAACCTCGATTCCGGAAACCAGGTCCTCTGCCCAGCGCACCAGCCCCGGATGGCCAATACGCTCAATCCTGCAATCGCCAGCGAATTCCTCGACCAGCCTGTCGAGATAAGGCCTGCGAACCGTTGCCGGTGTCGCCAGCAGCCCCATTCGCCGATTCACGGACTTTGCTGCCGCCGGTTTGATGGCCGGCACCACCCCCACAACCGGCACCGCCGTCATCGCACGTAAATGCGGCAGAACCACGGTACTGGCGGTGTTGCAGGCAACCACGATGGCGTCTGACGGGTAGAGCTCGAGCGCTCTGGTGATCAGACTGCAACAACGGTCGATCACAACCGCCTCGGATTTGTCGCCATAGGGAAAGCCTGCGTTGTCTGCCAGATAGACGATCTCCAGTCCCGGCAGTTGCCGGTGAATGCAGGCCGCAACGCTCAGACCACCGACACCGGAGTCAAACACCAGAACCCTTGGAGGTGACTGCCTGCTCAAACCGGAATGCCTCCCCGGGAAATCTCGTGTTCCATGGCCCGGATCAATCGGCCAGAAATGGTGGTTTCCGGTGGTACCGGTGGCGTATCGCCCGGCAGGAACCAGTCGGCATCGGCAAGCTCGTCCTCCTGGAGAACCAGCTCGCCTCCGGCGTAATCGGCGAAGAAGCCGACCATGAGCTGATGGGGGAATGGCCAGGGTTGCGAGGCGTGGTAGCGGATATTGGTGACGTCCAGCCCGGTCTCCTCTTTCACTTCACGGTGCACAGCGCCTTCCAGACTCTCGCCCGGTTCAACAAAACCGGCGATGAGGCTGTAGAAGTGCCGTTTGACCCGCGAGGACTTCGCGAGCAGAAGCCGATCATCCCGGCGTATGACGACAATCACGCAGGGCGCCAGCCTCGGGTACCAGGGAATGCCACAGGGTTCGCACCACTTGGCCCGCTCACGCGGATGGAAACCGGTTTCCTCGCCGCAGCGGCCACAGAATCGGTGGTCGCGCCACCATTGCCAGACCTGAAAGCCGGTACTGAGCATATCCGCCGGCGCATCGCTAACCATCAAAAGCGCATCCCGCAGCGGTACAACCTCCTGATTACCGACGTCGGTGTCCGGCAGTTCGGTCACGAATACACCGCGCCCATTGTAACTGCCCAGAGATACGGAATCGGACAATTCGCCCCGGAAAAGGCTGCTGTCGCCGCTGTGCAGCCAGCCGTTATCGGGCTTGACCACACCCGATCCCGACAGCGCGAGGATCAGATCGCCGTTTTCCGGCCGGCGGGTCGTCCAGCCCGGTATCCACTGAGTCATTGCGATCACCATTCGATGCATCAACTGGGTTATTGGAAGATCAATCGAGAATGTACCACATTGCCGCACCGGCCAAGAATGAAAGGTCCACCTTTCCGCCCTCTACTCAACCAAGTAAACTTGGCACCTGTTTCGTCAACGGAGTTGCAATTTATGCGTCTTTACCAGGGCATTCGCAGCCTGATCCTGACCCTTTTCCGCAAGATACTGTTTATCTGGGTCCGGACTGATGTCAGCGGCAACAGCGTTGAAGCCCTCGCCCTGGATCCCGACAAACCGGTTTGCTACGTGCTGCAATACAGCTCTCTCTCCAGCCGATTGGTTCTCGAGCAGGAGGTCATCCGGGCGGGACTGCCGGGCGCCTCCGAAGCACTCCCCGTGAAGAATGGTCCATCCCACTCCTTCTTTTTTCTTTATCGCCGGATTGGTGGTTTTTTCCGAGGTCGCCAGGCGCCGGCGCCTACGAACGAATTCCAGGCACTGGTGCGCTATGGTCTTGAACACCCGGATCAGGATGTCCAGATTGTGCCTGTTTCCCTGTTCTGGGGCCGCTCCCCGGACAAGGAAAAATCCCTGGTCAAACTGCTGCTGTCTGATACCTGGTCCATTGCCGGCCGGCTTCAGAAGTTACTGATCATCATGGTTCATGGTCGCAACACCTACGTTCAGTTTAACCAGCCGCTCTCACTGAAACAGGTGATCGACGAGTACCGGCACAGCGAGGAGCGGGCCAACCGCAAGCTGGCCCGGATCCTGAGAACCCACTTCCGCCGGGTTCGCCAGGCGGTACTGGGGCCAGACTTGTCCCATCGCCGCACCCTGGTGGCAGGTCTGGTGCGCACCCAGGCGGTCAAGGAAGCCATCCGGGAGACCGCTGCTAGAGACGACATACCACCTGAGAAAGTCCGCGCCAAGGCCTACAAATATGCGGATGAGATTGCGGCGAGCATGTCCGTTGTCACAATTCGATTCATGGAGGTGCTGTTATCATGGCTCTGGAACCGGATCTACAACGGCATTGCCATCAACAATATCCGGGTGGTAAAGGAAGTGGCGCAAGACAATGCCGTGGTTTACGTGCCCTGCCACCGTTCACACATCGACTACCTGCTGCTGTCCTACGTGCTTTACAAGAATGGCCTGATGCCTCCGCACATCGCCGCAGGCATCAATCTCAATATGCCCATTGTCGGCCCGATCCTGCGCCGTGGCGGGGCGTTCTTTATGCGCCGCAGTTTCAAGGACAACCCGCTGTACGCCACCGTGTTCAATGAGTACATGCACGTGATGTTCTCCCGGGGCTATTCCGTCGAGTATTTCATCGAAGGCGGCCGAAGCCGCACAGGTCGCATGCTGCAGCCCCGCCCCGGCATGCTGGCAATGACCGTACGCAGTTTCCTTCGGGACCATCGCAAACCCATCGTATTCGTGCCCGTGTACATCGGCTATGAAAAGGTGATGGAAGGCCGCTCCTATCTGGGTGAACTTCGTGGCAAGAAAAAGGAAAAAGAAAGCGTATTCGGTCTTGCCAAGACCGTTCGCAAACTCAGTAACTCCTTTGGTCGGGTTTCAGTCAACTTTGGCGAAGCCATTCATTTGTCTGAGGTTCTGGACGATGTTCACGGTAGTTGGCGCGACGAGGCCTACGACGCCGAGTATCGTCCGAAGTGGCTTAACAGCGCGGTTTCAGAGCTGTCCTTCCGGGTAGCGTCGAACATCAACGCGTCGGTTGCGGTAAACCCGATCGGCATGGCCGCCACGGTTCTTCTTGGCACCGAGCGACTGGCCATGGACGAGGGACAGTTGATCCGCTTGATGGATCAATACGCCGCCCTGCTAAAGGCTTTCCCGTATGCGGAAACGGTAACCCTGCCCGAGGGGTCCGGCAAGGACTGGATCGCCTACTGTGAAGGCATGGGCCTGGTGACGCGCCAGCCGCAGAAGCTGGGCGACATTATTGCCCTCGAAGGCAGCAACGCAATCCTGATGACCTATTACCGGAACAACATCCAGCACCTGTTTGCGCTACCCTCACTGATCGCCAGCCTTTTCGAGAACAAGGATTCGCTGGGCCGGGACAAGATTGTGTTCCTCGCCAGCGTAGCCTACCCCTACCTGCAATCGGAACTGTTCCTGAAATACCAGCCCGATGAAGCCAGGAAGGTCATCAATCAGTGGATTGACGTTCTCATCGAACATGACTTGCTGAAGCCCCTGGACGATGACCGGATCGGTCGACCCGAGGAAGGCACCGAAGCCATGCTGAGGCTCAGGGTTCTGTCCCGCTTCATCATCCAGACGGTAGAGCGCTACCACATCGCTCTGGGCATTCTCCGCAAATACGGCTCGGGCAAGATCAGCGCCGCCGAACTGGAAGAACAGAGCGCGCTGCTGGCCGAGCGGATGTCGATCCTGTTCGGCCTGAATGCGCCGGAGTTTTTCGACAAGAGCCTGTTCCGCAACTTCATTGCCAATATGCAGAACAATGGCGTTATCACTACCGATGACAATGGCCTGCTCTGCTATGGGGAGGGGCTGGATGAGGTGGCGGACGATGCCCGCCTGGTGCTGAGTGTCGAGAAGCGACAGGCAATCCAGCAGGTCACCATGCTGGGTGCCTGATGGCGTTTACTGCGGTGGCAGCGCCCGGATGGCGTACACATCGTAGCGGCTGCTCTTGCCCTCAATGCGGGTGGTTGGCTCTGCTCCCTCAATGGCCGATGCCTTACGGGGCCGCTTGACTACCACCCGGTAACGGGCGCGCTCCAGAGCGGCCGCGAGCAATTGTGCGGAATCCTCGTCGTCTCCTACGATAGTGCGGAAAACCTGCATTTCCTTTTTTACCAGGGCCGACTTGTCCCGATGCGGAAACATCGGATCCAGGTAGACAACATCCGCCGCCTCGGTGCCTGGTCGGGCAAGCCATTCAATACTGCTGCCCTCCAGCAGTCGCATGCGCTCGACAATGGCCGCACAATCCACATTCAGGGCTGCGCGCGCAAGACCATCGGCCAAGAGAGCGTGAATGACCGGGTTACGCTCGAACAGGGTAACCGTGCAGCCAAGGCTGGCAAGCACAAAGGCATCCTGGCCAAGCCCTGCCGTCGCATCAACGATATGCAATGCGGCCCGTGTTTTCTGCAAGCCGACCGCCTTGGCCACCAACTGGCCCGCGCCACCGCCGTGCTCCCGCCGATACCCCATCTTGCCGGTCACGAATTCTGCACGCACCGGTCCCGGCGCACCTTTGCCAGTCATCTGCAGGCCAAGGCCCTGCTCATCCAGGAACAGTAAAACCGGGAAGTCGCGGATGTCTCTGGGGCGGACGACACCAAGATTCGGGACCCCGAGCGAATCGGCAAGAGCATCGGCCTGCAATCGGTCACCCAATGCACTGCGGGCAACAGCGACGATGTTCTGGAAACGTTCAGAGAGGGCGTACGGAGCGGACGGGGACGAGTCAGGCATCAGACCAGAATATCAATTCCGGCCAGGCTACCATTGCCGCCAGTTTCCTGACCGGCTGCGGCAACAGAGGCAAAGGTCGACAGCGCCCTGGCGGCTGGCAGGGACACTTCGTCTGCGCGGAACCGCTCCAGACGGGCGTCTTCAGCGGCACGACGGGCTTCTACACGCCGCTCGAGGCTTTCGGTCGCATTGCGGTCGCTGACAACACCCTGATTGCCATCGGCAAGGTCACGGCGGGCCGCGTCAGGTGTTTTTTCGGGCGTTGATGCCGGCGCACGGGCCGCATCGCTGCGCTCCCTGACCAGACTGTTGTTGCCGGTCTGGAAATTGAAATTGTTACCCGGGTTAATTCCGCCAATCATGTTCAGATACCGCTGGCCGGATGACAGGAAAACGTGAAATGGAAGTATGGAAGATTATCGCACGGAAGAAAAGACAGCTGGTCAGTTTTTACCCAAAGCGGTTTGCCCGGATCAGCCCGGGCGGCCGGGGTCACTATCGACCAGGCAGTTTTTTCCAGGCCACTTCATCCCTGATGTAGACAGGTTGAGCCTGCTCCGCCGGCACCGCCTTGCCCTGCCCGAATGCGATCACCGCCAGGCGCGCAACCCAGGCTGCTCGCAGCACCAGGGTTTCATCGACGGGATCAACGCGCCCTGACACCTCCGCTGGCATGGCGGAGCGGTATTGCCAGCCCGGCCCTGCTCCGCACCAGCGCTCGGGGCCCGCTGGCAGTGTGACTGCCTCGGGTGGACAGACCTGTTCCGAAGCCAACGCCTCAGGCAGTCCTGCCCGGGCAGCGAAGCAGCCCCAATACACCTCGCCCATGCGGGCATCAAAGGCTACCGCAATACCGGTTTCCTCGTGAGGATCCAGAGCATCCATGGCACCCAGCGCCACGGCCTGCAGTGAAGACACCGGCACCACCGGAATGTCCAGCCCCCAGGCAAGACCCTGCACAACACCGGTCGCGATCCTGACACCGGTAAAAGAGCCCGGCCCGCAGGCAAAGGCCAGGGCATCAAGCTCTGCCGGAGCAAGATTCTTCTCCGCCAGAAGCTCCCGCACCATCGGCATCAATAGCCGGGTATGGCCTCTGGGGGCAAGCTCAAAGCGTTCGGAGATTTCGCCATCAACAAGAAGGGCTGCCGAGCAGCCCTCTGATGACGTATCCAGTGCCAACAGTTTCACCGGTGTGAAAACCTCAGGTCAGGATGCCAATTTATTTGAGTTCAGACAGGATCTGGTCGCGAATGCTGTCCAGACTGCCAACGCCCTCGACACGGACGTATTTCGGTGCCGCGGCTGGCTCTTTCGACGCCCAGTCCTGGTAGTAGCCAACCAGCGGTGCAGTCTGGTCGTGGTAGATTTTCAGACGCTTGCGAACCGTCTCTTCCTTGTCGTCCTCACGTTGAACCAGCGGCTCTCCGGTCTGGTCGTCCTTACCCTCGACCTTGGGCGGATCGTATTTCACATGGTAGATACGACCGCTTCCCTCATGCACCCGGCGACCGGACAGACGGCTGACAATTTCTTCGTCATCCACGGCAATTTCGACCACATAGTCGATGGCAATTCCCTGGTCTTTCAGAGCTTCAGCCTGGGGGATGGTCCGCGGGAAACCGTCGAGCAGGAAACCGTTCTTGCAATCAGGCTGTTGAATACGCTCTTCGATCAGCGCAATGATGATGTCGTCAGACACCAGGCCGCCTGTTGCCATGACTTCCTTTACCTGCTTGCCCAGCTCGGACTCGGCTTTCACCGCCGCACGCAGCATGTCACCGGTGGAGATCTGGGGAATATCAAACCGTTCAGTAATGAACTGGGCCTGAGTCCCCTTGCCTGCGCCCGGCGCGCCTAACATGATGATTCGCATAACGCTGTGCTCCCGTTTTAGTCATTATCATTTGAAAAGCTGTGGCAAAAACCCGTGCCTTTGCGACAGCCTCTCCTGCACGGAACAGGTGTCAGCCGAAATCGGCGAAGGCGCATTATACGAAGTCAGCCACGTCAGAGAAAGTCGACCTCCGTATCATGCACCGGAAGTCCGTATTTCCCAGCGAATAACGACAGGGTGTCAGGATGACAGGGAGCTGGCCAGTGCGTCCAGATCCGGAGCCACACGATCCAGTTCAGCATTCAGTTCTTCCACAACATTGGGCGCCAGTCCCAGGCCTTCCAGCAAAGCGGGCACGTCGTCGGGATTGAATTCATCGCCAATACCGCGGTCCTTCAACAGGGCGTTGGCCAGCTGTACCATCAAGACATAGTTCTCGTGCTCGCCATGGTAACCCGATTGTTGATGCACGCCGGCCGCCTTGACCACAGGATCAGGCAGTTGCCATAAACGGTGGAGGATACCGCCGATAGCGCCATGGCCCACCGACAGGATTTCCTGGCCATTGCCCTGCCCGAACACCTGCTGCTCAAGCGAGTGCATGCTGGCTTCAGGATTCGCTTCGCGAAGCTCATTGAGCTCATCAAATTCGGCCGGGAACAGATGCCCGACCAGCAACAGGCCGAAGTTGTGCAACAGGCCGCAGAGATAGCCCAGCCCCTTTTCGGCGCCACATCGCGGCGCAATGATCTGGCAAAGGAACGCGCAGTACAGGGAGTGGCGCCAGAAATTGTCCATACCGAGAATGCCGTGACGGGGTACTTCAAAGGCACGAACGGAGGCGATGCCCAGGGCGATGTGGGCCACACGATCGAAGCCCAGCACACGGGTGACCGCCTCCTGCACCGAATTGACCTGGCCGGGATAATTGAACAGTGCAGAACGGGCGTAACGCATGATCTGGGCCGTGAGACTGGGATCAAACTCGATCAGCTCTGCCAGCTCACGAGCCGTCGCATCGGTGTTGGCAGTCAGCCGCAAAATACGCAGCGCCAGGGCCGGCATGGGGGGCAGACGGTAAAGTTTCTGTAGCTTGTCGGCCACTTCCTCGAGCGTCAGCGCCTCGCGGTTGCCGTTACCCGGCCCCCGGATAACCAGGTGGCCCGCCCTGGCACCGGCCAGGGCCAGACGGAAGGATCGGCCATCCATCTCTAGCAGGGAATGATCAGTGCCACTGGAAAACACGACCTGATCCGCCAGCATCACATCCTCGTCCACGATAACGGGCAGCTCGTAAGCCTGTCCGATGGGCGGGGTGAAGCCGGGATCACAGTCACTGAACAGGCGCATGGTCTGCCGTGCGGTCAGCGGCTGAAGACGGCGACCGGTCAACTGGTGAACGGCATCCGGGTCCAGGGAACTGTCGAACTTGTGCACGGCCATCACGACACCGGTAATGTCGATCAGCAGAGTGGCCTGTACAAAGCTGTCCTGAGACATCCCCGAGGCAATCACTGCCGCATCCAGGCTGGTGACCTGATCTATCGGCAACTCCCGATAAGTGATGCCCTTGCGGGCGAGAAAACGTTCCAATCGTGCAGCCAGAGCCACAGCTTACTCCCTTTGTTCTTGGTCGGTGGCCAGACTACCCGGCCTTGTCCCGGCACTTTTTTCTATTCTGCTGCAAGGTCAGCCAGTATTCCGCATGCCCGCAGCGATACCTGCCATGGTGACTTTCAGTGCTCTTTCCACCAGTTCCGGCACCTCGCCCTTGCCTTCACTTTCCCGGTCCCGCCGTAGCAATTCGGCCTGAAGGTAGTGCAGCGGATCCGTGTATGGGTTACGCACCCTCATCGAATGCGCAAAGACGGGCTCTCCCTCCAGCAGATCCGTTTGCTCCTTGAGTTCCAGAAGTCGCTCGATACAACCCTGGAGGCGCACGCGAAGACTCTCCCCAAGGGCTTTCAACCGATCATCGTCCAGCAGCGTCTGCTCATAATAGCTGGCGATGCGCAGGTCTGCCTTGGCCAGCACCATTTCCAGCATATCCACATAGGTGCGGAAGAACGGCCAGCCCTGCATCATCTCACGCAATACTGGGAGCCGGTGGTCCCGGGCCGCCTCTTCAAGCGCCACGTCACTGCCCAGCCAACTGGGCAGCATCAGCCGCATCTGGGTCCAGGCAAATATCCACGGTATGGCCCGAAGGCTTTCCACGCCGCCGGTGGCCTTCCTCCGGGCCGGGCGACTTCCGAGTGCCAGTTTCCCCAGGGCCTGTTCCGGCGTGACCTGGCGGAAATAGGGCACGAAGTCGGGATTTTCCCGGACCACATCGCGGTAGGCTTTCAAGGACCGCTCGGTAAGCCAGTCCATGGTTTCACGCCAGCTGTCTTCGGGCTGTGGTGGCGGGGCCAGGGTAGCTTCGATAACCGCCGTGGTGTAGAGCGTCAGGCTCTGAACCGCCAGCCTCGGCAAACCGAACTTGAAGCGGATCATTTCGCCCTGCTCGGTAATCCGGAAACTGCCGTTTACCGAGCCCGGCGGCTGGGACAGTATCGCCCGGTTGGCAGGTCCGCCGCCACGGCCAACGGTACCGCCACGGCCGTGGAACAGGGTCAGATGCACGCCATACTGGCGGGCAACGTGGGTAAGTTTCTCCTGGGCCTGGTACTGGGCCCAGGCCGCCATCAGCTGGCCGGCATCCTTGGAGGAATCCGAATAGCCGATCATCACTTCCTGCCTGCCCTGGCAATACTCCCGATACCACTCAACCTCGTACAGCGCAGACATGCTGTCTGGAGCACCACGCAGGTCATCCAGGGTCTCAAACAGGGGCACGACCCGCATCGGAAACTTCATTCCGGATTCCCTGAGCAGCAAAATCACGCTCAATACATCAGAGGGCTTGCTGGCCATGGAGATAACATAGGACCCGAGGGCTTCCGGCGTTTGCTGCGCCACCACTTCACAGGTTGCCAGCACCTCGCCGACCGATTCGGAGGGCTCCCAAGTTTGGGGGACCAGTGGGCGCCGGCCCTGAAGTTCCTTCACCAGGAATGCCTGGCGCTCCTGTTCTGACCAGGACAGATAATCCCCCAGGCCAAGATAATCGACCATTTCGGCAACCGCCTCCGCGTGGCGGCTGGCCTCCTGGCGGATGTCCAGACGAATCAAAGGCAGGCCAAAAGTATGCGCCCGGCGGATGGTATCCAGCAGCGGACCATTGGCGATGTCCTCGAGTCCGCACTCAACCAGGGATCGGTAACAGAGCTCCAGGGGACCGGTGAAATCCTCGTTCTCAAAGAGAATACCGTTGGCATCCGCGGTCTCGCCGTTGACGCTCGCCTCTGCCCAGTCCCGGGTTCTGATCAGCCGCTCACGGAGTTCGGCGAGCACATGGCGGTAGGGTTCCCGGGAATCACCAACAACGGCCTTGAGCTCGTCGCTGGCCTGCCACATGGACAGTTCGGCCCGCAGCGCCTGAATATCACGAAGATAGAGATCCGCTGCCATCCAGCGGCCAAGCAGGAAGACCCGGCGGGTCACCTTGTGGGTGACATTCGGATTGCCATCACGATCACCGCCCATCCAGGATGCAATGCGGATGGGGGATGCCTGCAGGGGAAGGCCCTTTCCGGTCGCGTCTTCCAGCGACGTATCCAGGCTCCTCAGAAACTGTGGCAGGGCCTGCCACAGACTGTTTTCAATAACCGCAAAGCCCCATTTGGCCTCATCCACTGCGGTTGGTCGCTCCTGACGAATCTCGTCGGTGTGCCAGGCTTCGGTAACCAGTTGAGACAGGCGATTGACGATTTCCTCCCGTTCAGCAGGCATGAGGTCGTCATGGTCCAGACGCGCCAGGCAGTCCGACATCTCGTCGTATTTCATAATAAGGGTGCGACGCGCCACCTCGGTGGGGTGGGCCGTCAGCACAAACTCGATTCGTAGATCCGCCACCCTCTGATGCAGTTCCTCCGGCGTGACATCACCTTGCTTGAGCCGCTCAAACACCTCCCCGAGCGATTCGACCATCAGATCAGACTGGTGCCCGCGTTTCCGACGAATACCATGGTACTGCTCGGCAAGGTTGGCCAGGTTCAGGAACTGGTTGAAGGCACGGGTCACCGGAAGCAGCTCATCATCGCTCAACTTGCGCAGCAGATTGACAAGTCGCTGGCCGGACCCGCTTTCCTGGCGACGGTCGGACTTGGCAGCCGCCCGGATTTCCTCAATCAGCTCGTAGCATTCCTGTCCGGGATATCGCCGTATGCTCTGGCCCAGAAGTTCACCCAGCATTCGTACGTTTTCTCGGAGTTCGGGATGTAGCTCAGTCACATTGACGTCCTTTTGAATTGACGGAGGCGAAGTAAACTTACGATACTAAGGAACAGTCGAGAAAGTCTATTGGCGATTCAAGCCTGTAGCTGCAAGGAGTTATCATGAAGGTCACTGATTTGCCCAAACACTGGGAACAGCAAAAAGAGCCCGTGGAGCGCACCCACGATTATAACCTGCGCCTGCCGCTGGAAGATGCCGCACGCGTGGCCGCACTGGCGGAACTTTACCCGGACCGCAGTGAAAGCGATATTCTGAACGACATGATTGGTGCAGCTCTGGACGATCTGGTACGCCAGAGCCCACTGAAGGACAAGCTGGAAGGGAAAGACAAGTAAATAGCGGCGGGCAGCTTTCGCTGCCCGTGTCGTCAGGCGACTGATTCCAGTTGACGGGCCTTGAGGCGCTGGATGTGCTTCTGGCTCAGGCTGACAAACTTGGGAGTCAGGCCCTGATCTTCGTAGATCTCGAAGCCATCCTCGTCGTACGCCACCACTTTGGTGCCCTGAACATACGGAAAGCTGGTCTCCATTTCGTCCAGTGCTGCAGAAATCAGATCCCGCATCAGATCCTGAGGTGACTTCATCGGATAGAGCGCTGCGAGTTTCTCGAGACGCTTGTGATGCTGGTCAGACAACGCCATGAAGTAGGCGTCTCGGGTAAGCCGACCACGTGCATGCTTGTCCCAGTAGTTGACCAGATCTTTGATTTTCATGGTGCCTTCACTCCTGCATCTTATTGATGGCGCACGGCGCACGAAAACTGTGCATCCGTTTCCGGAAGTGTAGACGAAGCCGTCGGTCCGGGGGCGAGAAAATTGGTAACGGATTGTACTTACCGATCCGCCATTTTCAGTGCTCGTTCTCTCCCCGCTCCACGCCTTTCACCGCCTGCCACACGGCATCCAGCGCCTCCAGAGATTCTTCGTCCATATCGCGGCCCTCCCGTTCCAGCACACGTTCAATCGCCCGGAACCGGGCGTCGAATTTATGGTTGGTTCGATTGAGTGCCTGCTCAGGGTTAACCTTCATGAACCGTGCCAGGTTCACACAGACGAACAGGAGATCGCCGAGCTCATCTTCAACGGCATCGGGATCACCGGCGCCCGTCTGTGCGGCTTCCCACGCCTCCTTGAGCTCGTCGATTTCCTCGTGAAGTTTGTCGAAAACCGGGCCAACATTTGGCCAGTCGAAACCGTGCCTGGCTGCCCGTTTCTGGAGCTTCTCGGCCCGAGCCATTGCAGGCAGGGTCCGGGCAATGCCGTCAAGCCGACTTACTGGGGCGCTGGCTTCCGGTGCCGGCTTCATTGCCCGCTCCTCGGCCTTGATGCGCTCCCAGCTTTCCTTGATCCAGGCCTCATCCGGCCGATTATCCGGATCAATGCTGCTTTCCAGGGTCCCTTCCGGAAAAACGTGTGGATGCCGCCTTACCAGTTTGCGCACCAGATGATCGACCACACCGTCAAAATCGAAATGGCCATCTTCCCGACCAAGCTGGGTGTAGAAAATGACCTGGAACAGCAGGTCCCCCAGCTCGTCTTTCAGATGCGGGTAATCCTCTCGCTCAATGGCATCGGCGACTTCGTAGGCCTCCTCCAGCGTGTGCGGCACGATGGTCCTGTAGGATTGCCTGGTATCCCATGGACAGCCCGTCTCCGGATCCCGAAGCCTGGCCATCAGGGTTTTCAGATCCTCGATGGTATAGCTCATCCGCGTTTACGCCTTACATCAATGATATTGGGCAGGTTGCGAATCTGCGCCAGCAACCGCGCCAACTGCTCCAGACTGGAAATTTCCACCGTCACGGTCATGGTAGCCGTGTTCTCGTCCTTGTTGCTCAGGGTATTCAGTGACAGCACATCACTCTTGGAGGCCGACAACACCTGGGTAATATCTCTCAGCAGCCCGGATCGGTCATAGGCTTCAATTTCAATGTCGACAGGATAAACAGCAGCCTGCCGGCCACCCCAGCTGACCTCAATAATCCGGTTGGGCTCGAACTCACGCAGATTCAGGAACGTCAGGCAGTCCTGGCGATGGACCGTAACCCCACGGCCAACCGTGATGTAGCCACCAATGGCGTCACCGGGCAGAGGTTTGCAGCATTTAGCCACCTGGGTCTTGAGCTTGCCGACACCCAGGATCTGGATATCCGATTCGGTATCGTAGGGCTTGCGGCGCTGAGCACTGAGTTTCAGATCCAGCTGTTCGGACTTGGGCTCCAGCATCTGCTGGGCCACATTGGCGACATGCGTGGGGCGAAGGTCACCGGCTCCGGTGGCTGCAAACATGTCCTCCGCACTTTGGTAATTAACCTTCCTGGCAAGCTCACCAAGATCTACATCGTACAGGGACAGACGCCTGAACTCGTCCTCGAGAATGGCACGACCGTCAACGATATTGCGACCACGATCCTGCTGTTTGAACCAGTGGGTTACCTTGGCGCGTGCCCTGGAAGTCTGAATGTAACCAAGGCTCGGGTTCAGCCAGTCGCGGCTTGGGGCCGGGTTGTTGGAGGTCAGGATAAACACCTGATCGCCGGTTTTCAGTGGATAGGTCAGCGGAACGATTCGGCTGTTCACCCGCGCACCGCGGCAGGCGTGACCGATCTCCGTGTGAACCCGGTAGGCGAAATCCACCGGCGTTGCCCCCTGGGGCAGATCCACCACGTGGCCCTCGGGTGTGAATACATACACCCGATCCGATGCGACATCGGATTTGAGGTGGTCGGCCAGCCCGGACAGGTCGCCCAGCTCCTCCTGCCACTCCAGAACCTGGCGCAGCCAGTTGATCTTGGCATCGTAGCCGGTCGACTTGTTGCCTTTGTCCATGCCCTTGTACAACCAGTGGGCACAAACGCCCAGTTCCGCCTCCTCATGCATCGTGTGGGTTCGGATCTGCACTTCCATGACCTTGCCCTCGGGCCCGATCACGGCGGTATGCAGGGACTGGTAACCGTTTTCCTTCGGGTTGGCAATGTAATCGTCGAACTCGTTGGGGATGTGGCGCCACAGCGTGTGGACAATACCCAGTGCGGCGTAACAGTCGCGAACCTCCGGAACCAGGATACGCACGGCGCGAACATCGTAAACCTGGGAAAAGTCGATGCCCTTGCGGCGCATTTTTCGCCAGATGCTGTAGATGTGCTTGGCACGTCCGGACAGCTCGCCCTCAATGCCATAGGCTTTCAGTTCGGTCTGCAGGGTTTCAATCACCCGCTTGATGTAACCGTCGCGATCCAGGCGCTTTTCGTCCAGCAGTTTGGCGATCTTTTTGTAGGCGGAACCATGCAGGTACCGGAAAGAAAGATCTTCCAGCTCCCACTTGATGTGACCAATGCCAAGCCGGTGTGCCAGGGGTGCGTAGATATCAAACACTTCCCGGGCGACGCGCATTCGCTTTTCTTCTGGAGCATCCTTTACCGCCCGAATGGCGCAGGTACGCTCCGCCAGCTTGATCAGGGCAACCCGGACATCGTCAATCATGGTGACGAGCATCTTGCGGACGTTGTCCAGTTGGCCTTCGCTCTGGCCCAGAACGTTACCCTTCAGCGGGTGGTGGATGGACGAAATGGCCGCCATCTGCTGCACGCCGTTGATCAGGCCCGCCACCTCATCGCCAAATTCCTTGCGGATTGTCTCCAGGGGAACGCGCTCTTCACGCACGGCGCGATAAAGGATCGCCGCCACCAGGCTGGCCTGATCCAGGTGCAGCTCCGCCAGAACCTGGGCCATCTCAATGCCAATCCGGAAGCTGCTGGAACCAGGTGCCCACTGGCGATCCTGCCGGAAAGCCTGAAGATCGATTTCCGCTGCCTTTTCGCAGGCCAACCGGAACTGGTCAGCGTCGTCCAGGTGCGTTTGCGAGGCTATCTGGTTTACCCAGCCCTCGATATCCACCTGGCCGTCGCCGGTCATTGCGTAATCTTCGCGAACTTTTACCATATCAGTCTTGTTATTCCTGATGGTTGCCGCAGCCATCCCTGACTGCCCACCGCATCTTCAGTCGGAATCCCGTTCGAACAACGCGATGGATTCCACGTGAGTGGTGTGGGGAAACATGTCCATCACACCTGCGCGCACCAGTCGATAGCCGTTGCGCGCCATTACGCCTGCGTCGCGCGCCAGGGTGGCCGGGTTGCAGGAGACATAGACTATCTTTTGTGCCCCGAAGGCCGTGAGGTACTTGCAGATCTCCTCGGCACCGGAACGGGGCGGATCAATCAGAATCTTGTCGAACCCTTCTTTGGCCCAGCTCTGGCCCGTGAAGTCACCGTGCAAGTCGGCACCGTGAAAAGCGACATTGTCGAGACCGTTTAGTTCCGCGTTTTCCCGGCCCCGTACGACCATGGTCTCGTCGCCTTCCACGCCAACAACCTGCCCGCCTCGCGTGGCCAGCGGCAGAGTGAAATTCCCCAGACCGCAGAACAGATCCAGGACTCGCTCGCCAGGCTGGACATCCAGCCATTCCACGGCCCTGTGTACCATTGCGCGATTAATGCCTGCATTGACCTGGGTAAAGTCCATGGGATGAAATTTCATGGTCAGGTCGAATTCTTCCAGCCTGTAGCTCAGTCGCTCATCATCCCGGCCAGAGGACTCGGGCCAGATCCGATGAACGGTATCGGGCCCTTTTGGCTGCAGGTAGATATGCAAATCGTGAGCCTGGCCGAAGGCAATGAGCTTCTCCCGGTCACCAGTGGACAGGTCATCCATATTGCGGAACACCATTACCGCCACATCATCGCCACAGGCAACTTCCACCTGGGCGATTCGGCTGTAGGCGTCCAGATCGTGCAGCATATTTCGAAGGGGCAGTATGCGGTCGCCAATGCGGGGATCCAGCACCACACAACGGTCGATGTCGGTCAGGAAACTGTTGCGTTTCTCCCGAAACCCCACCAGGACAGACTCCCGGGCCTTGACGTAACGAACCCCGAGGCGCGCCTTGCGGCGATAGCCGAGGCTCTCTTCCGAGCGCAGTGGCTCAATCCACTCCTCGGGTTCGATGCCCCCGAAATGGGCAAAATGCTCCCGCAGGGTATTCTCCTTGAACGCGATCTGCGCATCGCCACTCATATGCTGCAGGCTACAGCCGCCACACAGGTCGGCAAACTCGCAGGGTGGCGTCTGACGATCCGGCGCGGCTTCCAGAACCTCTTCGGTGCGCAGTTCGTCGAACTTGCTTCGACTGGACACCACTTTCGCCATCACGGTTTCGCCCGGAAGGGCGCCATCGACAAACTGGGTCTTGCCATCCTGACGGGCGATACCCCGGCCGTCATGGCTCAGGGTCTCAATCTCACAGCGCACGGGCTCTTTTGGAAGAACCTTCCTGCGTCGTCTGCTCATACTCGGGTCTCTTGGTGGAATCGTGTTCAGGCGCCGGGAAATACACCGGTGGATAGATAGCGGTCGCCGCGGTCACAGATAATGGCCACGATGATGGCGTTTTCAACCTGCTGCGAGAGCTTGAGCGCGGCCGCGATCGAACCGCCGGAGGAGACGCCACAGAAAATGCCTTCCTCGGAAGCCAGGGCCCGCATGGTGTTTTCGGCCTCTTCCTGGCCAACATCCAACACCTCGTCCACCCGTGCGGCATCGTAGATTTTCGGCAGGTAGGCTTCGGGCCATCGACGTATCCCGGGTATGGACGCACCTTCTTTGGGCTGAAGCCCGATAATGCGAATATCCGGGTTGCGCTCCTTGAGGTAACGGGACACGCCCATGATGGTGCCAGTAGTGCCCATGGAGCTGACAAAATGGGTGACACGCCCCCCGGTCTGCTCCCAGATCTCGGGACCGGTCGTGCGGTAGTGCGCCAGAGGGTTGTCCTGGTTGCTGAACTGATCCAGCACCCTGCCCTTGCCCTCCGCCTGCATCTTGAGGGCCAGGTCACGGGCAGTTTCCATCCCCTCTTCCCTGGTGACCGTGACAATCTCCGCACCATAGGCGCGCATGGATGCCCGACGCTCCTCACTCATGTTCGCGGGCATGATCAGCACCATCCGGTACCCCTTGATGGCAGCCGCCATGGCCAGGGCAATGCCGGTGTTGCCACTGGTCGCCTCGATCAGGGTATCGCCCGGCTTGATGTCGCCCCGACGCTCCGCTTCCTGGATCATGCTGATGGCCGGGCGATCCTTCACCGAGCCGGCGGGGTTATTCCCTTCCAGCTTGGCCAGAATCACGTTACTCGTCTCACCGGGGAGACGCTGCAGGCGAACCAGAGGGGTGTGCCCGACATAATCTTCAATGGTGGGAAAATGCATATGATAACCCTGTGGTACACTTTTGGCTTCGCATGATACGCGTTATCGCCCCGGTCTCCCAATACAGCTTCTCGCTATATCCATGACCGGCGGCTATATCCGACACGGGATTTTCCGGTACTGTCGGGACTGATACCACAGTTATCCCTTTCCGGATCAGCTATTCTTAACACGGACGGTTTCCGCTCTGCGACGCGGACAAAAGCAATAATTCAGGATCACGGTATGCGACGTTGGGGCATTCGCAAAAAAGTGTTGGTGGTAACGCTGGTTCCCACCCTGCTGACCACCCTGATGCTGGGGCTGTTCTTCACCTACAGCTGGGTTAACAATATAGAAAGCCTGCTGAAGGATCGGGGCGAATCACTCTCCCGACAGCTCGCCGCCGGTTCCGAATATGGCCTGTTTACCGCCAATCGCAGCCTGCTCAGCAGCCTCTCCAATGCTCTTCTGGAAGAGCAGGACGTCCGCTCCATCACCTTCTTTGGCAGTGACGGCTCCCGCCTGCTCCACACCGGGCCCGGAAGCTCGGAGACCGTGCAGTCCGACGAACTCACCGCCGAGCACGCCACCCGGATATCCCGAAAAAACAGCACCCGGTTTATCACCCCCGTGTTTCTGCAGGATCTGATGATCGAGAGCATGCTCGACCCGGATGCCCGCCAGTCCATGTCGAATCTGCGGGAGCCTCTGGGCTGGGTGGTTGTGGAAATGTCCCATATCCGCGCCGAAAAAGAGACGTACAAGGCCCTGCTTATTTCCCTGCTGCTCATTCTCGGGGGCGTCATTCTCAGCATGGCCATTGCCCTGCGACTGAGCCGTGCGTTCACCAACCCGGTATTCGAACTGAACGAGGCCGTTGCCAAACTCAAGGAAGGCAAGCTGGATACCCGGGTCTACACCGGCGCCGGGCCGGAGTTCGAACAGCTGGAATCCGGCCTCAATGCCATGGCCGAAGAGCTGAGCAAGGCCCAGGCGGAAATGCAGCAGAACATCGACCAGGCCACCGAAGATCTGCGGGAAACCCTGGAAACCATCGAAATCCAGAACATCGAGCTGGATTTCGCTCGAAAAGAAGCACTCGAGGCCAGTCGGATCAAATCCGAGTTCCTGGCCAACATGTCCCACGAGATCCGCACCCCGCTGAACGGCATCATCGGCTTCACCGAACTGCTTCTAAAGAGTCCCCTGCCACGCCAGCAACGGGACCACCTGAGCACCATCAGGAAATCGTCGGAGATCCTGCTCACGATCATCAACGACATCCTCGATTTCTCGAAGATTGAGGCCGGCAAGCTGATCCTCGACCGGGTACCGTTCCAGTTACGCGATATCGTCGAGGAAGTCATGGTCATGCTGGCGCCAGCGGCACACGCCAAGAATCTCGATCTGGTGCCACTGGTCTATAACGATGTGCCGGACAACATCATGGGCGATCCCCTGCGGGTCAAACAGGTGATCACCAATCTGGTCAACAACGCCATCAAGTTCACCCAGACCGGTGAGGTGGTCCTGCGGGCGAGCCTGGAAGAGGAAGAAGCTGACACCAACCGCGTTACCCTGCGCCTGAGCATTACCGATTCCGGCGTGGGCCTGTCCCGGGCCCAACAGCAATCCCTGTTCAACGCCTTCAGCCAGGCCGATGCCTCCACCGCCCGTCAATACGGTGGCACCGGCCTTGGGCTGGCCATCTCGAAGCGTCTGGTGGAAGAAATGGGGGGCAAGATCGGGCTCGAAAGCGAGCTGGGTAAAGGCTCCACCTTCTGGTTTACCCTCACCTCGGAGCTTGCCACCAGCGGTGAAGCCATTGCCCCAAGGGATGCCCTGCGTGGTGAACGGGTCATTTACCTGGAGCAACAGAAAACCACCGGGCTGGCCGTGGAACACCTGTTAAGGGACTGGGGCATGGTGGTCGACCGGGTAGCGTCACCGGGCGCCCTGCAGGAGCACATTGAAGAGGCCCAGAAAAGCCAGGCGGGCTATGCCGTAGCCATTGTCGGCATCACCCGACACCTGCTCAATTCCAGCCAGTACTGCGGGCTTGTCCGTACCCTGGAGATTGAACGGGATTGCCGGACACTGCTATTGACCCCCACCCTTGAAACCCACGACACACCGCTATCGGGACTTGCCAGCGGCCACCTCACCAAACCGGTGTGCCGAGATTCCCTGTACGATGAGCTTTTGCTGCTGGTGCACGGCATCAATTCCGGCGGGCGGGTCCCCGAGTACGAGATTTCCGCCAACCGTGCAACGACCGCCAATGTGCCGAGAGTGCTGGCCGTGGACGATAACGATGCCAACCTGAAGCTGGTAATGACCCTGCTGGAAGACTGCCAACTGGACGCCGAGGGCGCTTCCAGCGGCTTTGAAGCCCTGAGCAAGGCCAGACAGAAACCCTTCGACCTGGTCTTCATGGACCTTCAGATGCCCGGCATGGACGGGGTGGAAACCACTGCAAGGCTGAGGGAGATGGATACCGGCAATCACCGGACCCCGATCATTGCGTTGACTGCGCATGCCCTGTCGGACGAGCAGGAACGACTGACAAAGCAGGGCTTCGATGGCTACATGCCCAAACCCATCAGCAGTGGCCAGCTCAACGACATCATTCATGAGTACACCGGCTACGTGTGCCCGAAGAACGGCAGCGACGGCCGGCTTCCCGTTCCGGAAGTTCGCGACACCCGTCGGGCCCTGCGGCCATCAACGCGCAAAATGCAGCAGGACTGCGTCAGCGTGGACGAAAGCATTCAACTGGCCGCCGGCAAGGCGGACCTGGCCGAAGAGCTGTTCAGCATGCTGCTGGAGCAGGTCCACGTGGATCGCGGGCGGATCTCGGAACTCTGGGCCAGCCACAGCATGGATGGGCTACTGGAATGTGTTCACAAGCTCCATGGCGCTACCCGCTACTGCGGCGTACCGGAACTGAGAGCCGCAGCCAACCATCTGGAAACGGCCATCAAATGCTCTGCTCCGGATCTGGAGCACCAGAAAGACCAGCTGCTCTCGGCCATGGAGCGCCTGCAGATCTGGAGCGACCAGACCGATTGGCAGCAGCTGTTCCGGGAACGCCATGAGGCCGCCGAAACGACCTGAGGCTGCCCCGTCTCAGACCCGGCTTCGGGCCTGATCGATGATGGCTTTCATATCCCGGACCGCCTCTTTGAGACCGGTAAAGACCGCGCGGGCTATGATGGCATGACCGATATTCAGTTCATTGATGCCATGGATTGCCGCCACTCGCTCTGTGTTGTGGTAATGCAGGCCATGGCCCGCATTCACAATCAAACCCTTTTTGCGGGCGTAGGCGACGGCGTCGGCAATGGTTTTGAAGGCGGCATTCTCGGCTTCAGGTGTTTCGGCCTCGGCATACTCTCCGGTGTGCAGCTCCACTACCGGCGCGCCACAGCGGACCGCGGCATCAATCTGGACCGGATCCGGATCAATAAACAGTGACACCTCGGCACCAATCCGGGCCAGGCGCTCACAGGCCTTGGCAACCCGGGATTCCTGACCCTCGACATCCAGTCCGCCCTCGGTGGTCAATTCCTCACGCTTCTCTGGCACCAGGCAAACACATTCCGGCCGCACCTGTTCGGCAAACGCCAGCATCGCATCGGTTACCGCCATTTCTAGATTCATCTTGGTCTGGAGCACCTCTTTGAGCAGCAGCACATCCCGATCCTGAATATGACGCCGGTCTTCCCTGGGATGGATTGTGATGCCGTCTGCGCCGGCCTCCTCGGCCATCAGCGCTGCCTGGACCGGATCAGGGTACCGGGTACCTCTCGCCTGACGGAGGGTGGCAACGTGATCAATATTGACGCCAAGCAGTACTCTAGGATTCATGGGATTCTCCCCGAAGGTGAGTGAAAAGGCTGCGACTGTTCAGGGGACGCCCCTGGAGAAGGTAATCGATCAGGACTCGCATGACCCGTTTCGCCAGTCGCCGACAGCGCTCAGATTGCAAATCTTCCCCGGCCAGATCGAGCAAAACATCGCCCGGAAGATTTCGCAGGCGCACACCGGGCGACAGCCCGGACACTATGCCCTGCTCCGGATCATAACAATACTCCCCGCCGGGCTCGACGGATTGCCCGGTATCCGTGGCACGATCCCAGGCAAAGTCATAGCCGAGGGCGGAGGCAAAGGCGAGTTCAAAACGCCGAAGCACCGGCTCCACATCTCTGGTGTCGGACAACTGTCCGATGGCATCGATGTAGGCTGCAAAGAGCGTGGGATGGGGATCTGCAGCGGGCAGAATCCGCTGCAACAGTTCATTCAGGTAAAGGCCACTGTAGAGCGACACTGTCCGGGTAATTGTGGGGCCGGCCCGAACATCGACCTGGGTCAGGGTTTTCAGGTCGCCCCGGCCAGCCCAATCCACTATCAGAGGCTGAAAAGGTTGTAGCTGGGCTTTCAGGGGACTTTTGGCGCTGTTGGCTCCCCGGGCGATGACGGTCATCCGGCCATGGTTCAGGGAAAACAGATCCACCATGAGACTGGTTTCCCGCCAGGGACGTCGGTGAAGGACATAGGCGGGCTCCTGCAGCTC
The DNA here is from genome assembly GCF_056859395.1 of Marinobacter sp. L-80. Taxonomy (NCBI): domain Bacteria; kingdom Pseudomonadati; phylum Pseudomonadota; class Gammaproteobacteria; order Pseudomonadales; family Marinobacteraceae; genus Marinobacter; species Marinobacter sp. L-80. The sequence goes on from NZ_JBSXOI010000075.1 coordinate 141,772, forward strand.
AGGCCCCTTCATGGCTGCCTCAGAGGTCGTTCATGCCCAGGCTTTTCAGGGCCCGGTCGCTGTCTGCCCAGCCACGCTTCACCTTTACCCAGAGCCTCAGCATGATCTTGCTGTCGAACATACGCTCCATATCCGTACGAGCTTCCTGACCAATGCGGCGCATCCGCTCGCCCTTCTCGCCGATGATGATCTTCTTTTGACCTTCGCGCTCGACCAGGATCAGGGCGGATATGTGCAGGGTCTTGCCCTCCCGCTTGAACTCCTCGATCTCCACCGCCACCGAATATGGCAGCTCTGCTCCAAGCTGTCGGGTGATCTTTTCTCGGACAATCTCGGAGGCCAGGAATCGCTCACTGCGATCGGTGATCTGGTCGTCCGGATAGAAATGAATACTCTCCGGCAGGAAACGCCCCACGGCCTCTTCCAGAGGTTCCAGATTGGTCTCTTTCAGGGCCGAAAGCGGAATGATCTCGGCAAACTCGCGCTTTTTCGAGAGCATATCCAGATGCGGCAGCAGGCTTTCCCGTTTTTCGATCTTGTCGACCTTGTTCACCGCCAGGATCACAGGGCATTTCAGGCGACTGAGTTTCTCCAGCACCATCTCATCCGCGGTCGTCCAGGCCAGCTGATCCACCACAAACACCACCACATCGACATCAATGAGCGCCGACGTGGCCGCCTTGTTCATGTAGCGGTTAATGGCACGGGGCTCCTCCTCGTGCATGCCAGGTGTGTCCACATAGATCGCTTGCACCGGCCCTACGGTCTTGATACCCAGCACCTGATGACGGGTGGTCTGCGGCTTGCGGGAAGTGATGCTCAGCTTCTGCCCGAGGATATGGTTCAGCAGTGTGGACTTGCCCACATTCGGACGGCCAACGATGGCCACAAAACCGCAGCGACTGTCCGGGTTTTCCGGACGGGTGATATCGTTCATTACTGGTTCTCCACGCCCAACTCTTTCAGGGCGTTACGGGCTGCCTGCTGCTCGGCCACCCGGCGGCTGCTGCCAGTCCCGGTGGTCTTTCGGTCCAGCGACGGCAGCGCACAGGATACATGGAATGTCTGGTTGTGGGCCTCGCCGTCCACGGAAATGACGTCATAGCGTGGCAGCGGAAACTGACGCGACTGGAGATATTCCTGCAAACGGGTCTTGGGGTCTTTCTGGGTGTCCTGCAGGTCGAGCTTTTCCAGACGGTGCTCGAACCAGCGCAATACCTGTTCCCGGCAGGTATGGAAATCACTGTCGAGGTAGATGGCGCCGATGATGGACTCCACGGCGTCGGCCAGGATGGATTCCCGGCGGAAGCCTCCGCTTTTAAGCTCTCCCGAGCCCAATCGAAGGTATGTGCCGAGCTGGAACTCCCGACCAATTTCGGCGAGTGTAACGCCTTTTACCATCCGGGCCCGCAGACGACTCAACTGGCCTTCCCGGGCTTTTTCGAAGTGCAGAAACAGATACTCGGCAATCACCATATTCACAATGGAATCGCCGAGGAATTCGAGGCGCTCGTTATTCTGATTTCCATAACTCCGGTGGGTGAGTGCCAGCAGAAGCCGCTCTGGCGATTTGAACTGATAGCCGATGCGCCGCTGTAACTGATCCAGATCCGGTTGTGAACTCACTTGCCCTTCATCTCATATTTGTGCTTGAAGTGAACCACCGTATCCACATTGCTGAACAGGTTGTTGCGCACTTCGTAATCAACATTGATAACGACCAGATCGCCGTCTTTATCGACCGAAATATTCTTGGCGTCGAATCCCCGGACATTGTTCACGCTGAGCCGTTTGTTGATCAACGTACGGACCTGGGCAGGCCCCATCTGGGAGAGACCTTCGGTGCCATCAAGGCTTTCCAGCGCTTCCTGAATGGTTATGTCATCCAGATAGGCGGGACCAAGCTTGATCACCAGCGTCAGCAGGCCACCAAAAAACAGCACCATCACCATCATGGTCAATGCCGAGGCACCGCGCTGACGGCCCATGCCGGAAAGATTATTTTTCTTCATTACGACTGCGCTCCAGATAGTCCGAGTTACTCGATTCCGCCTACACGATCAAAGGATGGCAGACTGGTAAGGGATTTCCAGTGCATCCAGATAGCAAAGGCCTTGCCCACCACCAGCTCGTCCGGGACCGTGCCCCAATAGCGGCTGTCATTACTGTTGTCGCGATTGTCACCCATGACGAAATAATGACCCTCGGGCACCAGCCATTCGCCCTCACCACCGCCGCCAGACCGGCCCATGGTCAGAAAAATGTCGTGCTCTACTTCACCGAGATCCTCGCGGCGCAGTTCCATCGGCGGTAGCCGCGCGATAAACCGGGTTTCCACCCGATCGCCATTGATGAACAGCTGCTTGTCACGGTAGCGGATATGGTCGCCGGGCAAACCGATCACCCGTTTGATGTAGTTGGTCTGGCCGTCCTCCGGGTAGCGGAAAACCATCACATCGCCGCGCTGGGGATCGCCGACCGGAATCACTTTGGTGCCGGCAACCGGCAGCCTGAACCCGTAGGCGTATTTGTTCACCAGAATGAAATCGCCGACTTCCAGGGTGGGCAACATGGATCCCGACGGAATCTGGAACGGTTCAACCAGGAAGGACCGGAGGACCAGAACAATCGCCAGCACCGGAAAGAACGATCGGCTAAGGTCAACCAGGTAGGGCTCTTTTGGCTCCTCCGATTCCGCCGGGGAGCCTTCATCCACTGCGTCTCCGGTGCCGCTGGCACGGTAGGCAGCCAGACGACGCTCACGAAGAAACAGCTTGTCCGCCAGCCAGATCAGACCCGTTGCAAAGGTCAGTACCACCAGTACCAGGGGAAAATCGATATCCATCCAGGAGGCCTTTTATTTATCCACTTTCAGTACGGCAAGAAACGCTTCCTGAGGCACCTCGACATTACCCAGCTGCTTCATACGCTTTTTACCTTCTTTCTGCTTCTGCAGCAGTTTCTTCTTCCGGCTGACGTCACCACCGTAGCACTTGGCGGTTACGTTCTTGCGTAGCGCCTTCACGGTGACCCGCGACACAACCTGATTACCAATGGCGGCCTGAATCGCGATATCAAACATCTGCCGAGGAATCAGCTCTTTCATCTTTTCGATCAACTGGCGCCCTTTGTGGTGAGCCTGCTCCTTGTGCACGATCAGCGCCAGGGCATCGACACGCTCGCCGTTGATCAGCACGTCCAGGCGGACCAGGTTGGCGGTCTGGAACCGGGTAAAGTGGTAGTCCAGGGACGCAAAGCCGCGGCTGGCTGACTTGATACGATCGAAGAAATCCATCACCACCTCGGCCATCGGCAGCTCATAGGTGAGCTGGACCTGGGTCGTCATGAAGTGCATGTTCTTCTGGACGCCGCGCTTTTCCTCACACAAGGCTATTACGTTACCGATGTGCTCCTGGGGCACCAGGATATTCGCTTCCACAATCGGCTCACGCATTTCCTCAATGGAACCAATATCCGGAAGCCGGGACGGATTGTCTACCGACAGGGTCTCACCCTGTTTGGTAACCACCTCATAGATCACCGTTGGCGCCGTGGTGATCAGGTCGATGTCGTATTCACGCTCCAGCCGCTCCTGGATGATTTCCATGTGCAGCATGCCCAGGAAACCACAGCGGAAACCGAAGCCAAGGGCATCGGAATTCTCCGGCTCGAAAAACAGCGAGGCATCGTTGAGGGTCAGTTTTTCCAGGGCATCCCGGAAATCGTTGTAGTCGTCGGCGCTGACCGGGAACAACCCGGCGTAGACCTGGGGTTTGACTTTCTTGAACCCGGGCAGCATTGGCGTCTGCTCGGCGAACTTCTGGTGAACAATGGTATCACCTACCGGCGCCCCGTGAATGTCCTTGATTCCGGCCACCACGAAGCCGACATCGCCGGACTCCAGCAGGTCGGTGTCTTTCGGTTTGGGATTAAAAATACCAACCTTGTCGGCATTCCAGGCCTTCCCGGTAGACTTGATGACGATCTTGTCGCCCTTTTTCAGGGTGCCCTCGGTCACCCTCACGAGCGACACGACGCCCAGATAATTGTCGAACCAGGAATCGATGATCAGAGCCTGCAGGGGCGCGCTTCGGTCGCCCTTGGGTGGCGGGATCTTCTTGATCAGATCTTCCAGAACATCTTCCACGCCCAGACCACTCTTGGCGCTACAGCGGACCGCATCAGACGCTTCAATGCCAATGATGTCCTCGATTTCCGCCGCTACCCGTTCAGGTTCGGCCTGTGGGAGATCCATCTTGTTCAGAACCGGCACTACTTCGAGACCCTGCTCAATGGCGGTGTAGCAGTTGGCCACAGACTGGGCTTCAACGCCCTGCCCGGCGTCCACCACCAGCAGGGCCCCCTCGCAGGCATAGAGCGAGCGCGAAACCTCGTAGGAAAAATCCACGTGGCCCGGGGTATCGATAAAGTTCAGTTTGTATTCCTGCCCGTCACGGGCGGTGTAATTCAGCGTGACACTCTGGGCCTTGATGGTAATCCCTCGCTCACGCTCGAGATCCATGGAGTCCAGGACCTGCTCGGCCATTTCGCGGTCGGTCAGGCCGCCGCAAACCTGGATAAAACGATCTGCCAGCGTGGATTTACCATGGTCGATGTGGGCGATAATGGAAAAGTTACGGATTCGGCTCAGTTCAGTCACAGACGATGAATACTCAGTTAAGACGAAGGATTGAGCCCGGAAGGGCCGCTACCGGGATCCGGGAACGGCGTGATTTTACCGGTTACCGGCCGCCATTGCCATGATCAGGAAATCAGCGGCCGTTCGTATTGCCGGATAAGGAAACCGATGAGCGCATCCTCGTCCAGCGGATAGCTGAACAGGTTGCCCTGACACTGGGCGCAGCCGTGAGTTTTCAGGAAGCTCAGCTGCTGTGGGGTTTCCACACCCTCCGCAACCACCGTAAGGTGGAGCTTGCGGGCCAGGGCAATCACTGCGGAGGCCACATCCGTGGCACTGACATTGTAGGGAATGTCGCGAATGAACCGGTGGTCGATCTTGATAACATCCAGCGGCAGCTGCTGCAAAGCAACCAGTGAACAGGAGCCGGTGCCGAAATCATCCAGTATCAGACAGACCCCGAGATCATGGAGTGACACCAGCAACTCCCTGAGCATTCGCGGATCTTCATTGAGCAGCTCCGCCGGCATCTCCAGCTCCAGCCGCTCCGGCGAGACGCCCGTCTCGGTGATGACCTGTCGGATCATGTCGAGGAAGCCCGAATCGGTCAGTTGTCGAACAGACAGATTCACCGCCATTTTCAGGGATTCAAAGCCGGCCCGTTCCAGGGCCTGAGCCTGAATACAGGCCTGTCTCAAAGCCCATTCACCCAGGCGAACAATCAGGCCGGTTTCCTCGGCAAGACCGATGAACTGCTGTGCCGACACCAGCCCCTTCTCCGGATGATGCCAGCGCAGGAATGCCTCAACCCCAATCACCCGCTCACTGGCCAGATCAATCTTCGGCTGGTAATGCAGAACGAAGCGATCGCCATCCAGCGCCGTGGCCAACTCCTCCTGTTGCAGAAGCCGCCTTGCCGCCTTGATGTTCATGGCCGGGGTGAAGAACTGGAACGTATTCCGACCCAGCTCCTTGGCACGATACATCGCCAGATCAGCGTACTTCATCAGGGTTCCGGCGTCCTCACTGTCGTGGGGAATCATGGTGATGCCGATACTGACCGTGATGCCGACTTCGTGATCGTTCAGCCGGATTCGCTGGCAAAGACTGCGCAGAATGGTCTCTGCGACCTTGCCGGCAGCATCGGAGTCACTGATCCGGGACAGCAATACCACAAACTCATCGCCGCCGAGCCTGGCAACCGAGTCCTCCTCACGGACACAACCCACCAGCCACTGCGCCACCTGGCACAGCAGTTCATCGCCGGAATCGTGCCCCAGGGTGTCGTTGATACGTTTGAAGCCGTCGAGATCCAGGAACATGAGGGCAGCCGGCTCACCGCTCCGGCGACTGCGGCTGACCACGTGATTCAAACGGTCCCGGAACAGTTGCCGGTTCGCCAGGCCGGTAAGCGGATCATAGAATGCCAGCCTGTGCAGCTCGGACTGGGCGGCCTTGAGCTGGGTCAGATCCCGCAGGCTAAGCACAACGCCATTGACGCCTGGCACCGACAACATGGCCGTAAAGGTGCCCTCCATATCCCGCCACTGCCCCTTGGCATCACGGATACGGACCCGGATGACCGGCATCTGTTTGCCCGGCGACTGAACGGAATCGTCAAAGCCTCGCTGCAGCTGGGGCCAGTCGTCACCATGAACGAGCTCCTCAAAGTTCAGGGCCTGAACCTGATCCGGCTCGAAGCCAAGGATATCCAGGCTGGACGGGCTCGCGTACAGGGGCTGCCCGGCACGGTCCATCACCAGGGTGACATTGGCTGCGCCTTCGGTAATCGCCCGATAGCGGCCGGCACTGATCTGCGCCATCAGCCGTGAACGGATCAAGGCAAGCACGAAGAGGAACAACAGGGCACTGATCACCAGGCCACTGCCGAGGACGATCGGAGGCCGCGGATCCGAGGCCAGGAAATCAAATGCGGGCGTGGAGCGCGTCTGCAACAGCCAGTCTCGACCACCATGGCTGATGGTCTGACTCATCTGGAAACTGAATTCGTTGTCCAGGGACCCCAGATTGGAGCCATACATGAGGTTCTGCCGTTCCACGACTCCGGCATCGTAGATCCGGACATCAAGAAACGGCGAGATCAGGCCAACGATGCCGTCGATAAGATTGTTCATCCGGAAGGCACTGAACACATAGCCCGCCAGCATCATGCGACGCTCGGCCCGGATCTCGGGCACTTCTCCCCCCTGGTAGACGGGGTAATACATCAGAAAACTGGCCTGGTCTTCGCCGAGCTCTTCCTGAACCAGCACCACCTTGGCAGTCACCGTGGGGATCGCATCATCCCGGGCCTGCTCCATGGCCTGGCGATGAATGGGATCACTGAAGGCATCGTAGCCGAGGGCCCGTCGGTTCCGTTCCGTGCCAGGCTCCAGGTAGACCATGGGGTAGTAGTAGGGACCGCTACCCAGCGGGTTCACCAGGTAATTATGCACCCCTTCCGCGCGGACAGAGGCAATATGGTCGGCCATCTGGCGTACACCGATACGGCGAACATAGCCAATACCCTGAATGCCCGGGTAGTAGCGGTTGATATCAACCTTGTCCACGTATTCGCGCCATTGATCACGGGAAACGTCTCCGGCCACCGCAAACAGACCGGCACTGCCGGCCAGCACCTGCTCGTAATTCAGCAAGCGCTCTTCGATGGCGGATTTAAGCTGGAGCGATTGGGTGCGAAAACGGGCTTCCGTGCGGTCTTCAACCAGCCGGATAGACACCTGCCAAAGCAATAGGGTGACGGCAACGGCTACCGCGAAGACCAGCCAGGCGACCCAGGCATTGCGAAATTCCAGTAGCTTACGGAGAGAGAGTTCCTGTCTGTTCATCATGGGGCTGGTCCGTTCCATGGCCACTCATTTTTATTGATCCGCCGAGTATAACAAAAGCCCCCGCAAGTGTCGTTTCCAACACCTGCGGGGGCTCTATCTCAGGTAATCCGGATCAGCAGAAGGGTATCAGGGCTTCATCACCAGATACAGTGCCCGACCCTGGCGCACCACCCGGACCGATACCGCCTTGCCCTCGGGCAGCGACTGAACAGCCTCGCGGAATTCCTGCACCGATGTCACCTTCTGGCGATTCATTTCCGTGATCACATCGCCCGCACGGATGCCCGCTTCGGAAGCCGCACCCCGCGCAACGTTATTGACCACAACGCCGCCTTCAATACCCATTGAGTCGGCCATGTCCTTAGGAAGAGGTTCGACCATCATGCCCAGGGGCGCAGAGCCGGGACCATCACTGTCACTGGCCGGTGCGGAAGCCTGCTGGCTTCCCTCCTCGGGAAGGCGACCGATTTCAACCTGAAGCTCGATTTCCTCGCCACCGCGAAGCACTCTCAGTTCGGCAGTTTCACCAACCGGCGTGCGGCCAACCATGGGCGGCAAGTCAGAGGAAAGCTGCACATCTTCGCCGTCATAACTGAGGACGATATCCCCTGCCTGCAGGCCGGCTGCCTGCGCCGGCGAACCGGACATCACTTCGGCAATAAGTGCACCGCGGGGCCGCTTGAGACCAAAGGATTCGGCCAGATCACGGTTCACTTCCTGAATCAGCACCCCGAGCCAGCCACGGGAGACAGAGCCGTTGTCGCGCAACTGACGGAAGACGTTCATCGCATCGTCAATCGGAATGGCAAAGGAGACCCCCATGAAACCACCAGAGCGGGTGTAGATCTGGGAGTTGATACCGACCACTTCGCCCTCCAGGTTAAACAGAGGGCCACCGGAGTTGCCCGGGTTGATCGCTACGTCTGTCTGAATGAAGGGCACGTAGTTTTCCGATGGCAGGGAGCGACCCAGGGCGCTGACGATTCCGGCCGTTACCGTGTAATCGAATCCAAACGGCGAGCCAATCGCAAACACCCACTCACCAACTTTCAGATCCCGGGACCGACCTACCTGAACGACAGGCAGATCATCGCCGTTTTCAATTTTCAGCACGGCCATATCGGAACGAGGGTCTGTTCCAACCAGCGTCGCGGGCAGCTCGCGCCGGTCATTCAGCCGCACGATGATCTCATCAGCTCCCTCGACCACGTGATTATTGGTCAAGACATAACCGTCCGAGGAGACAATGAACCCGGAGCCCATGGAGCGGCGTGGCTGGGAGTTGCCAGGCCCACCTCCAAACGGAGACTGGGGGCCGCGGAAGAAATCCTGGAAAAACTCGGGAAGCTGTTCGAGCTGACGCTCATCAAACGGCATCCCGGGAGCGCCGGAATTGCGGCGCGTGGGCTCTGTGGTCGTACTGATGTTCACCACCGCACCGGCGTTATCTTCAACCAGCTCGGTAAAATCAGGCAGGCTTCGGGCTGAACTCGCCTGACTCCAGCCCGCCAACACCATGGCGGACAGCAAAATCAGCAAAGCGGCCGGCATCCTTCCGGGTATGAAATTACGTGACGACTGGGCAACTGCTGTTGCACTCGACATGTTGTACCCCCTGTTGTGCTTACACCTAGGCGTAGTTTTGAGTTCGGCCCACCGATTTTCAACTTACAAAACCGTAGGGTTTACAGACAGTTTTCAGAGGCTATCCGGCTTACCCGGACCAGGCGGGGCTCATACTCCTTGCCGCCCGCGTCTTGCAGTTTGCGTCCTGCGAAAAAACCCAGAGCCAGGCCAGCGACAGCGGCCAGCATCGCAGCGCCGTCGCTACCACCGGACATCTGGTGCCCGAGGATACTCGCGACAACCATCAGGATCAGTGGGACGGCGTAGACCAGAATGGAAGCACCCAGCAACGCCTGCTCATCGATTCCAATGGTTACTTCATCTCCCACCCTGGCATTGACCGAGTTCGTCACCAGAATCTGGTTGGCGCGCCCGCCCGAGGCAGCCGCCAGGACTTTCTGACCACAACCGTTGCGGGCAGCACAACTCTGACAGGCGCTGGTTCGGATCGTCTGGACCCAGACCTTGTCGCCCTTGAGCGCGACCACTTTTCCGGTTTCAGTAATCACGGCTCACCCGCACCCAGGGCCACCGAGTCTTCAATACGCACCGATTCGGCAACCTGGCGCGCAGTCTGCGGAGGCAGCTCACCCACGACGGTAACCAGAAAAGCGCTATCCCCTTCCGTCACCTGATGCATATAAACGGTGGTGGCGCCAATCAGGGAGGCGCCCGTCGGCATGCTAACCGGGCCAGCCGGCTCAACGAAGACCGAAAAAGCGGCCAGGCCATCGGAGAAGGCAACGGCCTGGCCCTTGCCGGAGCGGGGCGCCGCCGCAGGGACAAACCCTTCCGGGCGCCAGCCAAGCTGCCACCCATCCATACGCTGGACCACCGATGCCGTAGCAGCGGGCTCATCCAGCGTTCTGGAAATTTCCCGGCCCTCGGTGCGGATCTCGAATTCGCTATCGGGAATGTCCTCGCCGATGTGCAGGCTGGTGAACTGAAACTGCTCGAGCACTTCCCCCTCGGCATTACGAACGTTACTCTTGACCAGAAGACCGGTGGATTTCTCCAGCCAGAGCCGATGACTGTAGCGGTAGGGATCCTTGGCGCTTAGCGCCACTGAAACCACGTCATACCCTGCAACTCGGTCCTCACCTTTCATTTCCGCCCGATACCAGTGGCTGACCGGCATCAGCTGACTGGTGAACGCTTCGGCGAACGGGCCTGAAGGAATCACCTGGTCAAGCTTGACGCGGCCTGTTTCAGGAAGCACGCAGACCACATTCATGCCTTTGCGAACAATTTCTCCACTGCCGCCGTCCTGCAGAACCAGCCGCTCCTCAACAACGCCATTATTGTAACGATGGGCAATCTGCATGGAGTGCACGCTCTCGCCCCGGGCGTATACGAACACACCGCGGTAGGACGTCATGTTCAGGGCCGGACCCAGCCTTTCAAGCCAGGCGGATGCCTCGTCTTCGTCCGCGGCAGCCGGCAGCGACCCAGCAAGCGCAAGCAAAAAACCCACGAGCATGGACAACGCACGGCTTGGGACAACATTAATGAAGACTTGAGGCATGATTAAACTCTCGCTCCGGGGTTCAGTAGCCGGCACCGTTGGCACTGACCAGACGGGCATAGCCGACGGCGCCCCGCCCGGCGCCAACACTGTTGTGCTGTGCGTGTTCCAGCAGGTAGCGACTCATATACTCCCACTGTTCCTCATCAAGACCCTGCAGGGCAATTTCCCTGACCGGCTGGTCCTGCACAGGCGTTTCTGGTGCGGCTGCGGTCACCGGCTGAACCGGCCCGGTCGCGGATGAATCCCAACCGGCACCAGCACCGAACCCGACCAGCAGCGCCATGGCAACCATGGCGGCAGCCGGCCAGTGCCAGCGGCCGGACCTGGTGGCCTGTACGGCAGCTTCAGGCCTGACCGCGGTGGTGCCCCGCCCGTCAAGCCGTTCACGGACGCCCACACTGACGTCCATACCATGGGCCGGCGAGTGGCCGTCATGCATAAGGTCGCGAACATCCTGCCAACGCTGCCACTGCGCCCGAACCTCGTCCTGGCGATCGTGGGAAAGCAGGCGACGTACCGAAAGTTCGTCAGCTTCGTCGTCCATCATGGCGGACAGTGTTTCTCTGAGACGATCATCCATGGGATGCAACCTCAATTACGTCACCGAGTGATTGAGTAAAGGCCCGAGATGCCGATCAACCGCATCCCGGGCCCTGAATATTCTTGAACGGACAGTACCGATAGGGCACTCGAGGATACCCGCGATATCCTCATAGCTCAGCCCATCGTATTCCCTGAGCAGAAAGGCAGAGCGCAACTCCTCAGGAAGCTGGGCGATCGCCTTGTTCAATTCTTTCTGGAGCTGTTCCCGTTGCAGGAGCCGTTCAGGCGAAGCGGTGTCACGCAGCCGTGAACCGTCATCGAAATTCTCCGCTTCCGCCGAGTCGGCACTGCCCTGCGGCCGCCGGCCGCGGGATTCCAGGTAATTCTTCGCGGTATTGACGGCAATCCGGTACAGCCATGTATAGAAGGCGCTGTCCCCGCGGAAGCGCTCGATCGCCCTGAACGCTTTTACGAAGGTCTCCTGGGTCAGATCCATGACTTCCTGACTGTCGTAGACGTACCGACTGATAATTGATGCGACTCTGGATTGGTACTTGACCACCAGAAGATCGAAGGCGGCGCGATCACCATTACGGACCTTGCGCACCAGCTGCAGATCCGTCTGGCTGTCCGGGTGATCGCCCTGTTGTTTCTCTGTATCAGGAGTCATGGACTGGTTGCCGGGGTTCCCTGATTTGATGGCCAGCTGTCCGGCCTGTACCAAGTTTCGCTGCGTCATTGATGCTATCCGGCGTCCGTTCATGAAACGGGCTAGACCACCGGTCAGGCGGCTCACCCTGTCAGGCCAAATAGACAGCAAGCGTAAAGTTTAGTTCAATACACGTCCACATTATGGCCTGCGATAACGACCCGATGCCACAGTCCTTCGAATACGATGTTCTCATTATCGGCAGTGGTGCTGCCGGCCTCACCGTCGCGCTCAATCTGCCGGAGCACCTGAAGGTCTGCGTGGTGAGCAAGGCCCAGATCAGCAGCGGCGCCACGCTCTGGGCACAAGGCGGTATCGCCGCAGTTCTGGATGATCAGGATTCCACCGAAAACCACATCTCCGACACCCTCAATGCTGGCGCAGGCCTGTGCCATGAGGACGCCGTGCGGTTCACGGTCGAACATGGCAGGGAAAGCATCAACTGGCTGATCGATTCCGGTGTCGATTTTACGCGGGATCAGGACGCCCACTACCACCTGACCCGTGAGGGCGGCCACAGTCATCGGCGCATCATTCATGCAGCCGATGCCACGGGGCATGCGGTCTCAACCACCCTCACCTCCCAGGCAGAGGCACGACCTAACATAGAACTCATGTCTGGTAGGGTGGCTGTGGATCTGATCACCAATCGCAAACTGTCCCTGCCGGGAAACCGATGCGTCGGTGCCTACATCCTGAACCTTGAAGACAACCATGTAGAGCTGTTCCGGGCACGATTCACAGTGATTGCCACCGGCGGCGCCTCCAAGGCCTACCGCTACACAACCAATCCGGACGGCGCTTCCGGAGACGGGATTGCGATGGCCTGGCGGGCCGGTTGCCGGGTGGCAAACATGGAGTTCAACCAGTTTCACCCCACATGCCTTTATCACCCCCACGCCAAATCCTTCCTGATCACGGAAGCCGTGAGGGGCGAGGGTGGCCTGCTGAAACTGCCGGATGGTTCCCGGTTTATGGATCGCTTTGACGAGCGTGGCGAGTTGGCGCCCCGCGATATCGTTGCCCGGGCCATTGACCACGAAATGAAACGACTGGGCGCTGATCATCTGTACCTGGACATCAGCCACAAACCCGCCGACTTTATAAAGCACCACTTCCCCACCATCTACGAGAAGTGTCTGGGCTTCGGTATCGATATTACCCAAGAGCCCATTCCCGTAGTTCCAGCCGCTCACTATACCTGTGGCGGAATCATGAGCGATGAACGTGCCCGAACCGATGTTAACCAGCTCTACGTGGTCGGCGAGGCTGCCTTCACCGGGCTCCATGGGGCCAACCGAATGGCCAGCAACTCCCTGCTGGAATGTCTGGTTTATGGCCGTGCGGCTGCGGCGGATATTGCCCGCCGGGAAGCCGACATTCCACCACCGCCAGAGGCACCAGACTGGGATGAAAGCCAGGTGCGGGACTCCGATGAAGACGTGGTAATCTCCCACAACTGGGACGAGCTTCGCCATTTCATGTGGGACTACGTCGGCATTGTGCGGACCACCAAGCGGCTGCAGCGGGCCAAGCACCGGGTGGATCTTTTGTCTGCGGAAATCGGCGAGTTCTACAGCAACTACCGTGTCACCAATGACCTGCTGGAACTTCGGAACCTGGTCACCGTGTCTGATCTCATCATATGTTCGGCACTGCAGCGCAGGGAAAGCCGAGGGCTGCACTACACTCTCGATTATCCGGGACTGATCAATGAGGTGCGTGATACCGTGCTGGTTCCCACCACCTACCGTACACTCGCGCCCTGAACGAACACCGTTTTTACACAGGATTCAATGGTAAACACTATGTCAGAGACACCTGCATCGTCTGAAAAAGCAGAATTCAACCGCCTCTGGTGGCATAGCCGTAGAGGCATGCTGGAGCTGGACAACCTTCTGATTCCCTTCATGGAAGAGGCCTTCCGCGATCTGGACGCTGAAGACCAGGCCCGCTACAAGAAACTGCTCACCTGCGAAGATAACGACATGTTTGAGTGGTTCATGCAACGCAGCCGCCCGGCCGATCCCGATCTTCAACGCATGGTCGACATCATTCTCAAACGTGTCCAGCCGGATTGAACTAACGCTGACGCCCTCCCTGCTGGTTGGCCTGCTTGCGTTGCTGCCATGGGTTTTGCTGCTGGCTTTCCTGTTGATGGCGCTGCTGGCAGGCAAATTCTGGCTTCTCGTTGCAATCCCCATTGCACTGTGGGGCGCCGCCCTGCAGTATCGGTCAAACGGGTTACTTCTGGGCGATGGTTCCGTAAGTGGTCTCCTGATCGAACACGATAAAATGTATGCCAGAATCGGAGACAAGCAGAGGGTAGAGGTTATTCCACTTGCCTCCAGCCGGATCTGGTCAGGCCTGGCACTCTTGAAACTTCGGCCTGCCGGCACCAGATTCCGGTCATACACTTCACTCCTGCTGGCACCAGTACCCGGAAGCCCGGGCAATGTTCCGGCGGAGGATTTCCGTCGTCTCAGGGTCTGGCTCAGACTGGGCCGCCCCCGGCGATCATCTCACTGATTCAATAACCTGGAGTACGCCATGACCGACACAGACGCTTCTGTATCTGCCGTTGCAGAGTATCCCCTGCCGGACAACGGTTGGGCGGATCTCGACAACCGCGTGGTTGTATGCGTCAGCGGCCCGGGCACCGACAAGTTTCTTCAGGGCCAGTTCAGCCAGAACCTCGATGAGGTAATCCCGGAGTATTCGCCGCGCGCGGCCGCAGCAACGCCCAAGGGTCGCGCCTACTGCCTCACACGTATGGTCCGTTCAGGCGACGATATCCTGATGGACTTTCCCGCCGAACTCGCTGACGACATCATCAGCCACTTGCGCAAATATCTGATGCTGTTTCGTGGAACCACTATGGAGATGGTTCAGGAAACGAAGATTATAGGGATTCTGGGCGACGGCCTGGCAGAAACGCTCGCCGGAAAGCCACTGGATTCTCTGAAAGAGCCCGGGGACGCCTGCACACTCCCTGACGGCATCCTCGTGAAGACGCAATCGACAGCCGAGGGCACGCCCCGCTTCGAGTTCTGGCACACTGAAGAGGGCGAAGCAGCACTTCCCGCCAGCGCCCGTATGTCGGCGGCCGACTGGCAGGCCTCCGAAATCGCAGCGGGCGTCGCCTCCCTGACTACCGCCACACAAGAGTCCTTCGTGCCTCAGATGCTGAACTGGCAGCATGTGGGCGGCGTGCATTTCAAGAAAGGCTGCTACACGGGTCAGGAAGTGATTGCCCGCATGCACTTCCTTGGGCAATTGAAAAAGAGCCTTTTCCGCTTCCGTATTGAACAGTCAGAAGACTTGCCAACCCCCGGAACCGCATTATTTGCTGGCGAGCGGTCAGTCGGAGAAGTGGTCAATGCGATCAAATACCGCGACGGCAGCGTTGAATTACTTGCGGTGGTTCGCCACGATGCCGCTGAAAACGCCTTGCATCCGGAGGGCCTGTCACAGGTGACGCTGGAGCCAATGCCACTGCCCTACCCGGTGCCCGAAAGGGAAAAAAGCGCACAATCAGATACATAAGTTGACAGGCAAACGCGCCAGAATTTGCTATTTTGCTATGCAGCAGCTCACATATTTGATTGTTCGGACAGTGGCCCAGGCATTCTGGCCATTCTTCGAAATCTTTAAGCGGACCTTTACTGACCATGTCGAATATTGTTGAAACCATCAAAGCCGATCTCAACGCAGCCATCGAAAATGACAAGCTGGTGCTTCCCACCCTTCCGGAGGTAGCCCTTCAGGTCAGAGACATTGCGCAATCCGAGGATTCTTCAATAGCCGACTTGGTAAAGGTCATCAGCAATGACACGGCCCTGTCCGCACGCATCATCCGGGTGACCAACAGCCCGCTGTTCCGGGGCAGCCGAGCCATTGAGAACCTGAACATGGCGGTAAGTCGCCTCGGTATGGCCTACACCAGCAACCTGGCCATGGGCCTGGCCATGGAGCAGATGTTCCAGGCCACGTCCGACATGATCGACAAGCGCATGCGGGCCACCTGGCAGACCAGTACCGAAGTGGCCGGCGTCTGCCACGTTCTGGCGCAACACTACACCAAACTCAAGCCGGACCAGGCTACCCTTGCAGGCCTTGTGCATCTGATCGGCGTACTGCCCATCCTGCGCTATGTAGAAGACCAGGACATCCAGATCAGCAGCATCATGCTGGACAACGTGGTTGATGAACTGCATCCGAAGATCGGGGCGACAATCCTTAAGAAGTGGGATTTCCCGAAGGAGCTTCAGAACGTTCCCCTGGAATACGCCAACTTCAACCGTGAGGTGCCGGCGGCCGACTATGCGGATCTCGTGATGGTTGCCAACCTGCAGCTGGTTGCGGGTTCGGAGCATCCGTGGACGGAGATGGACTGGACGAAGATTTCGGCCTTTGATCGTCTGGGGTTGGATCCGAATATCGACATGAGCGAGGAAGAGGATCTGAACGCCCAGATGGAAGCGGCTATGGCGCTGCTTCAGTAATACCTGCCCTGCCCCTTGGCCCCTCACCCTTTGGGGGCTGGCGCGGGGGTGGTCAGTCTTTCCCTCGGGAAAAGAACTCGCTTCGCTCAGACAGCTTTTCCTGTCGGAAAAGACTGACCACCCCCACACCGATCAAAAATTGGAAGGGCGCTCCTGACTTGTCCTTTCAGCTCTGCTTGTATCTCTCGATCAACTCAGATTTGCTTGGCAGCGCCCAGTCAACCGTGGGCTTTCCCTGCTGTTGCAACCAGTCGTTCGCCTTTGAGAAGTGCTTGCAACCGAAGAAGCCCCGGTAAGCACTCAGGGGTGACGGGTGGGGGCCCTCTAGGACCAAGTGTTTGGTGCGGTCGATGTGCTGGCCTTTCTTTTTCGCGTAGCTGCCCCAGAGCAGGAATACCACGCCTTCCCGTTCGCGGTTGATGGTTTCGATGACCTTGTCGGTGAAGGTTTCCCAGCCTTTTCCCTGGTGGGCGCCGGCCTGGCCCTGAACGACGGTTAAAACGCTGTTGAGCAGCAGTACGCCCTGCTCGGCCCAGGGCTGCAGGCAGCCGTGGTCCGGGGGAGCGATACCCAGGTCGTCCTGTATTTCCTTGAAGATGTTCACCAGTGAGGGCGGGATGGCCACGTTCGGGCGCACGGAGAAGCACAGGCCGTGGGCCTGGCCTGGACCGTGGTAGGGGTCTTGGCCGAGAATGACCACTCTCACGTTATCCAGTGGCGTGCTGTTGAGGGCGTTGAAGCAGTGTTGGCTGGCGGGGAACAGGACTTTGCCGGCCTGTTCCTCGGCGGCGAGGAACTCCGCCAGGCCCTGCATGTAGGGCCGGCGGAATTCTTCCGCGAGATGCTCTTTCCAGCCCCGGTCGGGCCTGAGCTGGCTGGCCAGTACCTCAACCGGGCTCATGGATCACTCCTCGTCTTTACGGCTGTCGGCCTTGTGCTCGGGGCGCATGGCCGGGAACAGGATAACGTCGCGGATTGATGCCGAGTTGGTCAGCAGCATGGCCAGCCGGTCGATTCCGATACCTTCACCGGCGGTGGGCGGCAGGCCGTATTCCAGGGCCATCACGTAGTCTTCATCGTAGAACATGGCTTCGTCGTCACCGGCCTCTTTCTCGGCCACCTGGGCCTGGAAGCGCTCCGCCTGATCTTCGGCGTCGTTCAGCTCCGAGAAGCCGTTGGCGATTTCGCGACCGCCCACGAAGAACTCGAAACGTTCGGTGACGAACGGGTTGCTGTCTTTGCAGCGGGCCAGGGGCGACACTTCTTTCGGGTACTCGGTGATAAATGTCGGCTGCATCAGGCGATGCTCCGCCGTCGCCTCGAAGATCTCGATCTGGACTTTGCCCAGGCCCCAACCATCCTTGAGATGAATACCAAGGTTTTTCGCCACCTGGCGGGCACTGGCGTCGTCCGCCAGCTGTTCCGGCTTGATGTCCGGGTTGTAGCGCAGGATGGCGTCGACCACGGTCAGGCGCTCGAAGGCTTTACCAAAATCGTACTCGACGGTTTCTTCGCTGCCATCCGCCAGGGTGCGGGTGTTCACGACGGTCGTCGTACCCAGCACTTTCTGCGTAATGCTGCGCAGCATGTCTTCGGTCAGATCCATCAGGTCGTTGTAGTCCGCGTAGGCCTGATAGAACTCGACCATGGTGAATTCCGGATTATGACGGGTGGAAAGACCCTCATTGCGGAAGTTCCGGTTGATCTCGAATACTCGCTCAAAGCCGCCAACCACCAGGCGCTTCAGGAACAGCTCCGGCGCAATGCGCAGGTACATGTCGATACCCAGGGCGTTGTGATGAGTCACGAAGGGACGCGCTGTGGCACCGCCGGGAATCACCTGCAACATCGGGGTTTCCACTTCCATGAAGTCCCGCTCAGTGAAGTACTGACGCATGGCGCTGATGATCTTCGAGCGCGCATAGAACACCCGACGGCTGTCCTCGTTGACCATCAGGTCGACGTAGCGGTGGCGGTAACGGGCTTCCGTGTCGGTCAGGCCCTTGTGTTTTTCAGGGAGCGGGCGCAGGGACTTGGTGAGCAGCACATACTCATCCATGGTCACGTACAGGTCGCCCTTGCCCGACTTGGACAGGGTGCCTCGCACTCCCACGATGTCCCCCAGATCCCAGTGCTTGGTGTCTTTCTGGACATCCTTGGACGCGTAGATCTGGATCCGGCCAGTCATGTCCTGGACCACCTTGAATGCCTTGCGATCGAGCATCATGCGGCCGGCAATGGCCACCTTGATACCGAGGGACTCCAGCTCTTCCTTGGTTTTTTCACCGTATTTCGCCTGCAGTTCGGCGGCGGTGGCGTCACGACGAAAGTCGTTCGGGAAGGCGTTGCCCTGGTCGCGCATTTCTGACAGTTTGGCGCGGCGCTCGGCAATCAGCTTGTTGTCCTCATGCGGTGCGGCATTCTGAGTTTGATCAGTCATTTTGGCTCACTAGGAATCGGGTTGTCCGGGTTAGCGTGGCAAAGGCGCTGGTTACAGCGCCATCTTCAGGCTGGCTTCGATGAACTTGTCAATGTCACCGTCCAGCACCGACTGGGTATTACTGGTTTCTACCTTGGTGCGCAGGTCCTTGATACGGCTGTCGTCCAGAACGTAGGAGCGGATCTGGCTGCCCCAACCGATGTCGGCCTTGGCGTCCTCGGCTTTCTGTTTCTCGGCGTTGCGCTCCTGCATCTCACGCTCAAACAGCTTCGCCTTGAGCTGTTTCATGGCCTGGTCCTTGTTCTGATGCTGGCTTCGACCAGCCTGACAGGCCACGACAATACCGGTGGGATTGTGCGTCAGACGCACCGCCGACTCGGTCCGGTTAACGTGCTGACCACCGGCGCCGGAGGCACGGTAAACATCCACCCGCAGATCCGCCGGATTGATTTCAATTTCGAAGCTGTCATCCACTTCCGGTGACACAAACACGGAAGAAAACGAAGTATGCCGACGGTTGCCGGAATCGAATGGTGACTTACGCACCAGACGGTGAACGCCGGTTTCGGTACGCAGCCAGCCATAGGCGTAGTCGCCCTGGATGTGAATGGTGGCGCTTTTGATACCCGCCACATCGCCTTCCATCAGCTCGACAATTTCGGCCTTGAAGCCCCGACGCTCTGCCCAGCGCAGGTACATGCGCAGGAGCATGTTGGCCCAGTCCTGGGCTTCGGTGCCACCAGAGCCGGCCTGAATATCCAGGTAGGCGTTGTTGGCGTCCATTTCGCCGGAGAACATGCGGCGGAATTCAAGCTTCTCGAGCTCTTTATCAAGACCCTCAAGATCTGACTCGATCTCTGCAACGGTGCCTTCGTCCTCTTCTTCTGCGGCAATATCCAGCAGGCCCTCGGCGTCTTCCAGGCCAGAGGTGAGGTTGTCGATGGTCTTGACGATCAGTTCAAGGTCCGCGCGCTCTTTGCCCAGAGCCTGTGCCCGCTCCGGGTCGTCCCAGACGCTGGGCTGCTCCAGTTCGCGCTCAACTTCGGTCAGTCGTTCACTACGCTGATCGTAGTCAAAGATACCCCCTGAGCGCTTCAGTGCGCTCACGAAGCTCTTTAATCTTCGTCACAATGGGATTGATTTCCATGAAACCCTTACTCGCTCTTGAAAATGGAGAGTAAAAACAGAGGCGGGATTCTACCGGAAATCGGTTTGTAAATCAGCCTGCGGGTTTCCGTGAATCAGGCAAGAGGCTCGAGGTAATCCACCAGAAGCTGGAGATTGGTGCGCCCCCGGAAGGTATTGGCATCCGGCTTGTAAACCACCCGCGCACCGGTGCGCGTGTAATCAGGCACTTCCGGCCCGGTATTGAAGGCAATGCCGTCGATGATCCCGCCGCCTTCGACAGGTTGCAACACCAATTTCAGATGGTTTTCGCCGACTATCCGCTGGCTGACCACCCGGAATTCGCCGTCGAACAGTGGCTCCGGGAAATGCTGCCCCCATGGGCCGGCCCGCTTGAGCAGCGCAGCGGTGTCCAACGACAGTTCATTTGCGCCCAGAGGCCCATCGGTTGTGATCGCCGCCTCCAGATCCTCGGCCGACAGGGTGTCTCGAACGGCGCGATCGAAGGCCCCGGAAAAGGCATCCAGATCATCGCTGGCGAGGGTCATGCCCGCAGCCATCGCGTGACCGCCAAATTTTTTCATGATCCCCGGATGACGTGAGTCGACCACGGCAAGCACATCCCGGATATGAAGCCCGGGAATGGAGCGAGCAGAACCTTTGATGTCTTCGCCGTTTTCGTCCGGCGCAAAGGCAATGGTCGGTCTATGGGTCTGCTCACGGATACGGGCAGCCAGAATTCCGATAACGCCCTGGTGCCAATCGGTATCGAAAAGCGCAAGACCCCAGGGCAGTCCATCCAGATCCAGCGACATTGAAGACAGCAGATCCTGGGCCTGGGCTTTCATGTCCTTTTCGATGGTCCGGCGTTCACGATTGAAGGTGTCCAATTCCCGGGCCAGTCGGCGAGCCTCGTCCGGACTGTCTGCCAGCAGGCAGGCAATCCCGATACTCATGTCATCAAGCCGGCCCGCAGCATTCAGGCGAGGACCAACCACAAATCCGAGGTCGGTTGAGCTGATCGCCGTGTGGTCCCGACCCGCGACTTCCAGCAGCGCCAGGATACCGGGACGGGCCTCACCCTGGCGTATACGGCGCAGGCCCTGCTCCACGAAGATCCGATTGTTATGGTCCAGGGGCACGACATCAGCCACCGTACCCAGGGCCACCAGATCAAGCAGGCTCCCCAGGTTCGGCTCGGGATCAGGCAGGCGTTGGGTTTCCCGGAGCTGCTTGCGCAACGCCGTAAGGACGTAAAACATCACGCCCACACCGGCGGCGTTCTTGCTCAGGAAGGGGCAGCCCGGCTGGTTGGGATTGACGATGGCATCGGCGTCCGGGAGCTCTTCACCGGCCAGGTGGTGATCCGTCACCACCACCTTCACGCCAAGCTCTTTGGC
Organism: Marinobacter sp. L-80; assembly: GCF_056859395.1. Lineage (NCBI taxonomy): Bacteria > Pseudomonadati > Pseudomonadota > Gammaproteobacteria > Pseudomonadales > Marinobacteraceae > Marinobacter > Marinobacter sp. L-80. The sequence continues at coordinate 163,139 of NZ_JBSXOI010000075.1, forward strand.
CGCTCGAACACCCTCAACGGCGGCTATGCCGTTATCGACGGTAACCATCAGGTCGGGAAGCTGACCTTCATCGCGCAAGCGCTCAATAATACCCGGCGTCAGGCCATAGCCATCGGCAAACCGGCTCGGGACGCGAAAATCGATGCTCTGCAGACCCAGCATTGAAAGGCCAAGCATGGCGACGGCCGTGCTGGTGGCGCCATCGGCGTCAAAATCCCCGAGCACCAGAACCCGCTGTTGCTGTTCGATGGCTTCGGCAAGAAGTTCGACGGCCCGGTCGATGCCCCGAAGTGACATGGGCGAGGCCAAGTGTTTCAGCGTGTAGCTGAGCTGTTCATCGGAAGTAACGCCACGGGCCGCGTAAAGACGGCGAAGCAAGGGAGGCAGGTTTTGCCCCCAGTCCGGGAATGTCTCGGGCTGGGGGCGACGCAGGATCTTTTTTGGTGTCATACCCGGTCAGGCGTTTTTCCAGTGCTTGGCAATAAACTCCTGCACACCGGCGATATTGTTATCCAGCACCGTGTAGCGCTCTTCCCGCTCGAACAGGTCGGCCATATGGGCCGGCAGAGGCGGCTTCACAATTACGCCGGATTCGGCCACGGCATCCGGGAACTTGGCCGGGTGCGCGGTACCCAGGGTGATCATCGGTACCGCCTGATCACGGCGACAGTTGCGCGCAGCGCGAACCCCGATGGCGGTGTGAGGATCCAGAAGATACTCGTTCTGTTCGTAAATCTCACGAATCGTATCGCAGGTGGCTTTGTCATCCACCGCGTCACTGTCGAACAACTTGCGCGCATGCTTCCAGCGGTAATCCTCGATGCTGACCGGCCCTTTGGCGGCATTTTCCAGCAGGGTCTTCACTGCCAGCCCGTCACGGCCGTGCAGATCAAACAGCAGGCGCTCGAAATTGCTCGACACCATGATATCCATGCTCGGAGACAGGGTGTGCTCCAGCTGGTGCTGTTCGTATTTGTTGCCACTCATGAAACGATGCAGGATGTCGTTTCGGTTGGTGGCAATGACCAGCTGTGAGATTGGCAGCCCCATCTTCTTGGCCAGGTAGCCGGCAAAGATATCGCCGAAGTTCCCTGTGGGTACCGAAAACGCCATGCTCCGATCCGGACCGCCCAGTGCCAGGGAGGCATGGAAGTAGTAGACGATCTGGGCCATGATCCGGGCCCAGTTGATGGAGTTGACAGCTGCCAGCTGGGTTTTGCCACCCAGGAACGACTGGTTGCCGAAACTCTCCTTCACCATGCGCTGACAGTCGTCGAAGTTGCCACGCACCGCAATGTTGTGGATGTTTTCACCCTGAACGGTGGTCATCTGACGGCGCTGGACCTCTGACACCCGCTGGTAAGGATGCAGAATGAAAATATCCACGTGCTCGCACTTGCGACAGCCTTCGATGGCAGCCGAACCGGTATCACCGGAAGTCGCTCCCATGATAACCACGTGCTGCTTGCGCTTTTCCAGAACATAGTCGAGGAGACGCCCTAACAGCTGGAGGGCGAAATCCTTGAACGCCAGCGTCGGACCGCGGAAAAGCTCCATCACCCACTCGTTGGTATCCAGCTGAACCAGCGGGGCCACGGCCTTGTGGGCGAAAACCGAGTAGGTCTCGTCCAGCATCTTGCGGAAATCATCCGCAGGGATAGCGTCATCCACGAACGGGTACATGACGTTGAACGCCAGCTCACTGTACGAAAGCCCGCGCCAGCTCCGGATTTCTTCCAGATCAAAATGTGGCAGGGATTCAGGAACATAGAGGCCGCCATCTGTCGCCAGACCGGTCAGCAGAACATCCTCAAAGCCCAGTGCGGGCGCTTCACCCCGCGTACTGATGTATCTCACGTTCGTACCTGTCAGTTGAAGTTTTCAGCGCGGATGCGGACAACATGGCCATCGGTGTCGGACAGAGCTTCCAACTCTTCGATCGCACGGTTGATCTGGCGCTCCTGAACGGTATGGGTCAGGATGATCACCGGAATACGTCCGTCCTTCAGCTCGGATTCCTTCTGCATGATCGACTCGATATTGATGCCATGCTCACTCAGAATGGAGGCAATCTTGGCCAGCACACCCGGACGATCCAGAGCGGTAATGCGCAGGTAGTAGGCAGACTGAATGTCCTCCATGGACAGCACATCCAGGTCTTCCATGGCGTCCGGTGAGAAGCCAAGGTAGGGCACACGCAGCTTGCTTTCGGTCGCCACGGCACGGGCCACATCGACGATATCGGCAATAACAGCCGACCCGGTTGCCTCATCCCCTGCTCCGGGACCGTAATACATGGTCTGGCCAACGGCATCGCCATCCACCAGGACCGCGTTCAGGACACCATCAACCTGGGCAATCAGATGACTCTGGGGCACCAGGGTCGGATGCACACGCAGCTCGATGCCATCATCGCGGCGACGGGCAATGCCGAGGTGCTTGATGCGATAACCCAGCAATTCGGCGTGAGCAATGTCGTAAGGGGTAATCTTCGAAATGCCTTCGGTGAAGCCTTTCTCGAACTGAAGAGGCACGCCAAACCCGGCTGATGCCAGTATGGTCAGCTTGTGGGCGGCATCAATGCCTTCCACATCAAAGGTCGGATCTGCTTCGGCGTACCCAAGATCCTGGGCTTCTTTGAGAACCTCGGAAAATTCCCGACCGGCACGCATTTCGGTCAGGATGTAGTTCCCGGTGCCGTTGATGATGCCGGCAATCCAGTCAATGCGGTTTGCCGCCATACCCTCACGAACAGCCTTGATGACCGGGATACCGCCGGCGACACCCGCCTCGTAAGCCACCACAACACCAGCCTTCTCGGCCGCCTCGAAGATTTCGTTGCCGTGGACGGCAATCAGGGCCTTGTTCGCGGTAACCACGTGCTTGCCGTTGCGGATTGCCGCCAGCACCAGCTCTTTGGCCGCATCATAACCACCGATGAGCTCGACCACGATATCCACGTCGGGATCGTTCACCACGTCGTAAATGTCGGTGCTGAAGGGCACATCGCCGAGGTCCATATCCTCGCGAGCCCGGCGACTGGCAACCCGGGTAATCCGGATATTGCATCCGGCCCGACCGGCAATCAGCCTGGCGTTGCGGGTCAAGACATTAAAGGTACCGCCGCCGACGGTTCCCAATCCGCAGATTCCGACACTGACGTCTTTCAAACTCTCACCTCTGATCCCGAAGGGGTGCTGATGAATTATATTAGGCGGGCATAGTATACCGATTCAGGCCTCACTGAATAAGCCCTGAATCGGATCCTTCGAAAATACCGTGTAACGCATCCCGTACGATAGGTGCGCCAGGATTTCAGAGTAGCCCGAGGCCTTCCGCCAGACGCTGGGCCGGGACATAGCCACGAACCATGTTGCCATCTTCCAGAACAATGGCAGGTGTCCCTGTGACCCCTACCCGGCCACCAAGCTCATACTGCTCGCCCACCGGATTTTCGCAACTTGCGTCGGGTACTGAGCGGCCGGCCTTGGCTGCGTCCATGGCCGCCTGCTGATCGTCAGCACACCAGACCGACTCATACTTTTTGAAAGACGCTGTATTGGGGCCGGACCGTGGAAACGCGTAGTAATTGACGGTAATGCCATAGTCATTCAACTGCGGCACCTCGTCATGCAGCTTCCGGCAGTAAGGGCAGTCGATATCAGTAAACACGTTTACTACGGCCTTTTCGTTTTTCGCCGGGAAGCTGATAACTCCCTTGTTACCATAGTCCGCCATCATTTCGCGACGGGCCTCCGTGCGGGCGGCTTCGGTGACATTGGCAATGCCCTGATCGGTAATCTTGAGAAGATCTCCCGTCATCAGGTACTGGCCATCCTCGGTCGCGTAGATGGTGTCGCCATTGTTGCTCTGAACCTCATAGAGGCCCTTGGCTTCGGATTCCTTTACCGACACCACCTTGAGGCCGGGGACGGCCTGGGTCAGACGCTCGGAAATCCGGTCTTCCACTTCACCGGCACTGACGCTGGCCGCGCCAAAGGCACCCAGGACAACTCCAAGCGCCACAACCACATGTTTCATATTCATTCTGGCAAACAACCTTTTCCAGTAAGCAGTTAAACAACCCGGGCAGTATTGGCACAGGCCGGGAATCAATTCAATGCGACAAATACACAAAAAGAAAGTTCACCCCCAATCGCGGAACCGCCCCACAGCTAGCCCCTGGGATGGTGAGCCTGGTGCAGCGACTGCAGTCGCTGACGAGCCACATGGGTGTATATCTGTGTTGTCGACAGGTCAGAGTGGCCCAGCAGCATCTGCACCACACGCAGGTCCGCTCCATGATTAAGTAGGTGCGTGGCAAAGGCATGCCTGAGTGTATGAGGCGACAGGTGTTTGCGAATACCCACTCGAACCGCGTAGTGCTTGATACGATGCCAGAAAGTCTGACGAGTCATCGCCGCAGCACGGTTGCCCGGGAACAGCGCATCACAGGATCGCCCTTTAAGGAGTTCCGGCCGCCCTTCCTTCATATACTGCAGCAACCAGTCCACTGCCTCTTCACCCAGGGGGACCAATCTCTCCTTGTCGCCCTTGCCAGTGATCCGAACCACGCCCTGACGAAGGTTTACCTGATCAACCCGCAACTCGGTCAGCTCCGAGACCCGCAGACCGCAACCGTAGAGTATTTCCAGCATGGCCTTGTCCCTGAGCTCGATGGCAATTCCGGGGTCCGGCTCGGAAAGCAGCGCATCCACCTCGCCCTCGGTCAGCGAGTCGGGGAGACGCCGAGGCAGCCTGGGGCTGTCAATCCGAAGGGTCGGGTCTTCAGTAATCAGGCCTTCTCGCAGCAGAAACCGATAAAACCGCCGCAGCCCGGACAACCGCCTGGCCGCCGTGGAGCTCTTGACGCCCTGCGCGAGGCCACTGGACATCCAAGCCAGTAAGTCGGTTCTGCGAACATCCTTGAGCAGCGGCTTGCCAGGCTGACTCTCGAGCCATTCCGACAACCGCAACAGATCGCTCCGGTAAGCCTGGCGGGTTTTTTCGCCCAGTCCGTCCTCCAGCCAGATGGCATCAACAAACCTGACGATCACCGATTCATCTTCTGCTCTCATGGCAAGTTCCCAGACTGCATAGGTCCCACAACACACCAAGCATACCGAAACCTCAGACACAAAAAAGGCAGCCCTCGGCTGCCCTTTTTTGACTGCTGTTCAGCGCACTGCTGATCAGCCCAGCTTCTCCTTGATACGAGCTGCCTTGCCAGACAGGTCGCGCAGGTAGTAAAGCTTGGCCTGGCGAACATCGCCACGACGCTTCACACTGATGCTTTCGATCAGCTTTGAGAAGCTCTGGAAAGTACGCTCAACACCGACACCGTAGGAGATCTTACGTACGGTGAAAGAGGAGTTCATGCCACGGTTACGCTTGCCGATGACGACACCTTCGAACGCCTGAAGACGCTCACGGTTACCCTCGGTTACGCGAACCTGAACGACCACGGTGTCACCCGGCGCAAACGCGGGGATTTCCTTGGTCATCTGTTCTGCTTCAAGTTGACTGATGATGTTGTTCTTGCCGCTCATCGTAATGCTCCTGATACCCAATCTGTTAATGCCCTGATTATTCAGAGGCACCCGGTTCGTTCAAAATCTCTTCCAGCAGCTCACGCTCTTCGTCCGTAAACACCCGCCTTTCCAGCAGGTCGGGGCGTCGCTCCCGGGTTCGCCTCAGCGACTGCTTGAGCCGCCAACGCCGGATCTGATCATGGTGACCGCCCAATAAAACATCCGGCACCGCCTGACCTTCGTAAACCTCGGGCCGGGTGTAGTGCGGACAATCCAGCAAACCGTCGGCGAAAGAATCCTGCTCTGCCGACTGCGCATGACCCAGCGCTCCGGGGATGAGGCGTGTAACCGCATCGATAACAGCCATCGCTGCCAGTTCGCCACCGGACAGAACAAAATCGCCCAGTGACACTTCCCGATCGACTTCCGTCGCTATCAGGCGCTCATCAACACCCTCGTACCGGCCCGCCACCAGAATCAGTTGCTGTTCTGCCGCGAGCGACTCGACAACAGACTGGTTCAGCGTCTCACCCTGGGGCGACAGGTAAACCACACAAGGGTTTCCGGGTGCCGATTCCCGTGCCGCATGGATTGCGTCCCTCAGGGGCTGAATTTTCATCAGCATGCCCGGGCCGCCACCATAGGGCCGGTCATCTACCGTTCGATGCCGGTCCTGGGTAAATTCACGGGGATTCCAGGTCCGAAAGGTCAGCAGACCATCCCGAACCGCACGCCCTGTGATCCCGTAATCCGTCACCGCACCGAACATCTCCGGGAACAGACTGACTGCGCCAATCCACACCCGTCAGAACTCCGGATCCCAGTCCACCACCATTTGCTTTGCGGCGAGATCAACACTCTGCACCACTTCGCCCGGCAGATAGGGGATCAGACGCTCACGTTGATCAATGGAGCCTGCTGTTGCCTGCACCACCAGAACATCGTTGGATCCGGTTTCCATCAGATGGTGCACTTTACCAAGGCACTCATCATCCACCGTGAACACGTCAAGACCTTCCAACTGAAACCAGTAGTACTCCCCATCGGGAAGCGGCGGCAATTCAGCAGTGGAAACCCTGACTTCGGCACCACAATACGTGCGGGCCAGATCACGGTCGTTAATACCTTTCAGCCTGACGACGATCCCCTGCCCCTGGCGGCGACCTTCCTCAAGCTTGGCCGGAATACGCTTCCCATCCAGATCGAGAGTCCAATCGGGATAGTTCAGTATTCCTTCCTTGGGGTCTGTGTAGGAAAAGACTTTAAGCCATCCTTTGACCCCAAACACCGAGGTAATCCGGCCGATCACAGTTTCCTGCGAATTCTGTGTCATGCCATAAACCCCGGTGTCAGTACTGTCTTACCCAGCAGCCTTCAGCAGCTGTGCAACGCGCTCGCTGGTCTGCGCGCCCTGACCGAGCCAGAAATTGACACGATCACGATCAACGCGAAGACTCTCTTCCTGACCACGGGCTACCGGGTTGAAGAAACCTACACGCTCAATAAAACGACCGTCGCGGGATTTGCGGCTGTCGGTGACTGTCAGATGGTAGAACGGGCGCTTCTTGGAGCCGCCACGAGCCAAACGGATAATTACCATTTAACCAATATCCTGTTCTGTTGAACGAACTTTGTACGATTCACGCCTGCTGAATACCAGCTGACGCGAAGACCCATACTCGAAAGGGGCGCTATTCTATGCTAAAAAAGCGCCAAAGAAAACAGCAAAACCAGTTGTTTCCCCGTTTTCCATGTAAGGCTTTTTACATACGGCCAAACGGGGGCATTCCGCCTCCCCCACCGCCGCCAGGGGGCATCATGCCGCCCATGCCGCGCATCATATTCGCCATACCGCCTTTCTTGCCAAACTTTTTCATCATCTTCTGCATTTGCTTGTGCTGTTTCAGCAGACGATTGACGTCCTGGATCTGGGTTCCAGACCCCGTGGCGATACGGCGCTTGCGGGAATTGTTGATCACATCCGGGTAACGCCGCTCTTTTGGCGTCATGGAGCAAATGATCGCCTCCATCTGCCCCATGGACTTGTCGTTGACCTGTTGCTGCGCCACCTGGGCCATCTGCCCCATGCCGGGCAACTTGTCGAGCAGGCCACCGATGCCACCCATGTTCTTCATCTGCTGAAGCTGATCCCGAAAATCCTCCAGATCGAAGCTTTTGCCCTTTTTGATTTTCTTGGTGAGCTTCTGGGCCTTCTTCTGATCAAGCTTGCGCTCTGCCTCTTCAATCAGCGAGAGCACATCGCCCATACCCAGGATCCGGGAGGCAACCCGGTCCGGATAGAACGGCTCCAGCGCATCAGACTTTTCACCAACACCCAGGAACTTGATCGGCTTACCGGTAATGTGACGAACAGACAAGGCGGCACCGCCACGGGCATCGCCATCGGTTTTGGTCAGCACCACGCCGGTCAGCGGCAGGGCATCGTTGAACGCCTTGGCGGTGTTGGCGGCATCCTGGCCCGTCATGGCATCGACCACGAACAGGGTTTCAACCGGGTTGACCGCTTTATGCAGCCGACCAATCTCTCCCATCATCTGTTCGTCGACGTGGAGTCGGCCGGCGGTATCAAGAATTACCACATCAATGTGCTTCTTCCTGGCCGCGGCAATGGCACCCTCGGCAATATCAACCGGGTCCTGATCGGCACTGCTCGGGAAGAACTCGACACCCACTTCGCCAGCGAGGGTTTCCAACTGGCGAATCGCCGCCGGACGGTAGACGTCGGCGCTGACCACCAGGACGGATTTTTTCTGCCGCTCTTTAAGGAAGCGCGAGAGTTTGGCGACCGTGGTCGTCTTACCTGCACCCTGCAGACCCGCCATCATGACTACGGCCGGCGGCTGGACGTTCAGATTGAGGGATTCATTACCCTCGCCCATGACGCGTTCCAGCTCCTGCTGGACAACTTTCACAAAGACCTGGCCCGGCGTCAGACTGCGCTGCACCTCCTGGCCAATGGCACGCTTGCGGACGCCCTCAACAAAGTCCTTCACCACCGGCAGGGCGACATCCGCCTCCAGCAGCGCCATGCGCACTTCCCGCAGGGTGTCCTTTATATTGTCATCAGTGAGGCGCGCCTGGCCGGAAATCTTGCGCAGACTGCCGGAAAGTCGGTCTTGGAGGTTCTCAAACATGTTGCTCTTCCGTACCCCGGATAAATTGAGTGCGTGAATCGGCAGAGCCGGCGACGACTCCTTGATTCCAGTTGCATAATCGCGACATTATAACCAGACTATCGCCCTGAAACGACCAGCCCGGTCAAATCGGCGCAAACCAGCGCCGATCCCCAGTCAGAACAGTGGTTAATAAGGAAGTCATGGGAACGCTGATTCTCGCGGTCACCTCTCTTTTTCTTTACAGCGTCGGTACCGCGCTGCAGGCCCTGCATTTCAGAGGCCGGGTTCAAAGCAACATTGCCATTACTACCCTGATTGGCGTTCTCGCCCTGACCAGCCACGGACTTCTCATTGGCCAGACAGTCCACCACGACGGCGGCTTCGATTTCAGTTTTTTCAAAAGCTCCGTGCTTATTTCCTGGCTGATCGTCTTCCTTCTATTGGGACTCAACCTTAAAAAGCCGGTGCAAAGCCTGTTTCTCGGCGTGTACCCGCTGGCCGGCCTCACCATTATTCTCGCCCTGGTTACCCATGGACCCTCGAGACTGGTGTCCGAGCAAAGCTACGGCATGCTCTCCCATATTGCGCTTTCGGTGACAGCCTACAGCCTCTTTACTCTGGCGGCCATCCAGGCGGTTCTACTTTACTTCCAGAATCGCCAACTGAAGCACAATTACAACAGCCTGCTGGTTCGTAACCTGCCACCTCTTCAAACCATGGAGTCGCTGCTGTTCGAGATGGTCTGGGCTGGCGTCGTCATGCTGATTCTGGCCATTGTGACCGGCGCCCTCTTTATAGAGGATCTCTTTGCCCAGAATCTCGCCCACAAGACCCTGTTCTCGATCCTGTCCCTGCTTGTGTTTGTGGCGCTCCTGATTGGTCGTTACACCAAAGGCTGGAGGGGCATCACCGCCAGCCGTTGGACCCTCGCTGGCTGCGCACTCCTGATGCTGGCCTTCTACGGCAGCAAGTTTGTGCTGGAACTGATCTTCCAGCGCGGCGGCTGACACCGGAAGCACCGGTTATTCTCTTGACACAACGCTCGCCGAAACCCTATTTTCGCTACTTGTCAGCAATATAAGGACACCTCTTTTGAACGAAACATCGCTCACCGCGCTGTTTATTCTCCTGGTTGGACTGATCCTCCTTTCCGGTTTCTTCTCGAGCTCCGAGACGGGGATGATGTCGCTCAACCGATATCGTCTCAAACATATGGCCAAAACCGGCCATAAAGGTGCCAAGCGCGCCCAGGGCCTGCTGCAACGAACCGACCAGCTGATCGGCGTCATCCTGATCGGCAACAACTTCGTGAACATCTTCGCCTCTTCGATCGCCACGGTTATCGCGATTCGGGTCTGGGGCGATGCCGGCATCGCGATTGCCACCATCCTGCTGACCATCGTGATCCTGATCTTCGCAGAAGTCACTCCGAAAACCCTTGCAGCACTATTTCCCGAGAAAATTGCCTTCCCGGCCAGTTACATACTCGGTCCGCTGCTGAAAATCCTGTATCCGATTGTCTGGGCGGTGAACCTGTTCACCGGAGGCATACTGAAACTGCTGGGCGTTTCCGCCGCAGACGCTGCCAACGACCACCTCAGCCGGGAAGAACTGCGAACACTGGTGAATGAGGCAGGCGCCCTGATACCCGCCAAGCACAAGGACATGCTGGTCAGCATTCTGGACCTGGAAAAAGTGACCGTGAATGACATCATGGTGCCGAGAAACGAGGTAGTGGGTATCGACCTGGAAGACGACACCGACACCATTCTGCGCCAACTGCGCAGCAGCCAGCATACCCGGCTTCCGGTCTTCAAGGGCGACATCAATAACATTCAGGGCATACTGCACCTGCGCAGCGCTTCCAAACTGCTGCAACAGGAGGAAATCAACAAGGCCATGATCATGCAGCTTTGCCAGGAACCCTATTTCATTCCGGAAAGCACGCCCCTGAACACCCAACTGATCAACTTCCAGAAAGGTCGTCGACGGTTCGGCGTTGTTGTCGATGAATACGGCGACGTTCTTGGCCTCGCGACACTGGAAGACATACTTGAAGAGATCGTCGGCGACTTTACGACGGACTATGCCGCCACCAGCCCGGACATCATTCCGCAGGACAACGGCACGTTCATTATTGATGGCACTTCCGCCGTTCGAACCATCAACAAGACCCTGGGCTGGAAGCTCCCTACCGATGGCCCTAAAACCCTTAACGGCCTGATTACCGAAACCCTGGAGAACATCCCCGACACCAACGTCTGCCTGAAAGTGGACGGCCATCGGGTAGAAGTGCTGCAGATCAAGGACAATGTCGTGAAAGCAGCCATTGTGCACCCGAAAAAACGCAAAAAACGTTCTCTGTCACTGAAACAGTAAAACCCGGACACCTCCTCCCTATGGCGCTATAGACCCTTCGGTTATAGCGTCTCCCGTTCTTGAAAGATCAAAATTTAACCGCCAGCTTGACCCCCGGTGATCCCCCACCAACACTGAAGGAGCGTGCGATACAAAAACAATCACAAGGAATACGTCCATGAGTCTGACACACACGTTTGGCCTGCTCGCCCATCCCGACCAGGAGTGGGAGGCGATCCGCAATGAATCCGAGACTGTCACAAGACTGTACGCCGGCCACATTCTGCTGCTGGCATTGATCCCTGCGGTTGCCGGCTTCATCGGAACAACCCAGGTAGGCTGGCAAATTGGTGATGGCCAGATCACCAAGCTGTCGGTAACGAGCGCACTCCAGCTTTCCACACTTTTCTACGCGGCCATGCTTGCCGGCATTTTTATACTCGGCAAGTTCATTGATTTTTTCGCCGCAACGTATGATGCGGTAGAACGGACGCCCAGAGGCGTTGCTCTGGCGGCGTACACGGCAACCCCGATTTTCCTGATTGGCGTAATCGCCGCGTATCCGAACATATGGGTGAATATGCTGGCAGGCCTGGTGGCGGTTGCCTACGCGGTCTACCTGCTTTACGAAGGGCTACCGATTCTGATGAGGATCCCGGCGGACAAGGGGTTCATGTTCGCTTCTGCAGTCCTGACGGTTGGCCTGGTTATGTTCGTTGCCCTGCTCGCCATCAGTGTTGTTATCTGGAGCATGGGCATAGGCCCGGTTTACGTGAACTGACCGCAAATTATCTTGCAAGTCAGTAATCTGCACGAGGGTGCCTGTTGGGCACCCCGTGTTTTTTTGAATTTGCTCCCACGTTAGCGTTTGGTCATGTTAACTTTGGGCAAAATGCGGTAAATTTAACCAATAACGAGAATCCAAGGATTTCAAGCTCGGTCATGTATCCGGTTGAGGCGTAAACAGGAGTCTGCCATGAACAAGCAGTCCGGCATACATTACCTCCGCGAACACAGGGAAGCCGGAAGTAACAGACCGGTTCCTGCGGAGGTCACCCGCATCCGGGACACGGTTGTCGCCGGGCTCGGTGATTTGCTGCAGGGCGCCTTCGACGCCGTCGACGATTCGCTGTTCGAGCTGGCCAATAATGCCCGCAGCAACAACGAACAGAACCGGTACTTCGAGGCGATGCGTGAAATTCGCATCAAGCGTAAGGGTGTCGAGCGGCATTTCCAGAACACCGTTGCCCAATATTTTGCCACCCCCCCTCACACCGGACCGCTTCAGGAAGAACAGCTGAGCAAGCAGGCCAGCGCCGACACTCTTGCCCTGGTCGGCAATGACGACCTTGAGGAGCAGGTTGCCCTCAACGCCATGATCACCAAGGCAAAGGCGCACTTTCAGGGCCCACTGCTGCAACTCCAGACCCGTTTCAGTCAGGTGTACCCGGAAGCCACCGACGAATCACCGGTCAATCCGATGGCACCGGAACACCTTTGCAGTGCGTTCACAGAGGCAATACAGGCCCTTGAGATCCAGATCCGTGAGCGCCTGATCCTGCTCAAGCAGTTTGACCGCTATGTTGTGTCCAACCTCGGCATGCTGCTGGACGAAGCCAACCGCATACTGATCCAGGCCGGGATCATTCCGAACTTCCGTTATCACGGCAAATCCGGTCAGCAGCATGAGGCCTCCAGTCCCCAGTCGGCAGAGGCGCCAAAACAGGAAAGCGCGCCGGACGCTTCCGCGGCAGAACGGGCCGGCCAGGCCGCCAGCAGCAGCGCGGTTTTCGAACAGATCCGACAGATGCTGGCGCTGCAACGGGCCAATGCGGGCATACCTCCCCGTGCCTCGGACCCGAATGTCCGGGTCGTGGGTGACTCCGAGCTGGCAAGCCTTCTCAATTCATTGCCGCTTTCAGCCCCCCGGCAGGACCAGGGCAACCTGAGCGCCGGCGAACCTGTCAGCGTTGATCTCCGTCAGCTGGTACAACAGCTCCTTTCCCAGACCGATACCGGGGATGGTCGAAAACCGGCGCTTAACGAGGTCGATGAAGACCTCATTAACCTGGTTTCCATGCTGTTTGAATTCATTCTTGACGACTACAACCTGTCAGCTCCGGTTCAGGTGTTGATAAGCAGGCTGCAGATTCCGATCCTGAAAGTGGTTATCCGGGACAAGAGTTTCTTCAGCCAGGCTACGCACCCGGCCAGACGTCTCCTGAACTCCCTGGCGAGAGCAGGCATTGGCTGGAGTAGCAGCGACGAGAAAACCAAGGACAAACTCTACGGACAGATTCACAACATTGTGCAAAGGATTCTCAACGAATTTGACGGTGATGTTTCGCTTTTTGAAACCCTCAATCAGGAATTCGAACAGTTCCTTGAACGGGAGAACCGAAAGGCGTCTCTGGTTGAGCAGAGAACCCGTGAATCCGAGCGGGGTCGGATCAAGTCCCAGACGGCTCAACAAACCGTCGACAATCTTCTTAAACAGAAGGTGTCCCGTTACAAACTGCCGGAGTCCATCCATGACATCCTGATGAATGGCTGGAGCCGCGTGATGTTTCTTGCCTATCTCAGGGATGACGTGGAGCATCGGTGGAATGCCACGGTGAAGGTCGTCGATGATCTGATCTGGTGTCTTCACCCCCATCAGGAAGATGACGAAAGAGACCAGTGGGTGCGGGTCGTGCCTGGCCTGCTGAAATCACTGCGGTCAGGACTTGAAGAGGTCTCCTATAACTCATCGAGACTCGATGAAATGATGGGCCAGCTCAAGCATCAGCTGGCAGAGGCATTCCGGACCAATGCTGCCATCGAAGCACTACAGGATTCTCCTGAAGAGCCGGCGGAAGAGGAAATCGCGACCGTTCACCAGACGGCCGTTGAGCGCCAGCAGGAACTGGAAGACGCTGCAATCTCGGAATATGTTGCCCAGATTGACGGTATCGAGATTGGTAACTGGGTCGAGTTTCGACTGGTCAATGGTGCAAACTTCCGCTGCAAGCTGTCCGCCATCATTGATGAAGCAGATTGCTTTGTCTTTGTGAACCGGATGGGGCTGAAAGTGATTGAGAAAACCCGGGTTGAACTGGCCCATGAAATGCGCCGTGGCCGGCTGACCCTGCTTGAGCAGGGCGCATTGATTGATCGGGCCCTGGATGCGGTTGTCGGCACCCTCCGGAGCAAGACCGCCTGACGCCAATGCCTGAAAAAAGCAGTCCCAATGCCCTGCCGGCTGCCTACCGGCTTGGGCTTGCCTTGTCTCTGGCTCTTTTCCTACACACGCTCCTGCTTTCAGGCATCTCCTCGCCCAAGGAAGAACCAACGGTCACGCACAGGGAGAGTGTAAGGTTTGAGCTGGTAGCCCCGGGCACTCTTAGAACGGTTGCCGACCCGTCAGCTGACCTCAGTCCTCGTCGGGATGCACCACGGGTAACGCCGTTTGAGATTGATCCTCCTGAGCCGGAACCCCTCTCCAAACCGGAGGTTGTGACATCCCGCGAGCCGCAAACCCCCGCCCCGACAAAGGCAACAAATACCAGCGTCCCCCGGAGCGAAGCCGCACAGTCAAGCGCCAGCTCTGCTGCCGGAGAAGAACCCGAACAGCTCCCTGAAAAAACGGAGGAGAGCATTACGAGGGTTACGGAGTCACCGGGCGAGCTCGACCCCTATGTGGTCAAACTGGCCGTCCATCTGGCCCATCAACTTGAAGAACTGAGAGTGCCGGCCATGAGGAGCCTCACTGACACGGTCGCTATGGAAGTCGAACTGCAGTTGCTTGGAAATGGCGCCCTGACCCGGGCAAGGGTTCTGAAATCAACAGGAATCAAGCCAATCGATGAAGCTGCATATCGGGCTGCGCTGGCGGCTAGCCCCTACCCTCAGCCACCGAAGGATAGCGGGAGCGCGAACCGCTTCGAGGTGGAACTGTTGTTCACCCCGAAACGGCTCTGAGCGGCAGTGATCAGGCTTCTGCCTGCTTCGCCGCCTCTTTGACAAGTTTGGCCAGCTCACCGCTCTCGGACATTTCGAGAACAATGTCACATCCGCCAACGAGCTCACCATTGATGTACAGCTGGGGATACGTGGGCCAGCTGGAGTAAACCTTCAGGGCTTCACGAAGCTCCTGGTTATCCAGAATATTGACGAAGGCAAAGCGTTCGCCGCAGGCCATTACCGCCTGTACGGTTTTGGCCGAGAAGCCACACTGGGGTGCCTGTGGGCTGCCCTTCATGTACAGGATGATCGGATTCTCTTCAAGCTGGCTCTTAATGGTTTCATTGATATCCATGAACATTCACCTCTGTTGGAACAGTCTTGCCACACGGCAATTTTCTTGACGCTATTGTACACGGGTGCCGAACACCTCACCAAACACCTTGATTTGACCTCGAGCAACACCGGCAGTTCCAGCCCGGCCACAGCGTTGTCATACCTGCTCCGAAGGGCTAGACTTGATGCCCCATTTTTTCAGCCAACGTTCAGGCAATCCCGCCAGCAGCGGGGTTCGGTGAGATAAGGGCCATTGCATGGCGGCACGACATTTTCTGACATTGAATGACATGACAACCAACGAGCTGGAAAGCCTGGTTGATCATGCCACAGCATTGCGCAACGAGTGGCGGCAAGGGAAGGTTCGGGACTCCCTCAAGAACCGTGTCCTTGCGATGATCTTCGAAAAATCATCAACGCGAACCCGGGTTTCTTTTGAAGCCGGCATGACCCAGCTCGGCGGCTCCGCAATGTTCCTGTCGCCACGGGATACCCAGCTTGGCCGGGGCGAGCCGATAGAAGACTCGGCTATCGTTATCTCCAGCATGGTTGATGCGGTGATGATCCGCACCTTTGCCCATGAAACCGTGGAGCGCTTCGCGGCTGCATCACGGGTGCCGGTGATCAATGCGCTGACCGATGACTTTCACCCATGCCAATTGCTGGCCGATATGCAAACATTCCGGGAACACCGCGGCAGTATTCGCGGCGCTACCGTTGCCTGGATCGGCGATGGCAACAACATGTGCCACTCCTACATCAATGCCGCCGCACAGTTCGATTTCAACCTGAACATCGCCTGTCCTGAGGGCTACGAGCCGGCAGAATCAATGCTCAAGGGCCACGAAGACCGGGTCAAGGTGTTCCGGGAGCCGGCCGAGGCGGCCCGAAACGCCCAGCTCCTGGTGACCGACGTCTGGGCTTCCATGGGCCAGGAAGACGAGCAGAAAGCCCGTGAAAGGGCGTTCAGTGGCTATCAGATCAATCCCGGGCTGCTCTCTGTGGCCGATAAGGATGTGCTGTTCATGCATTGCCTCCCGGCTCACCGTGGTGAGGAAATATCGGCGGACATGATGGAGCATCCTGCCTCCGTGGTCTGGGACGAGGCCGAGAACCGCCTGCACGCCCAGAAGGCACTGCTCGAATTTCTCATCCTGAACCGGCTGGACTGATTCCATGAGCACAACCGCACAATCTCCGGCAGACTGGCTGCTCGAGGTCAATAACCTGTCCTGCGGCTACGGCGGGGATTCTGTGGTCAAGGATGTCAGCTTTGCCCTGAGCCATGGCGACATCGGCTGCCTGCTTGGCCCGAGCGGCTGCGGCAAAAGTACCATACTGCGCGCCCTCGCCGGTTTTCTTCCACTGAGTGGTGGCGAGATTTCGCTGCAGTCCCAGGCCATCAGCCTGCCCGGACGCACCCTGCCCCCGGAAAAGCGTCGGATCGGCATGGTGTTCCAGGATTACGCCCTGTTTCCGCACCTGACTATCGCTGACAACGTGGGGTTCGGTCTGCGGAATCTGAACAAGGCAGAGAAACGGCAGAAGGTCATGGAACTACTGAATGTCGTGCATCTGCAGGATCTGGCCGACAACTATCCCCATGAACTGTCTGGCGGCCAGCAGCAGCGCGTTGCCCTGGCCCGCGCCCTGGCACCCGAGCCCACGCTGATTTTGCTGGATGAGCCGTTTTCCAATCTGGACGCGGATCTGCGCCGTCGGCTGAGCCTGGATGTTCGCGAAATCCTGAAGACGCTCGGCATCAGCGCCATTCTGGTTACCCACGACCAGCAGGAAGCCTTCGCCATGTGCGATCAGGTCGCTGTGTTGCGGGACGGCAGGATCCAGCAGTGGGACGTGCCCTACAACCTCTACCATGAACCGGCAAATCGTTTCGTTGCCAGCTTCGTGGGTCAGGGCGGATTCGTCCCCGGCACCGCCCTGGGGCCGGATACTATTGAATCCGAGCTCGGCGTGATCCACGGCAACCGGGCCTACAAATGGGAACCCGGCACCCTGGTAGACGTTCTGATCCGGCCCGATGACATCGTTCATGACCCCGACTCGGATCTGCAGCCAAAGGTGGTTGAGAAAACCTTTGCCGGCACTTCCACGCTCTACCGTTTCCGGTGTTCCGAAGACACAGAGTTCGAAGCCCTGTTCCGCAGTCACCTGGATTTCAACCTGGGTGAGCATGTGCCGGTGCGTGTCGAGGCGGATCACCTGATTGCCTTCGAACGCACCAGTTGATTGAGAGATTCAGTTGTTGCAGACGCGCTCGACAGCATCCAGCCAGCCAGCGTAGAGAGATTCTCGCAAAGCCGGGCGCATTTCCGGATGGAACTGCCGCTCGCATTCCCAGAGCGCGGAGATCTGCTCAAGGTTGTCAAAAATACCTGTCTGTAGTCCCGCAAGGTAGGCAGCTCCGAGAGCGGTTGTCTCTGTAACCCGGGGCCGGTCAACGGTGACATTCAGTATGTCGGCCAGGAACTTCATCACCCAGTCGTTCACCACCATACCGCCATCCACGCGCAGCGATTCAAGTCGGGCGCCGTCGTTCTGGATCGCCCGCACCAGGTCCTTGGTCTGATAGCAGACCGACTGCAGGCCGGCGGTAACGATCTCGCCAATGCCCGTATCCCGCGTCAGGCCCATGATGGCGCCGCGAGCATGAGGATCCCAATGAGGGGCTCCCAGGCCGGTAAACGCCGGAACCAGGTAAACCGGATTGTCGACTCCGACCGCCTCCGCATGGGCGGAAGATTCATTGGCGTGGGCAATCAGCTTGAGCCCGTCCCTCAACCACTGCATGGCAGCACCGGCAACAAAAATACTTCCTTCTACCGCGTAACAGGGCTTGCCGTTTAGCCGATAGGCCATGGTGGTCAGCAACCGATTTTCGGACCGAACGGCCTTATCGCCCGTATTGAGCATGAGAAAACAGCCGGTGCCGTAAGTGCTCTTGGCCATGCCCGGGTAAAAGCAGGCCTGCCCCACGAGAGCCGCGTGCTGATCCCCTGCAATGCCGGCAATCATAACTGGCGCGCCCAACCACTGTACTTCGGCGGTGCCATAGTCTGCGGCGCTATCGAGTACTTCCGGCAGCAAGGCCCGCGGCACGCGAAACAGGGCCAGAAGATCGTCGTCCCAGTCCTGCTTGTGAATATTGAAAAGAGCCGTTCTCGAGGCATTGGTGGCATCGGTGCAGTGGGATTTTCCGTTCGTCAGGTTCCAGAGCAGCCAACTGTCCACCGTTCCAAAAGCCAGTGCACCGGATTCGGCCCGGGCGCGGGCGCCCTCCACGTTATCGAGAATCCAGGCTATCTTGGTGGCCGAAAAGTAGGGATCAATTAGCAGCCCGGTTCGTTCAACAACCGTGTCCTCATGGCCGTCTGATTTCAGCTTGGTACACCAGGACGCGGTTCGACGGTCCTGCCAGACAATAGCGTGGTAGATCGGCTCGCCGGTTGCGCGGTCCCAAATCACCGTGGTTTCCCGCTGATTGGTGATACCAATACCCGCCAGCTCCGAGGCGTCGATACCCGCTTTGTCGAGCGCGCCGCGACACACCGCCAGAGTGCTGTCCCAGATTTCCCGAGCATCGTGCTCCACCCAGCCATCTTTCGGGAAATACTGGTGAAATTCCTGCTGATCGGTTGCAACGCTGTTGCCCGTTTGATCAAAAACAATAGCACGGGAACTGGTTGTGCCCTGGTCGATGGCAAGCAGATAACGGGTCATGGACGGCCTCCTTTTGTTTCCCGGAATTCTAACAGCAGAGCAGACGGGAAAGGGTGACCGATATGGAATTTGGGAGCAGGCATAAAAAAAGGGCCGGAAAACCGGCCCTCAAATGACGAATGAAACAAGGAAAGTTCGTAAGAACTACAACCTCAAAAGTCATCCCTTACGCTTTGCAGTATTGACCGGCCCGCCAAAAACTTCAGTAGTGCTTGTGTAGCTGCTTTGTTACATCAGGTGAGGCGATGGGGTCTGGCTCACACAATGGAGTCCACCGGTTTTTTTCTGGGCCAGACCAGGCTGAATTTTGCACCGCCAAGCGTGTCGCTCCTGCTGACGAAGGCGTGCCCTCCGTGCCAGTAGAGAATCCGGCGAACAATAGACAAACCCAGGCCGTAGCCGCCGGAGGTTCGGGTACGGCTGTCGTCCAGTCGGGCAAACGCAGTAAACACTTTCTCCCAGTCTTCCTCGGGAATGCCGGGGCCATCGTCTTCAACGTCAACGCGACAGTTGTCCTCGTCGAAATGACAGCTCACCAGCACCTTGCCAGCCGCGTAGCGTCCCGCGTTGCCTACCAGATTCTGGATCGCCCGATGCAGGTAGCGAGGCTCAATATCCGACAGCGCCCAACGTTCCGAGACCTCATCAATGTTGCCTTCGATACTCAGCTCGGGCCGGACCATCTGCTGCTCAGAGACCACCTGGCGGACAATGTCGGTTACCGATGTTTCCTGCAGCGAGAAAACCGGGCCGCCCTGCTCCAGCCGCGCATAGGTCAGGATCTCATCAATCAGCTCGTCCAGTTCCTGGATATCGCCATCAATACCGTCCAGTTGCCTTTGCAGGGCAGCCTCGTCCTGGCAGTCCTCGATCATCTGGACGCCAAAGCGGATACGGGCCACGGGAGTGCGCAATTCGTGCGAAACCGCGTGGATCATTTCCCGCTGCACCTGCACCAGGCGCTGTATGTGTTCGGCCATGCCGTTGAATGACGAGGCCAGACGGGTTACCAGCGTTCCCTCGCCCGCCTGGACCCGGGCGCTCATTTCTCCACGTGCGATTCGAACCGCTACCGACTCAACGGTTCTGAGATTGCTGTCCACTTCCCGGAGCGCGAGGAAAACGGCAACGGCCAAAACCCCGCCAAGCACCAGGACCAGCAGCAGGACAACCGGCCAGGCCCAGGGATCAAACCCCGCGGGCATGTCAATCCGGTACAACTCACCGTCGGATAGCTGAACGATCACCCGTCCGCAACCGTCTGATTCGTCGGTGTAGAAGGCAAGGCCCCGCTCGGCGACCTGGTCCAGAACGTCAGAGTCCGGCAGCAGGTCGGCGTCGTCCAGGGTCTGCACTTCGACATTGAGAGAACGGGCCATTTGCGAGGCAACATTGAGACGGTCATCCGCAGAGGCTGAATCAAGATGCCACCGGAAAATCAACCCAATGGTTTCTGACACATCCCGGTAGGGCTCGTTCAGACGCAGCTGCAGGATTTCTCCGCTCAGTCCGGTTACCAGAACCCGATACCCTACGTCACTGTCGATGCCAACCACCTGGCCGTAGCCAAGTCGCTCCAGAGCCACCGGTGACAGGTTGAAACGGGAAGCAGCCCCCATGCGAAGATCAACCGCCGAACTCAGCCAGTGGTATTGCTGTAATGGTGCCGGGGCCGCAGCCAGCCAGCGCATCAGTGGCTCGGGGAAGCGTTCATGCCAGAATTGGGAGCGCACCGAGTTGATCCCGGTGAACAGCAGGACACATAAAAAAACAACCAGCGCGGTCAGGCCGGCAAGGCGGGCATAAAGCTTGAGGAAGAACTTCAGGGGCATGGTACCAACCCTGGCATGGAACACCGGTATGCGGGCGAATGGCACACCGGCTCCAGAGACTGAATCATCAGGCTTCCTTTACGAACAGGTAGCCTTTACTACGAACGGTCTTGATGCGTCGCGGATGGATGGGGTCATCGCCAATCTTGGGTCGAATCCGGGAAACGCGAACATCAATGGATCGATCCTGACCATCGTATTCAATACCACGCAAGGCGGTGAAGATTTCTTCCCGGCTAAGCACGCGGCCCGCGTTGCTGGCGAGCAACCAGAGCAAATCAAATTCGGCGCTGGTCAGATCAATGCTTTCTTCACTCAGCCAGGCCTCCCGCATGGAGCGGTCGACAACCAGATCATTGAACTGGAGGCGCACCGGTTCTTCGCCCCCTGCCTCGTCCGCCGACCCCGAGCCGGTTTCGGTCACCCGACGCAGCATGGCGCGAATCCGTGCCAGCAGCACCCGGGGTTTGACCGGTTTGCCAATATAGTCATCGGCACCCATTTCCAGACCCAGGACCTGGTCCAGATCGTCGGTTCGGGCAGTCAACATGATGATCGGACCGGAAAAGAAGGGGCGCACCCGTCGGCAAATGGAAAGCCCATCCTCGCCAGGCAACATGAGATCCAGAACCACCAGATCCGGCTGCTCGTTACGGATCCGCTCTACCGCGGCACCACCATGAGTTTCCAGGGAGACGGTCAACCCGTTGCTTTCAAGGTATTCGCGGGTTAACTCCGCCAACCGCTCGTCGTCCTCGACAATCAGAATTCGCCAACTTTCGTTTGTCTGTTCCACGCCATCCATCTCTGGTTTTGTTATTCCGGTTTCAGGTCATTCTGTGTACCTGACGATACAGGCAACCTGCTGTAACAGCAATTATACATGCTATTCAGAAATATACATGGAACCGCTGCTTCGTTACACCCTGTGACAGAGCTCCCGTAACCGCCAATCGGACCCCGATGTCACAGACACGTCACCTGGTGGTCACCGATGTGTCATACCGGCTTCATAGGCTTGTCGGGAAATGGAAACAAAAGAGACGACGCCATGACCACACAAACCGCGAAAGCCCGCCGCAGCGCCCGTCGCCTGAAAACCGACATGACCCGGTGCCCCAGACAGGTCGAAGCAGCCCAGCGACTGCGTTACCGGGTGTTTTCGGAAGAGTATGGCAGCGACCTGGGCGCACAGACGCCAGGCATCGACGCCGACGAGTTCGACACCGTGTGTGACCACCTGGTCGTAACCGACCTGGATTCCGGCGAGCTGGTAGCGACCACGCGAATCCTGCATCAGGCAGACACGGCAGCCGTTGGCGGCTTTTATTCGGCCGGGGAGTTCGACCTGAGCGCCCTGGAGAGACTCCCTGGCACCATAGCCGAGCTGGGGCGCACTTGTGTTCACCCGGATTATCGCAATGGCGCGACCATCAGCCTGCTCTGGTCGGCAGTGGCCGAATATCTGGTTGAGCGCGGTGTTGACTACATGATTGGCTGCGCGAGCATCGGCATGTCTGAC
Organism: Marinobacter sp. L-80; assembly: GCF_056859395.1. Taxonomy (NCBI): domain Bacteria; kingdom Pseudomonadati; phylum Pseudomonadota; class Gammaproteobacteria; order Pseudomonadales; family Marinobacteraceae; genus Marinobacter; species Marinobacter sp. L-80. The sequence goes on from NZ_JBSXOI010000075.1 coordinate 185,538, forward strand.
GGAGGCCTGAAAGCCTGGCGCATCGCCCGCCACCTCCAGAACGAGTACCTGGCCGATCCGGCCTTTCTGGTAAAGCCACTTCGCGCGATGCCGCATCTGACCCACACCCGGGACAGCGATCGACCGGTGGACGTTCCTGCGCTGATCCGAGCCTACATGCGTCTTGGTGCCCGTGTCTGCGGTGAGCCCTGCTGGGATCCGGATTTTCGCTGTGCCGACCTGTTGGTTGTGCTGGAGGTCAGCAAACTGGCCGGCCGCTACAGCCGGCACTTCATGCGCTCGGCATCCTGAAGACGGGAGTCTGTGAGATGAGCTGGCTGAGACTCTGCGTTCGGATCACTGCCTTTATGGCTTTTCTGGCAGCCACCACGATGCTGGCCGCCGGTTTGAGGGTCAGTGAAGTGGTTACCCGCAAAGCCATCGATCGGACACCCTGGGCCAGATTCTGTTTCCGGTGGGCCTGCCGGTGCCTGGGACTGCGTATACACCAGCATGGCTCACCCTCAGACGATACCGTTCTGTTCGTCAGCAACCACATCAGTTGGTCAGATATTCCGATTCTGGGGAGCCTGGCACCGATCCGGTTCCTGTCGAAAGCCGAGGTTGGCCAATGGCCGGTCATAGGCTGGCTGGCACGACAGGCCGGCACGCTTTTCATCCGGCGGGGAGGCGGTCAGGCCCGCCGCGTTCGGGACCAGATTATTGAGAACTTGCAGGCTGAAGAGAATGTCCTGGTCTACCCGGAAGGAACCACCAGCGCAGGTCTGACGGTATTGCCGTTCCATGGCCTGTTGCTCAAGGCCGCTCCAGAGAGCAGAACGCCGGTACAGCCGATCACCATTGCCTATCGCCGGGAAGGCCGACCCGACCATCTGGCTCCCTTCATTGAGGATGATGAGTTCCACCACCATTTGTTGCGGATGCTAGCCCAGCCTTCTGCCCGGGTCGACGTAGTCTTCCACGAACCTTTACACCCGTCGGAAAAGATACCGGCCGGAGAGTTCGCCGCCAGCCTGAGAGAGACCGTTCTGGAAGGACTGACCCGAATATACCGTGGTGAATACGACAGACCGGCAACCGAGTGCCTCAGAACAGGGGACGACCCTGGGCTACCTCATCTTCCGTCGCTTCACGGCGGCCAACGATCTCCAGATCAAAGTACAGGGTAAAGCCCGCCAATGGGTGATTGGCGTCCACCTTAACCAGGTTGCCATCAATCCCGACAACCTGCACGATCTGCGCTTCATCGCCCGTGTTGGTCTGGAACTTCATGCCAATCTGCAGGTTCTCGATGCCTTCGAACAGTGAACGTGGCACCTTGCGCACCAGCTCGGGCTTGTGCTCACCGTACGCCATGGCCGGCGGCACCGTTACCTCCAGGCAATCGCCCACGTTGCGGTCTTTCACCGCCTGTTGGATCCCTTCAATAATCTCGGGACTGCCATAGACGAAGTGCAGGGGCTCACTGCCTTCGGAAGTATCAACCAGCTCGCCGATCTTGTTCTTCAAAACATAGTGAACGGTAAAAACGTCGGGTCTTGCTTGTGAAGCTGTCATCAGGTTTTCGAGTTTCCTGTATCCGGTGGTGTTTCGAGCTGTTGCAGGCCATGAATAACCAGTCGCTGATCCAGCTTGTCCCGCAATCCTGAAGGGTTACTCAGGCCCATGCGCTCAAGCAGGGACCCGTAACGGCCTTCGTCATCCCGGGCCCGGAGGGCCTGTAACAGAGTGGACAGTTTACCACGGCGAGTGGCCGTTGCGGCCTTGAGCCCCTTAAGGGCTTTCCCCAACGTCAGCTCCTCATCGGTAAAGTCCCTGCCAAACGGGAACGGAGGGAACAGGCTGGCATCTCCCGCAGCCGCAACGGCACGACGGATGGCTTGCGGGGTATTGTTACACCAGTCGGCAGGCAGCTTGAACGCAGGATCCACCTTGCCCGCCTTCTGGGCTTTTTTCAGAAGCTCCTGCTGGAACCGGGAGTCGGCAATGCGGATCAGCCTCAGGAAAACCTGCTCGTCGGACTGCCCTCTCAGATCGGCAATCCCGTACTCGGTAATGACTATGTCCCGCAGATGGCGGGGTATGGTGCAATGACCATAATTGAACACGATATTGGACAGTACCTTGCCCTGGGATGACCGGGTGCTGCGCAGCGACAGGATCGAACGTGCGCCCGGCAGCTCGTGAGCCATGGCAACGAAGTTGTACTGGCCACCGACGCCACTGACCACACGACCATCTTCAAGACCATCCGATACGCCAGCACCGTTGAGGGTGTACATCATAGCCGAATTGATGAACCGGCCATGAACGCGCTGCGCCGCTTTCAGCTTCTGGTCTCCGAACCGGTGGTCATACAGGTGGTTGATGAAGTTCACGCTGGTCATGCAGATTTTTGCACGCTGCTCGTCGGTCATTTCCCTGAGGTACTGGTAAAACTGCTCGGGACCAACGTAAAAACCGCCGTGCATGGCGATACCGCCAGTCAGCCGTTCCCCGAGGATGAGGGTTTGGATGGCCTGCCGGGCCTCCGGATTGTCCAGATCACCCTCGACCGACTGATCACCAATACGTAACCGGCCGCCCTTGAACTCGACAGCTTCTTTAAAGATGCCGTGCTGGACCAGCCAATGAACATCCTTTGCCCGCAACGGGCTATCAATAAGCTTTTCGCGCCGCAGGACATCGAGGGTTGCGAGAGACACTTCGCTGGGAATATCACCGCGATTGATCAATGTCTGCAGACCGGCGTGATCGTATACCTCGCGGGTAAGGATGCCTTCCTGCATCAGGTACAGGAAACCATCCACCATCATTTCACTACAGCCATAAAGCCCCTCCTCGAAGGGGCCGGTGCCACCGTCCTCGCGAACGACGGGGAAATGCTGATCAACCTGGAGATGGTCAAACACCTGCCGCCAGGCCTTATTGTGACTGTGTCTGAGAATGGCACTGTGGACCAGGGCCGCGCCCAGTGAGCCGATGCCAACCTGGAGCGTACCGCCGTCCTTCAGGAGGTTACTGGCGTAGAATCCGATCAGGTGGTCTTCCGGGCTGACCGACATCTGGGGCGCTGAGAACAGCGGATAGTCTCCCGAAGGCTGATCAAGCAAGACATCGAACCGGTCTGCTTCAATCGCCGCATGATGGCCAAACCAGGGAAGGTTCTGGTTCATCTCGGCCACCAGCGCCACCGGCGTGCCAGCCGCCTCGCGCTCACGGAGCAGGGGAATCAGGTCCAGCGTCAGATCCGGGTTGCAGCTCAGACTGACCTGGCCGGGCTGCCCATGGGCCTCGCCCGGCGACACCATCTGGGCGACGACATTGACACCCACCGCCATCAGATCGCGAACGGCATGAGTATAGTTGGTACACACGTAATGCCGCTGCTGGGAACGATTGTTCAGATAACTGCCGGCTTTGAAGAAAAACTCCGAGACCTGAACATTCTCAGGAAGACGGTTTGCCGATACATCCTTGGCATAGGCCAGTTCAGGAATCCGGCCATAGAGGCGCTCAACAAAAGGCCCCATGAAACGCTTTTCCAGCGAGGAGCCGCCCTTTGGCGCCAGCAGCGACAGTGCCGTAACAATGTGCAGGCTGATTTCCGGATCGTCTTTCGCCCGCTGGTATAGCGCATTAACAAAGCGAACCGGTTTTCCGAGCCCGAGCGGCAAACCGAGAGTAATCTCCTTGCCAACCCGGCGAATCACCTCGTCAACACAGGCGTTCACATCATTTGATAACTGCCCTCTATCACCCGCCATTACCAAGCTCCTTATTGGCTAATCAGCATGTTAACGGAGATGATCACACGAGCATCGGGCACAGACAATGCGCCAGATCATGATTCTGGGGTTTGATGATACTGCCGGGTGCGGGGAATTGCGGGGTTCAGAAGTTCCACTTCAGGTTCAGGCAGGCACCCTCGTTCAGGAGCGCAATGCCATGGTCGGCCTGGGCCGGATCTGACGCATAATGCTTGCCGGAGTGCTTCGAACGGGTGAAGGTAAGGCTCAGCAGGCGGGAACCGATTTCGGCAAACGCATCGGAACTGTCCTCGTCAAAATCACCGGAAACCCGTTCCTGGATTTCGAAAATCTGCTCGCTGGCTGTCTTGCTTTCGACCTGTTCGAAGACGCGCTCGGATGCTTCGGCGCGAACGACGAAAGCAACAAGATTGAGAGCGAGTAACGCAACAAAGATTCGAATAATCATGACACTGCCTGAGACCTTTTTTCCGACACGGGAGTCTACGGATACCTTAGGCTTAAGTCTAATGATTAAGAGCCGGAAAAATGTGAATCTGCACACAAAGACGCCGACTTTTTGTCACGGCATCAGCATCTTTTTGTCAATTTATGATCCCCGATATTTCAGACTGTAACAGCACCCCCGGCCAGCGCCTCTCAGCCGGGGGTTCAAGCCAACCAAGCCGGCGGGCTCAGGGGCAGGGGTAGGTGAATTCCTGATGAATGGCCTCTATCGCTTCCAGTACCTCGGGGCTCAGGGTGACCTTTGCGGACCCTATGTTTTCCCGCAGCTGCTCCATGGATGTTGCTCCGATGATATTGCTGGTCACAAAGCTACGGCTGTTCACGTAAGCCAGCGCCATCTGGACCGGAGACAATCCGTTCTGCCGAGCCAGCTCAACATAGGCCTGGGTGGCATCCATGCCACGACTGCCGGTGTAGCGACTGAAACGCTCATACAGGGTCATTCTGGCTTTTTCAGGCCACTTGCCGCCCAGATATTTGCCGGAGAGCATGCCAAAAGCCAGCGGTGAGTAGGCGAGCAAACCGGCCTGTTCCCGGTGGGCAATTTCCGCCATCCCCACCTCAAATGAACGATTCAGGAGGTTGTAGGGATTCTGGATACTGGCCACTCTCGGCCAGCCTTTCTCGCCGGACAGACGAAGGTACTCCATGGTGCCCCAGGGCGTCTCATTGGACAGTCCGATGTGCCGGACCTTCCCGGACCGAACCAGATCATTCAGCGCTTCGAGTGTTTCCTCGATCGGCGTGAAAGATTCTTCCGGGTTGTGCTCGTAACCGAGCTTGCCGAAAAAGTTCGTGCTGCGATCCGGCCAGTGCACCTGGTACAGATCAATGTAGTCGGTCTGCAGGCGTTTCAGGCTGGCGTCGCAGGCTTCCATAATATGATCCCGGGTCAGGCGCGGACCATTACGCAGGTACTTCAGTCCGTTGCCCGGTCCCGCCACTTTCGACGCAATTACCAGTTCGTTGCGGTTGCCCCTGCTTGCAAGCCAGTTTCCCAGGTAGGTCTCGGTCAGCCCCTGGGTTTCCGCCCGGGGCGGCACAGGGTACATCTCTGCGGCATCAATAAAGTTGATACCCTCGGCGACTGCGTAATCCAGCTGTTCAAATGCTTCCTTTTCGGTGTTCTGCTCCCCCCAGGTCATGGTGCCCAGGCAAATCAGGGTAACGTCGAGATCGGTCTTTCCAAGCTTTCGCGTTTGCATATCGTCTCCGATTCGGTTCGGTTAACGGGTAAAGGGAATGTCACGGGAGTGTCGCATAACTGTCATGCCGGCTTTTCATAGTAGGGGCATGTCAAAGGAAGCACAGGAAACACCGTGACCGAGACCATGCAGGCCAACCGGCGCTCACAACACATTACCATTGTTTCGGAGACTTTTCCGCCGGAAATCAATGGCGTGGCAAACACGCTCAGGCAGCTTTGCCAGGGGCTGATGCAACGTGGGCACCGGGTAACGGTTATACGGCCGCGACAGCAGCATGAGCGCAAAGGCCACTTTGCCAGTGCTGGCGAGGCACTCTTCTCCCGTGAACATGTGGTGACCGGATTGCCGCTACCCGGGTACGCCGACCTGCGCTTTGGCCTCGCCCGAACCGGCCATCTGAAAAAGCTCCTGACCACTGACCGCCCCGATGCCGTCTACGTTGCCACTCAGGGCCCGTTGGGCGTTGCGGCGACCACAGCCGCAAGGCAGATAGGGATTCCGGTCAGCTCGGGCTTCCACACAAATTTTCACAGTTACAGCCGTTATTATGGCGTCGGCATGCTGGAGAGGCTGCTGTGCCTCTACGGTCGATGGTTCCACAACCGCACGGCCATCACCCTGGTGCCGACTCGAAAAATGCAGCAGACAACCCGCGCCATGGGTATTCCGGCGACCGGCCTCTGGAGTCGGGGCGTGGACTGTCATCGCTTTACTCCCCACAAGCGAGACAGCGCACTGCGGGAATCCTGGGGCTTACAGGCCAATGACCGCGCCATTCTGTATGTCGGCCGGCTTGCACCGGAAAAGAACCTTCGGATGGCGGTTGCCTGCTTCGAACGTATTCGCGGCCTTCACCCCCAGGCCAGGTTCATACTGGTTGGCGACGGCCCGCTACGGCGCCAGCTGGCTGAACGCCACCCCGATTACGTGTTCTGCGGCACCCGCCGGGGCGACGACCTGGCACGCCATTTCGCCTCAGGCGACCTCTTCCTGTTTCCGAGCAAAACCGACACCTTCGGCAACGTGGTGCTGGAGGCAATGGCCAGCGGACTGGGCGTCGTCAGCTTTGACGACGCCGCCGCAGCCGAACACATACGCCACGAAGAAAACGGCATGAAGGTGCCTCTGGACGAGGATGAAGCATACGTCGACAGCGCTCTCCGCCTGGCCGATCAACCAACCTTGCTGAACCGGATCAGGGCCCAGGCAAGGCTGGACGCTCTGGAACAGAACTGGAACTCGCAGATCGAACAATTTGAACAACTGGTTTTCAACCAAACCGCAAAGGCCGGATACCATGCCATCAACAAGCAAAGCATCTCGCTTCTTTGAACTGGCAGACCAGCGGGAAGTCGCTTTCTGCCAGTCTATTAACCGCGCTGTTCAGTTCCGGCCCGCCCTCGGGTATTTCCGACTGGTCAGCCGACTCGGCGACGGCTGGTTCTGGTACGCACTGATTCTGTTCATCCCCTTTCTCCGACCGGAATCCGGGCCAGGGCTGGCACTGCTTATGGCGTTGACCGGCCTCACCTGCACCCTCAGCTACAAGTTACTGAAGCGCTGGCTCATCCGTGAACGTCCATTTATATCCTTTCCCGCCATCAACTGCGGCACACCGCCCCTGGACCGCTACAGCTTCCCGTCCGGCCACACGCTGCACGCTGCCTGCTTTCAGGTCATGCTGACCGTGGCGGAACCGGCGCTGGCTCTCATCGTGCTTCCGTTTACGTTGAGTGTGGCGGCATCGAGGGTGGTGCTCGGCCTGCACTACCCCAGCGATGTCGCTGCCGGCGCCCTGATCGGTGGCCTGATGGGTTACGCGGCCATGAGCTGGCTGCACTTCTAATCGAACAGACGCAACTGGGTAACCGGCGCATCATCATTGCGGAAACGCACACCAAGACCCAGCAGCCGCACCGGCCGCTCCCGGTTAGTGACCAGCTCAGCCAGCAGTGGCAGATAATCATCCAGAGCCGGCTCTTTGACCTGCTCACGAACCCGCTCAAGGGTATGGGTTGAAAAATCACTGTAGCGGATCTTGATGAAGAGTTTGTGGATCGGTTTTCGGCGGGCCTTGCGCGACAGGCGAAGGTTGAGATCCGCAACCAGTGAGGCCATGACGGTCTGGCAGGCGGCCATATCTGGCAAATCCTGGGAAAACGTTCGTTCCACGCTTACCGACTTGGCAATCCGCGATACCACCACCGCCCGCTCATCCCGGCCGTGGGCCATCTCGTGGAGTCGATAGCCCTGCTTGCCGAACCGATCAATCAATACATCGGGCCCGAGCGCCTGCATGTCGCCGCAGGTCTTGACCCCCAGAGCATGCAGTTTCGAGGCGGTCACCTGCCCCACTCCGAACAGTTTTTCGACAGGCAACGCCTGCACGAAACTCCCAACGTCCTCAGGGCGAATCACGAACAGCCCGTCCGGCTTTTCCCAGTCACTGGCAATCTTTGCGAGAAATTTATTGGGCGCCACGCCGGCGGAAATAGTGATACCGACTTCCTGGCGCACCCTCTCCCGAAGGTGGCGAGCCATAAGCGTGGCACTGCCCTTGTGATCGGTCACATCGGAGACGTCCAGAAAGGCCTCGTCCAGAGAGAGCGGTTCCACCAGGTCTGTCAGTTCCCGCAGGATAGCCATCACCTGCTGTGAGACCGCCCGATACTGGCCCATATCTGTTGGCACCGTCACCAGCCCCGGGCAGAGCCGTCGCACTTCGCTGCCGGGCATCGCCGAACGCACACCGTACGCGCGGGCCTTGTAATTGCAGGTGGTTACCACGCCCCGGCCACCATCACCACCCACTGCCAGCGGCACATCCCGGAGGCTGGGATCGTCCCGCATCTCCACGGCCGCGTAGAAGCAGTCACAATCCACATGGATGATCTTGCGTTGTGGCATAATCAGGGGGCTCGCGTCGACTTTCTGTACATTTATACAGCCTTGTATCTTAAGCTAACATGCAGAGAATGTCAGGAACCCCAACAACCGGCGCATCAACCATTGCGAGGCCACCATGAGCAACCCGATTCCTGAAGCAGAACGCACCGAAATTGAAGCCGCAGCTTTTCGTCGCCTGGTCAAACACCTGCGTGACAACACCGATGTGCAGAACATTGACCTGATGAACCTCGCGGGTTTCTGCCGCAACTGCCTGTCCAAGTGGTACCGGGCAGAGGCAGATGAGCGGGGTTTCGAAATCTCTGATCCGCAAGCCCGTGAGGAGATTTATGGCATGCCCTATGAGGACTGGAAAGCCCTCTACCAGACAGGCCCCAAGCAGGATCATAAATAATGAGTGTCAATGATGCCGTGAGGATCCACCTGGCATCCCTGGACGCTGGTCATGCCAGCTTCAAAGACTCCCTGGCGCTGATCGAAGAGCATTTTGAGTACCAGCCCTGCGGCTTCCGCAACGGCCCGCTGGTGAACGCGGAGGGCGAGAACGCCGGGTCCTGCCGGATCTTTGGCCTTGGCCAGTACTGCAACCTGAGCGAAGTCGACACGCTCAAACTGTTTGCCGAGCACTATCAGCAGGTTCTGGACGACCCGACCGGCGAGAGCCATGGCAACATCCGCCAGTTTATCAGCACCGGGTGGTCAGGCATCCGATTCGAAGGCGTGCCACTCCGGCAGCGCCCCAACCCAACAGACAACGTGACCAGGGAAGAGACGCCTTCATGAGCGATACCGCCACCTCCGGGGTAAAACAGGGTTTTCAGCTAAAAAGCGCCAGCGTGTCCATGACCGCCCTGGAGCTCTACTATTTTGACGACGGCGAGTTCGAAGAAGTTTTGCGGGACAAGATCAGCCAGGCCCCCGGCTTCTTCAAGGACATTCCGCTGATCATCAGTCTGGAGAAATACCAGGGGCTGGACAGCGAACTGGATTTTTTCAAGATGATCGGCACCTGCCGGCGTAACCACATCCATGTGATTGGCGTGCGCGGTGGCACCGACGACCAGCGCCGTCTCGCCCGGGGCGCTGCACTGGCCTTGCTGCCGGGCAACGGCCAGCGTGATCGCACCCATGAAGCCGAACAGGCGGCCGCGGAGGAAGCAGAAACCGCGGCTGTTGCTGCCCCGACGGGCGCTGCCGGCGACCCGCCCCCGGCCAAGATCATCTCCCAGCCGGTGCGCTCCGGCCAGCAGGTCCACGCACCGGAAGGTGACCTGGTTATTCTGGCGCCGGTGCAGGCCGGTGCCGAAGTGCTTGCGGCAGGCAACATCCATGTTTACGGCCCCCTGCGGGGGCGGGCGCTGGCCGGCATCCATGGCGCAGAATCCGCACGGGTTTTCTGCCAATCCCTGGAAGCGGAGCTTGTGTCCATCGCGGGACACTATAAAATCTCCGAGGATCTTCAGGAAAATGGCTGGAAAAGCGCTGTGCAAATCCAGCTCAGGGACGACCTGCTGGTGGTAACGCCACTGGACAAGGCCTGATATTGGAGCTGAATACAATAACTTGACCGGATAATTCGGCAGACACGACGAATCCACCGAGAAACAGGAACAGAACCTTGGCTAGAATTATTGTCGTTACCTCAGGAAAGGGCGGCGTTGGCAAAACCACCACCAGCGCCTCGATCAGCACCGGCCTTGCCAAGCGGGGCCACAAGACAGTAGTCATCGATTTTGACGTGGGCCTGCGCAATCTGGACCTGATCATGAACTGCGAGCGTCGCGTGGTGTACGACTTCGTCAACGTGATCCAGGGCGAAGCCTCCCTGAACCAGGCCCTGATCCGCGACAAACGGGTCGATACCCTCTACATTCTTCCGGCCTCCCAGACCCGGGAAAAGGAAGCACTGACCAAAGATGGTGTCGAGAAGGTCATCAACGAGCTTTCCGAGACCTTCGATTACATCGTCTGCGACTCCCCCGCTGGCATTGAGCATGGCGCGCTGATGGCGCTGTATTATGCCGATGAGGCAATTGTGGTCACCAATCCCGAAGTATCCTCCGTCCGGGATTCGGACCGCATTCTGGGCATTCTGCAGAGCAAGTCCCGCCGTGCCGAAATGGGCCAGGACCCGGTCAAGGAACACCTGCTTCTGACCCGCTACAACCCCTCCCGGGTTGAAAAGGGCGAGATGCTGTCCGTGGCGGATGTGGAGGAGATCCTCGCGATTCCGCTGCTGGGTGTCATTCCCGAAAGCCAGATTGTACTGAATGCGTCCAACCAGGGCTTGCCCGTTATCCTCGAAGAGGACAGCGATGCCGGCCAGGCCTATGAAGACGCAGTCGCACGCCTGCTGGGCGAGGAACGGGAACACCGTTTCATGACGTCCCAGAAGAAGGGTTTCTTCTCACGGATGTTCAAGGGGGGCTAAGGGATGAGTTTCCTCGATTATTTCAAGGGCAAGAAAAACAAATCCGCAAGCGTTGCCAAAGAACGCCTGCAGATCATCGTCGCCCACGAACGGGGCCAGCGCGAGCAGCCGGATTACCTGCCCCAGCTTCAGCAGGAGCTGCTTGAGGTTATCCGCAAGTACGTTCAGATCAGCGACGACATGGTTCAGGTTGAAGTGGACCGCAACGAGAGTTGCTCGGTACTGGAGCTGAACGTCACGCTACCGGAGCGATAAACCGTGTGATCTGGCCTGTCCCGGATGGGGCAGGCCATCTCTTTACCACCTTGCGAAGTGGTCTTCCATCAGGCCCGGCAGACCTTTTACCTCGATTTTCCCGCCAGCCTCGTCCGTCACCGTTCCATTGAACGTGCCCACGTACTGCCGGAAGTTGGATGCCAGCACCCAGGCGTTCAGTTTTTCCTTGCGCACACCGGCGGGGACAAAGTGCAGATCGACCCGACCATCCTCCGTGCTTACATGCCAGTCGCCGCCTGGTTGATAACGATCAAATCGAAACCTTGCGGCGCCCAGTTTGTGGCAGACGCCATCCAGCCAGAGCGCATTTTCCGTCATTCCCGTCTCATTGACCCCTGCGGCCAGGTTCAACCCCACGGACCGGCCATCCGCAAGCTGGCCGGCCAGGCAGGCCCAGTTCCAGGCCGTTTCCCGGCGCATGAAGCCACAACTCCAGTCGATGGATCCCCGAGTCTGCTCGTCGCAGCGCCAGATACGATGATCCCAGCGCACTTCCCCTTCCACCGGCAAGCCTGCCGACTTGCGGGTAAATACCCAGCCATTGTAGCCAGCCGGGCATACCAGCCGAAGCGGGTCCCGATCCTCTGAAAGCGTCAGTTCAATACGGATACCTCCCGGGGCCGAGACCGTAATTGTCCGGCCATCCGCGGAAGGCGCAATTCGCACGGCTACGTCGCCCTTGCTGAACCTTGTCACCCCTTCCTCTGGCCGGGGCTCAATGCAGGTTTGCCGGGCCAATGGCTGAAGGAAAGACTGCTCCAACATCTGGCCAGTCTCGAAGTCATAGAGATAGAAGAATCCGCTGCCCAGCAGTTTCAGATCCACCACCGCCAGACCAAACACCCAACCCGGGCCCATGGCGCTGACAAACTGGAACTGGTTGAACCGCCAGCGTCTTGCCAGCTTTGAACGCGGGCGGTCCATCACCGTACGCAGGTCATAGTCCAGATAGTTGATCTCTTCTACCGGTTCATCCAACAGTCCCGGAATCACCTGCCCTTTGCCGTTGATAAGTTTCTTAATGGTCATAGTCGTCGTCAGATCGGGCCAATTTCGGTTACCAAATCAACAGGTCGCTACCTGGTTCACAATCCACTGTTTCCGTGGCCATGCCGGCAAAAGCCCCATGCTAGACTCGGCCCACCATCTGCAAGGAAGTGTACCCTATGAGAAAGAGCATAGCCCATGGCATTACGGGCTGGGCCTCGGTGCTCAGTGGGCTGGTCTGTGCGTTGCTGGTGTTTGCCGTTGCCGCCAGTGCCCGTGCTGAACTGCCCAGTGAAAGCGACGAGGCGTGGACGCTACGCAAGGAAGCCGATCACATCCGGGTCTATACCATCGAGCAGCCAGGCTCCAGCTTCAAGGCCTTCAAGGCCGTGGCGGTGCTCGACGCGCCTATCGAAAACCTGATGGCTGTGATGGCCAACCCCGGTTCCTGCATCGAGTGGGTGCACAACTGCACGGAATCCCATGGGTTTGGCAATGGCGTGTTTCAAGATCGCTTTGCCTATTCCGTGAATGACATGCCCTGGCCGGTTACTGACCGCGACTATGTCCTGCGCATACGCACACGGGGTGATCAGGCCTCCGGTGAGATCGTCATGGATCTGAACGCCATGCCCGATCAGCGGGCGGAAAACAGCAGCCGGGTGAGAGTCGATCGCTCGGACACCCTGTACCGGTTCACACCAGAGGGGGAGAGCACCCGGATGGTGTGGGTCCAGCACACGGACCCCAACGGAGCGCTACCCGGCTGGCTGGTGAACTCCCTGCTGGTGGATATTCCCGTGAGGTCGATGGAAGCGCTGGAACGCGTTGCCAACAGTAAAAAGTACCAGGGGTACCAGCTAGTTTATGACGAGCAGGGCCAACTGACCGGCCTTCGCATGAACAAACCCTGAGTCCCGGCGCACAGTAAGGGATGACGCGCGGAGTATCACGCGCTAAGCTTTATGAAAGGACTCTAGAAGGCAGCCCAGATCAATGACCGTTCTCGCCTACGAGATCATGACACCCAGCATCAAGGCCGTCCCGCAATCCTGGACCATGGACCGGTTGGCCCGCTTCCTCACCGACAACGAGATAACCGGCAGCCCCGTCACCGATGACGACGGCGAAATTGTCGGCATTGCCACTCTTAAAGACATCACCGAATTCCGTTGGAACGCCACGCGCTCCGATGCGGACCGGCATCTGACTCCCGAAGAGCGGGAGGAAGCCCGACGCCTGCGAATGGTGATCTTTGAGGAAATGGGCAAGGTGCCGGTAGAAGTCCGGGACATCATGACCCCCATCGTTTTATCGGTTGACGAGAAGACGCCGGTGCGCGACATTGCGAATATCATGATGCGCGAGCACCTGCACCGGATTTTTGTCACCAATGATTCAAAAATTACCGGCATCATAACGACTTACGATATGCTGAAAGTGATCTCGGATGAGGAACTCACGCAACGCTGCGCCGATAACGACTGAGCCACCAGAGAGGTAGCGCCACTTATGCCCAGAGCACCGCAAGCTCGCCGAAAGATGTACGTCCTCGACACCAACGTCCTGATCCACGACCCGAACGCCCTCCTCAACTTTGAAGAACACGATGTCATCATCCCGATGACGGTCCTCGAAGAACTCGACAGCCTCAAATCCGGCAAGCAAGCCGTGGCCGCTGACTGCCGTCAGGCCATCCGCAACATCGATAAGTTGCTGGGCGATGCCAGCCCGAAGGTGATCGAGAAAGGTGTTCCCATCGTGCGTGGCAAGAAGGCCGAACCCCTGGGCACTCTTTCGATCCTGATGAGCACCGGTGACAGTGGCAACAATTCGCTGCCAGAGCATCTGAACGACAACAAGATCATCAACACCCTGGCTGCTCTCCAGAACCGCCACAAGTCCCGGGACATTATCCTGGTGTCGAAAGACATTAACATGCGCCTCAAGGCAAGGGGCTTCGGCGTCGAAGCTCAGGACTACCACAACGACCAGTTGCTCGATGACATTGATCTTCTGCCCAAGGGCTACCGGGAATTCCCCAACTCCTTCTGGGACACCATCGAGAAAGTGGAGACTGTTCAGCGGGAGGGTTCGACCGAACATATCCTCAAGCGGGAAGGCGAGCTGGCGAAGCTGAACATCAATGAATTCGTCATCGATCAAATGGGCTTCGTCGGCAAGGTGGTGGACCTCTCCGACGACCAGTTGATCATCAAGGACCTGCACCAACACGACCTGATGAACGAGGAAGTCTGGGGCCTGGTTCCCCGGGACATCTATCAGGCCATGGCGCTGAACCTGCTCCTGGACCCGGACATCCACCTGGTCAACCTCACCGGCTCCGCCGGCTCGGGCAAAACCATCCTGGCGCTGGCTGCGTGTATCGAGATGACCGTGGCCAGCAAGCTCTACAAGCGCATTATTGCCACCCGCTCCACCCAGGGCCTCGACGAGGACATCGGGTTCCTGCCCGGAACTGAAGCCGAGAAAATGGAGCCCTGGCTGGGCGCCATCGTCGACAACCTGGAAGCCCTCCACGAGGACGACGAGAACATGACCGCCAGCGTCGACTACATCCTCAGCAAGGTGCCCCTGCACTTCAAATCCATGAATTACATCCGGGGCCGCAGCTTCCAGCACAGCCTGATCATTATCGATGAATCACAGAACCTGACGCCCCATCAGATCAAGACCATCATTACCCGGGCTGGCAACGGGTCAAAGGTGATCTGCCTCGGCAACCTTGCGCAGATCGATACGCCCTACCTGAGTGCCCTGAGTTCGGGCCTCACCTACATGACCGAACGATTCAAGCGCTTTCGACATGGCGCCCACATCCACCTGCAGGGTGTTCCCCGGTCGCTACTGGCAGAATTTGCCGAAGCCAATCTCTGACATTGGCGAGCATTTAAAGAACGAAAAAAAGGGGCAGAACCCGAGTTCTGCCCCTTTTTCACTTAATCAGTAATGCCTACACCCGATACCGACTGACCTGCTCTGACATCTCGGACGCCAGGTTCTTCAGCCGTTGAGTTGCATCTCCGGCCCGACGGGTTCCCTGCGCCGTCTGTTCGGTAATCGCGACGATCTCATGCACGTTCTGATTAATGGTCTCGGAAACGCTGGTCTGCTCTTCGGCTGCGCTGGCAATCTGTGTATTCATGTCCGTGATCGTTGCCACAGCCTGACCAATGCGCTGCAGCGCATCGTTGACCTGCCGGGTTTCTTCCACGGTCGCTTCGCTGCGCTCACTGATGGAAGCAATTACCTTGACCGCATTCCCTGCCCCAGACTGAAGCCGCTCAATCATATCCTGGATTTCCTGGGTGCTCTGCTGGGTCCGGCGAGCCAGCGTTCGAACTTCGTCAGCCACCACGGCAAAACCCCGACCGGCCTCGCCGGCCCGTGCCGCTTCGATCGCAGCGTTGAGGGCCAACAGGTTGGTCTGATCAGCAATTTCGCGAATGACCTCCAGTACGCTATCAATCCGGCGAGAGTCAGTGCCAAGCTGCTCGATAACCCGAACGCCCTCTCCCACCTGCTCGGAGAGCCCGCCAATAACTTCGGTAGCCTGATGTACCAGGCCCTGGGCATCGCAAACCTGTCCATTGGCATGATCGGCGGCCGTGGAGGCTTCACTCGCGTTGCTCGCAACCTCCTGGGCAGCTGCGGTCATTTCGTTCATCGCCGTTGCCACCTGATCACTCTCGGATTTCTGTCGCTCGACGCCCTGCTCGGCTTCAGTCATGACCTGGTTCAAATCAGCCGTGGCCTCGTTCAGCGTGCGGGTAGACGACAGCACGCGTTCAACCAGTCCGTGCACCTGGTCGGCGAAACTGTTAAAGGCAGTCGCCAACTGTCCAAGCTCATCCTTGCCGGAAACGTCAAGACGACGGGTCAGGTCGCCATCGCCGCTGGCGATGTCATTCATTGCCGACACGGCCGATTTCAGGGGCCGAATGATGCTGCGGACCACGATCAGGGCAAGCAGGACGATCAGCGCCAATGCGACAAGTGAGGTGCTGACTGAGCCTATCACGGCGTCCTCGAGTGAAGTCCCCACCTGGCTTTCCATCGCCGCTACCTGGGCCTCAAGGCCGTCAATCCAGAAGCCGGTGCCGATCATCACACCCCACTTGGGCAGCATTTCCGCATAGCCCAGCTTGGGCGCTACTTGTCCGGTTTCGCTGTTTTTCCAACCATAAGGCACATAACCGCCGCCATTGCGCGCCGCCTTTACCAGCTCACGAATCAGGAAGGTTCCGTTGGGATCCTGGAAGTCCCAGAGATTTTTGCCTTCCAGAGACTGGTTGACGCCGTGCATCACATTGACACCCCGGGTGTCATACGCAAAAAAATAACCGGTGCTTCCCGAATCGTTAAAACGAAGCTGTCGCAGGATCTCCCACGCTTTCTCGCGCACCTCCGGATCGTCTGCGGACCCAGGCTGATTATAGAGATGCTCGATGGAAGACTTTGCAACGGCCAGATAATTCTGCAGTTCCTGGCGTTTACTCTCTTCCATATCGGAGGAGAAACCGGCAACGGCCTCTTCGCCAATAGCACTGGCCTGGTTAAGGTTGTAACTGGTCAGGAATGCCGTGAGCACAATCACCGGCACCAGGGCCAGCAACAGTACCCGTGTCTGGATGGTCAGGTTTTTCATGACTGGTCGTCTTTTTGGTTAAGTGATCAATTCGCCGGGCGATCCGGCATGGAAAAAGTCGCAGAGACTACGCAAAAACCGGGGGCAATATCATTGATGATACTGCGTAGTTTGTTTCCAGCCTGTAACCATGCCGGTAAATTTTTGTTGCTCATCAATCCTTGAACTGGGCTTTGTCCAACCCATGCTTGCGCATCTTGTCGTACAGGGTTTTCCGGGCAATACCGAGCTGGACCATGGTGTCCTTGATGCTGCCATGACTGGCATTCAGGGCGCTGATAATGGCAGAACGCTCGAAACCGTCCATCATTTCGGCGAGCGTCTGTCGACCCGCCACATTGGCCGTATCCGCAGGTTCGTTCTCATCCAGCGCTGCCGGCCCCAGCAGGACATAACGTTCAGCCAGGTTCCGAAGTTCGCGAACGTTGCCGGGCCATGAATGTTGCATCAGCCGGGCTGCCTGACCAGCATCAAGCGGTATGCTCTCCCGATCGTAACGGGCCGCGGCAATCAGCACGAAATGATGGAACAGCAGCGGGATGTCCTCTTTCCGCTCTCTCAACGGCGGGATGTCAACTTTGACCACATTCAGCCGGTAATAGAGATCAGGCCGGAATTCGCCGTCGTCACTGAGTTTTTTCAAATCCGCCTTGGTGGCGGCAATGATCCGGACATCCACCTCCTGAACCTGATTGCTGCCCAGACGCTCGACCCGTTGTTCTTCCAGCACCCGCAGGAGTTTCACCTGCAAGGGCACGGGCATACTCTCAACCTCATCCAGGAACAGGGTGCCCTTGTGGGCGTGCTCGATCTTGCCGATACGGCGCTTTTCAGCCCCGGTGAACGCCCCGGCCTCATGGCCAAACAACTCGCTTTCAATCAGGTTCTCGGGCACCGCGCCGCAGTTGATTGCTACAAAGTTGTGGGCACTGCGTCCACTGTTCTCATGAATGTATCGGGCCAGCGCATCCTTCCCGGACCCAGTTTCCCCGTGCAGAAGAATATTGGCCGAAATATCGAGGATGGGATCAACGGTCGCCATGACCTTTTGCATCAACGGCGAATCCCCCAACATTCGTGGACCGGGTCTGGCCAGGTGTCGCAGCTGTGCTTTCAGTCGACGGTTCTCGAGGGCCAGATGCCGTTTTTCCAGGGCATGACGGAGCAGTTCAATCAGTTCATCATGATCAAACGGCTTCTCGATAAAGTCGTAAGCGCCCTGCTGCATGGCCGTTACTGCCGTGCTTATGTCGCCCTGCCCGGTAAGAATGATCACGGGAATGGTGTTATCGATAGCTCGAAGCCGGTCCAGCAACTCCAGGCCGGTCATCTCCGGCATGTTGTAGTCGCAGAGAACCACGCCGTCGTAGTCGGCGTTGATATGTCCCAGCGCCGATGGCGCATCTTCGAAGCAGCTGACCGGCAACTCCTCCAGGGTCAGTGTCTGGGCAATAGCCTGGCGGATGTGTGGATCGTCGTCCACAAAGATTACCGAGGGTTCTGTCATTCCATGGCCTCCCGCTTCTTGAGGGTTACGACGAATTCTGCGCCCGGCCCATCCCGGCGGTTACGACCGGTCAGGCTGCCACCCAGCGCATCCACAATCTGGCGCGATATGGAAAGCCCAAGACCCAGTCCCTGCTTGACCGATTTGGTGGTAAAAAAGGGCTCGAAAATCTGTTCGGTGTCGCCCTGCAATCCGGGCCCGTTATCGCGCACCAGGCATTTCCAGTGCTGCTCGGTTTCTTCTATATCAATCCGGATTTCCGGCCGAGCACCACCCTCTACCGCCTGAACCGCGTTCGCCATCAGGTTAACCATAACCTGCTCTATCCGGATCAGGTCACCGTGGCACATCACCGGCGAGTCCGGACGGTGCCACTGGATATCGATTTCCGAGCTCGATTGCTGGGCAACGATAATTTTCAGGGATGCGTCAATCGGTTGCCGGAGATCCACCA
The DNA here is from genome assembly GCF_056859395.1 of Marinobacter sp. L-80. Classification (NCBI taxonomy): domain Bacteria; kingdom Pseudomonadati; phylum Pseudomonadota; class Gammaproteobacteria; order Pseudomonadales; family Marinobacteraceae; genus Marinobacter; species Marinobacter sp. L-80. The sequence goes on from NZ_JBSXOI010000075.1 coordinate 204,254, forward strand.
CCGCTGGCGGGCCTTCGGATTTGCGCGCAAAAACCTTGAACTGCCGGGTCAGCTCCGCCATCTTGTCACACAGCAGGATGATTTCTGACAGGTTAGCATCCACCATCTCCCCGGCACCTTTCTCAAGGAAGCGGCGGCTGTTTCGGGCATAGGTCTGAATGGCCGTCAGAGGCTGGTTCATTTCATGGTTGAGGCCCGCGGACATCTGACCCAGCACCGCCAGTTTTGCAGCCTGGATCAGCTCCTGCTGTGTTTCCCGCAGCTCGGTTTGGGTGCGTTCTCGCTCCCGGATCTCCTCCACCAGTTTGCGATTGGAGTTCTCCAGGTCTGCGGTTCGCTCGGCCACGCTTCGCTCCAGCTGCTCGCCCCGAAGAGCCAGTTCAGCCTCGCGCCGGTAGCGCTCGCGCAGGTACAGCCAGGTCAACAGGCCACCAAAGAACAGCGCTGCCCCACCGACCGCAAAACCCAACCGGGTCCAGACGACCGAGCGAGTGCTCACCATGACTTGAAGCGTCCAGTCCATCCTTGGCAGAGGCGTGCTTACGCTCAGATATTCCCGGGGTTTGCCACTGTCCTGGATACGGACCGTTGCTGACTGCTCGAGAAGCCCCCATGGGGTTCCCAACGTTTTCAGTGCCATTGGCGTCAAATCACGGCCTGGATAACGCCGGCGGGAATACTCGTCGGGCACGGCATCGGCCATCCCCGAGAAATTGCGGTAAAGCCAGTCCTGCCTGCTCGCGAGAAAACTGATGCCATTATGATCAAGCACGACCATCTCCGCCTCTCGCAAGCCAGTAGGGCGATCCCATTGGGATTCCAGTTCGTGAACCAGAACCTTCACGGCGACCACCCCGATAATCTGGCCGCCCTCGTCCCGAACCGGATGCGAGAAATACAGACCCCGAACGCCAGACATCAGGCCGAGGGCGAAATAGATCGCCGAATCGCCCGACTCCATCGCCTCATAGAAATACGGCCGGAAATTGAAATTCCGCCCGACAAAACTGTCTGGCTGCAGGTAGTTGTTGGCTGCGATCGTCAGGCCGCGAGTATCCATCAGGTAGACATCCGAACTGCCTACGATAGTGGCCATGCGCTGCATCTGTTCATTGGCCGAGAGAATAGCAGAGGGATTGTCAGGCGCCTCCAGCGCCCGCTGCAGTAACGGATGCTCGGCCATCAGCTCGGGCACCGGGAGATATCGGTTCAGTTCGTTGGCCACCAACTGGCGATACCGGAAGGACTCCTCCAGGCTCTCCTGCTCCACCTGCCGGTATCCAACCCAGCCACCGAGCAGCCAGGCGGCCACCAGGGTCGCCACGAAAAGGAGAAAAACGCCAATACGGTAAGGCATAGGGTCCGGTTCCCGAAAAACCGCGGAAAGCCGCTAGAGTATAGCCAGGCCGGGTGCAGAACAACCGTGCGATGCTTCCATGGCACGGTTGTTCTGACCCAGACAGCAAGCCCCCGTTACAGGGCGCCAGCTGTGGCAAGGCGAGTTTTACGCTGCTTCTGGATGACGAACGCCAGGACCGCCAGGGCAATACCGGTGAGATCCGTCCAGAGCCCTCCCTCGATCATCAGCAACGCGGCCGCAATCAGCAGGAGTCGCGTTATCCAGGACGCGGAAATGCTCGCAAACCAACCGAGCACGCCGCCAGAAAGCATGTAAACGCCAAAGGTTGCGGTTACCAGCGCCCTCGCGATCTCGAACCAGCCGGCTTCCATCAACAACGCGCCGTTGTAGAAGAACATGAAAGGCACGATGAAGGCTGCGATGCCAATCCGGAACGAGGCCACGGAGGTTTCCATGGCGTTGGCGCCCGATATGCCTGCAGCGGCATAGGAGGCCAGCGCAACCGGCGGTGTGATCGCGGAAACTACAGCGAAGTAGAACACGAAGAAGTGCGCCGTCAGCGGTTCAATACCCAACTGGACAAGGCCGGGCGCGACCACTGAGGCAGCTACCGCATAGGCCGCCGTGGTCGGCATCCCCATACCCAGTAGAATGGAAATGAACATGGCGAAGATCAGCGCCAGCAACTGGCTCGTGGCCGCAACGTCCAGCAACAGCACAGAGAAGCGCGCGCCCACTCCCGTCAGCGAAATCACGCCCACGATTACCCCGGCCGCTGCGCACACCACGATAATCTGGATCGCCATATAGGAAGCAATTTCCAGTGCCTGAAGGATATGCCGCAGACCCATCTTGTTGGGTGACAGCCAGCTCACGACCGCGGCAGAAACGGTCGCCAGGGTGCCGGCCCGGATCACCGAATAGCCCATGAACAAGGCGACAATCAGGATTATGATCGGCACGAACAGATAGCACTGCTTCATCATGGTTCTAAGCTTTGGCAGCTCGTCTTCACGCATGCCGCGCATGCCGGTCTTGGCGGCTTCAAAATCCACCATGAAGTAGACCGAGGCAAAATACAGGATCGCCGGAATGATCGCCGCGATGGCTATCTCGGTGTAGGGAATGCCGGTAATCTCCGCCATGATAAAGGCGCCGGCGCCCATGATCGGCGGCATGATCTGACCACCGGTGGACGCGGCCGCCTCGACAGCGCCTGCGGATTGCTTGCTGTAGCCCACCTTCTTCATCAATGGAATCGTCAGGGAGCCGGTGGATACCACGTTGCCGGCACTGGTGCCGTTGATCATACCCATCAGGCCCGATGCAAAGATCGATACCTTGGCCGGGCCACCCCGGGAACGGCCGGCCGCCGCAAAGGCAAAGTTCACGAAGTAGTCACCCACCTTCGAGGACTGCAGGAAGGCGGCAAAAATGATGAACAGAATGATGTATGTCGAAGACACCGCCGTGGTCGGCCCAAGGATTCCGGCATCGGTATACACCTGACTGAAGAAACGCTGAACCGAAAGCCCCGGGTAACCGAGGAAACCTGGCAGGTAGGGTCCTGCGAAAACATAGGCCAGAAACACCAGACCGATGATCACCAGTGCCATCCCCGCCACGCGCCGGGTAAGTTCCATGATCAGGGCCGTGCCGGCAATGGCTGCAAACGAGATACCCACCGGCGCAAAGGAGGTGCCGGTCGACATCCGCATGGACGTGTTATAAACCACCAGGAAATAGGCGGCCACGGCCAGCGAGCAGACTATCAACACCAGGTCGGGCACACTGAATACCGATCGCTCGCGCTGATGAAACCAGCTCATGACAATGCCAACACCGGTCGCCGCCAGCAGCGGCCAGCCAAAGTGCCACACCTCCAGTTCGACCGGAATCCGCATGGCGCCGTTCTGAACCATCTGCCAGAACGAAAATGTCTGATACAACACATAGAGAGCCGGCAGCATGGCACCGGCACTGATCCAGGTTGTCCACCGGTGGCGTGCGCCGCCCTCTTCCGATGACACAAACCGGGCGCCGGCAAACAGAACGAAACCCAGCACCAGGGCACCGGCAATGTGCACAATCCGGAACGACCAGGTTTCCAGGGGCGCTATGTTCAGGGAATACAGGTGAAAGGCTGAATAGGCTATCGCCAGCAGCGCGACGAATTTCAGCAGGCCGCCTTCGAAAAGCCGGCGGTTGGCTTCGACCGGTTCCTCGTCCACGTTGTGCGCGAGTACATGGTCTTCGCCCACTTCAATGTCCGGAAGGTCTTTGGAATCTTGTTCGGTAGTCATGACACACCCTGCTTGCAGGCAAATCGGAGCCAGAACTCGGCTGGCCATACATTGCAGGAGGCTGCAGGGCAGCCTCCTGCTCGAGCACTGTTACTTGATCTGGCTGTCTTCGATCGGGTAACCATTCTCGTTGAACCAACGCGCAGCGCCCGGGTGCCAGGGCAGGACGTTGTTCTTTGTGTAGTTCTCGGGTACCGAGTTACGGGCCGCCTTGTGAATGGAGACCATCTTGTCGTTGTTCTCCATGGTCAGCTTGGTGATTTCATACACGAAGCTTTCAGATACATCACAGTTGACCATCGCGAAGTTCCACATGGATACCACGCGGGAAGGCGCATCCAGGGACTGGTAGGTGGACGCCGGAATGATGAACTCGGACACCGGGAAGTTGCTGATAATGGTCTCGGCCTCGGCATCGTTCATACCGATGATGTTCACGTCGGTTTGCACTTCCAGCTGGCTGACCGCAGGAATGGGAATACCGGCGGCGAAGGCAACCACATCAATCAGTCCATCCTGAAGCTGACCGCCCAGATCAGACCAGCTGCCGTTGCGGCGTTCGAAGTTCACACCCAGGGTCTCCATCATGCGCGGAAAGTAGGTGTCCGAGGTGGAGCCCGCCGGACCAAAACCGATCGTGGCGCCATCAGGGATATCGGCGATGGAAGTAATGCCAGAGCTGGATAGCGCGGTCACCGAGAACGGTGTTTCGTACATCGGGAACATGGCGCAGACGTTGTCCATCTTCATGCCCGGCGCAAGCGGGCTGTTACCGTCCATGGATTCCCGAGCCGGGCCCATGGTGGTCAGGCCAAACTTCAGGTCGCCGGTGTGCACCAGCGCCATATTCTGAACCGGTCCGCCGGTGATCTCGGCACCACCGGAAACGCCCAGGTTTTCAGCCACAAAGTTCGCCCAACCGGAACCGTAGGCAAAATAGGTTCCACCCTGACTGGCGGTACCAACGGTGAAGTTGCTCGGCCAGTCCGAACGATCCTGGGCTGTTGCGGGGGTTGCGACTGCGAAGGTGGAGGCAAAGGCCACCGCCATTACGGCTTGGGTTTTCATAAGGAATGCTCCCGATTCATTTTGTTTGTTGGGTGCTCAACGAAGCTCTAACAGCTCCGGTGGGTAACCCAATCAGCAAGGAGCAGACCAGATCTCGATTAATTCGGAAAAACAGGGCCTTACTAGAATCAGAGCAAGGTCAGGCGCTGGAAAATGGGTGAAAATCCACCCATCGGAAAGAGCAGATGGGTGAATCCCGACACGTAGGGCGTTTCGGGTTCTGGCTACCAGCGACCCTGAAGAGTCGCCACAATACGACGACTACCGGCTCGATCCCGATGCTCACAGAGATAAAGTCCCTGCCAGGTTCCAAGTGCCAGGCGACCATGGCTGACCGGGAGGGTCAGCGAGGGGCCGACCAGGATGCTTTTGATATGAGCCGGCATGTCGTCGGGCCCTTCCATAACGTGCTCATAGTGCGGCGCATTCTCCGGCACCATGACGTTGAAATGGCGTTCCAGGTCGCCCCGCACATCCGGATCGGCGTTCTCGTTCACCGCCAGCGAAGCGGAGGTATGCTGGATGAACAGGTGCAGCAAGCCGACTTCTCAGTTGGTCAGGTCCGGCGCCTGGGCAAGGATTTCATTGGTGACCAGATGAAAACCCCGCGGCAGCGGCGCCAACTCGATAAACGACTGATCCCAGATCATGACAGCCCTCTCGGTTATTTCTGCCGGTCATCCCAGGGGTGCACGGGAACCACATCGTCGCCGACATCGCCCTCGTAGCTGCTGCGGAAATAATCCATCGCTTTTTCCGCCTCGCTGAGCTCGTCAAATCGGGCGACGTGGTAAATTGCCTCGCCCTCGTTTACCAGTGGCAGGTTATTCACGCAGATTACGATACCTGAGCAGGGTGACACCACCGCGGTTTCCGATTCGCCGAAGGGATCCGCCACCATGGCCAGCCTCTGGCCTTTGCGAACCTTCTGGCCCAGCCGGGCGACAGGCCTCATGATCCCATCGATATCCGCCCGCACCCATTGGGAATTGGCCGCGGTTTCAGACCGCTTTCTCGGTGCCTTGGGCCCCTTCTTCGCCGGGATCATTTCGAGTTCACGCATCACCCGAATAACCCCTTTCACACCGCTCCCGATCACCACGTCATCAAATCGCAGAGCTTCTCCGCCTTCGAAGGTGATTACCGGAATGTCCTGTGAATCAGCGTAGGCCCGGAGGCTTCCCTCTCGGAGCCCCGAATTGATTATGATCGGGGCACCAAAGGCCTCGGCCATGCGCACGGTTTCCGGATTTTTCAGCTCGGCACGAATTTGCGGCAGATTGAATCGATGAACTGCACCCGTGTGCAAATCAATAATGTGGGTCACCCGCTCCATAATCTGGGTGCGCAGCAGGTAGGCAATACGCCCGCCCAGGGAGCCACTTTCACTGCCGGGAAAACAGCGGTTCAGATCCCGCCGGTCAGGCAGGTATCGGGTGCGCTGCACGAACCCGAAAATGTTCACGATAGGCACCGCAACCAACGTGCCCCGAAGGTGCCTCAACGCCGAATTGGTGAGCACCCGACGAACGATCTCAACACCGTTGATCTCGTCACCGTGAATGGCACCACACACCATCAATACCGGGCCACTTCGCCGGCCGTGCACAACCTCAACGGGAATGTGCAGCGGCGTATGGGTGTACAGCTTGGCGACCGGAACTTCCACGGTTTGCCGGGTTCCGGCCTTTACCTGGGTCCCGGCAATTTCATAGGGGGCACGAGCCATGCTTTAGCCTCTCCCCTTGGTCCGGGTCTTCCAGGGCTTCTGATTCTTTTCGGTCCAGTTAATGATCATGCCGGCAACGTTCTTGCCGGTGGCGTTCTCGATGCCCTCAAGGCCAGGCGACGAATTCACCTCCATTACCAGAGGCCCCCTGCTGGAGCGGAGCAGGTCAACACCGGCAACGTTCAGACCCATGGCTTTGGCGGCCTTGATGGCCGTGCTGCGCTCTTGGGGGGTGATGCGTATGAGGGAGGCAGTGCCGCCCCGGTGCAGGTTCGAACGGAATTCGCCTTCGGCACCCTGACGCTTCATGGCCGCGATCACCTTGTCGCCGATCACAAAGCAACGGATATCGGCACCGCCGGCTTCCTTGATGAATTCCTGCACGAGAATATCCGCTTTCAGGCCCATGAAGGCTTCAATAACACTCTCCGCGGCCTTGCGGGTTTCTGCCAGCACCACGCCGATGCCCTGGGTACCCTGCAGCAGCTTGATCACCACCGGCGCCCCGCCCACCATCTGAAGCAACTCCGGAACGTTGTCCGGCTTGTTCGCGAAACCGGTAATCGGCATTCCCACACCCTTACGGGCCAGCAGTTGCAGCGAGCGGAGCTTATCCCGGGAACGGCTGATAGCCACTGATTCATTCACCGGAAACACGCCCATCATCTCGAACTGGCGCAATACTGCCGTTCCGTAAAACGTCACCGATGCACCGATCCGCGGAATCACCACATCGAAATCCTCAAGGACCTCCTCGTGGTAGTGGATCTGTGGATTGGCCGAGGTGATATTCATCGAACAGTGAAGGCAGTCAATCACCTTCACTTCGTGGCCACGATTAATGCCCTCTTCCACCAGACGGCGGGTCGAGTAGAGGTGACGGTTTCGTGACAGTACCGCTATTTTCATTTTTCAGTCCTTAAGGCCGGCTCGCCGGCAAGATAGGAAGCTTCGGGATAGATCACTGAGCGCCCTGACATAGCGGTACGGCCAAGCAACATCCGGAACCGCATGGAATCTCGGTTGGTCAATGTCATTTCAATGGGCCATTTCTGGCCGCCAATCAGCAGCGTGGTCTCGATGACCAGGCGCATTTCCTTGTGGCCGCCGGAATCAGACACGTTCCGCTCATCCAGCACCCTGGCGTCACACTCCACCACCTGGTGAAGATCGTTCTGTACCGGATGAACCCAGAAGCGCACGCGCCGTTCACCGTTTTCCGTGTAGGGTTCAGTGCGGAACGTGTGGAGACAGGAAGTTCTGGCTCCGGTATCGATTTTCGCCTTGATACGGCTGATATCCAGGTCCGGCAGCGCCACCCATTCCCGCCAGCCAAGACTCATCTTACTCTCGGCGGGGGTCGGTGGGATGGTTTTGATAACTTCAGCTGTCTTTGTCGACATCCGGGAGATCCTTTTCAGTGATTTTTTCCGGCCCCAACAGCTGAACACGGAACGGCTCTGAATGGCTACCCGCATAAACGCTGGTGTGGGGGAACGGAATTTCAATGCCTTCCCGATCCAGGGTTTTCTTGATCGCGACCATCATGCCGCTTCTCCCTTCAAGCACCTTTTCCTTCGGCACCCAGTAAGAGAACTGCAGATCGACCGAGGATGGGCCAAACGCTGTCACCAAAGTGAAGGGCTTGGGTTCTTCGAGACAGACCGGATTCTTTTCTGCCAGATTCAGAAGCAGACTTTCCACCCGCTCTACATCTTCAGCGTAGGCAATCCCCACCGTCAGGTCGAGCCGGCGTATCGGAAACCGGGAACGGTTGACCACCCTTGTCTTGATCAGGGTTTCGTTGGGAATCCGCACGTACAGGTTGTCCGGCGTGCGTAACTTCACGCTCAGCATATCAATGCCGACGACTTCCCCGATGGTCGCGTCTACCTCAATGAAGTCACCGATTTCAAAGGGTTTTTCCACCAGCAGAAACAGGCCGCTGATCATGTTCGACGCCGAGGTCTGAGAAGCAAAACCAATGGCAACGGTGAGGATACCGGCAGCGCCGAGCACCACATCCAGAGAGAACCCGGCCTCCCGCAGGGCCGCCACAAAAAACAGCACCACGATGACGTAAAACACCAGCCGCCGAACCATGACGGTATGATGGCGGGAGGTGCGCTGCGCCATGAAACGGCCGACACTGCGGGCCGCCAGAGACCCGAGGAACAGCCCCAACACAACAAGAAAGGCGGAACTGATCCACTGCCCCCAGGCAATATCGGTAAAAAACTGCATTACGCCTGTTTGCATTGTTTCCAGCAAAGCGTCGACTCCATCAGATCCGTTTCAGCCAAACATCCGGTCAAACGCCCGGACAAGCCGGCCGCGGGCCATTTTTTCACGAGCATCCGCCACCGGCCGGCAGGTGCCCGCTGCGGCCAGCAACGACTGTTCCACATGCAGACTCGCTGAATTCATGTCGGTCTCAACTTCAACGGTTACCCCCGGCGTCCAGAGCTGGCCCCGATCGTTCTGGTGCAATGACAGCAACGGCGTGGGCAGACTGAAGCGCTCAAGCAGCAGGGGCTCATCCCGCCGGTTGATCAGCGTCACCGGCGTGACGGCTCGCCAGGGGCGTTTCGGCACCGCCTCAAGCACAAGACGGGCAAAACTATGAGAGGTATAACAAAGCTCGCCCTCCATGGTATTTCTGCCCACCCAGGTCATCGAAGGCGACGCCAGGGGAATTTCCGTCAACACGGTTTGCTTGTCGCCGGCACAGACCTTCATCCAGACCAGCGTGCCCACGTAGATTGTGCAACGGCCGCCGGCGGGAATCGTCAGGGGCTGGAAAGGACGAATCACGGTAGGCATGTTTGCGAGTGCCGGCAGGAATGTCACGGTCGACGACTGGTTTTCCCGAATGAAACGCTGCAGCGGCACAGACGCCGAAGGCAGAGTGTGGCCGATGGTTTCTGTCCAGCTGGCCGGATCCGTATCCAGTTCCAGCGTTTCTGAACGAATCTGCCATTCCTGGTCCAACAGAGTCACCCACAAACGAATATGACCCAGTTGATGATGCTGGGTCTGGCCGGAAGCCAGTGAATAAGGCTGGGCCCAAACGCCGTCACGGCGACCTTCGCTGTTGTTCTCCATTCCTGCCACAGAACTCCTTGAGGATCGGCCGGCTGAATTGCTGTAAAAGTATCCTAACTATAATCCAATCAGCCAGCCCGGGCGAATATCCAAGTTGGTGATTTTATTGATACACCGGGCTGTAATTACACTTACATCAATCCCTCAGACAACTATGGATTACGGATGACACAACTGGTCTGGTTCCGAAACGATCTCCGGGTTGCCGACAACCCCGCCCTCACAGCCGCCTGCGAAAGCAGCGAAGAGGTGCGAGCCTGTTTTATTCTCACCCCGGACCAATGGCAGGAACACGATTGGTCGCCGGCCCGGGTGCAATTCGTCGTCGCCCACGCCAACGCCCTGGCCGAAGAGCTGGCCAAGCTGGGTATACCGCTGTCCTTTATTCAGGCAAAACGCTTCGACGACAGCCTTGGCAAACTCGAGAGCCACTGCGAAGAGCACGGGGTGACAGCGCTGCACTTTAACGAGGAGTACGGCGTTAACGAGCGCAAGCGCGACAAGGCGTTGAAACACCGCTTTGATCAACTCGGCATTGCCGTTCGCAAATACCGCGACCAGACAGTTGCACCAGTAGGCGAGATCCTCACCCAACAGAATGACCCCTACTCCGTATTCACACCGTTTTCGAGACGCTGGCGCAGCTGGATAGAAGAAACCCATCCGGGTCTCTTCCCAACGCCCAAAGCCAGGGGTAACGCCGTAAGCCCGGAACAGATTGACTCCATACCCGAAGCCTTTCGAGACGCCCCCGAGCCCCTCGTTGCAACCGGTGAAGATGCCGCCCACGACCAGCTCGAGCGCTTCCTCGAAAAACGCGGCGGTGCGTACAAGGAAAAGCGTGACTTCCCCGCCATCGATGGCACCAGCCAGATATCCCCTTATCTCGCCAACGGTGTTCTCTCTGGCCGGCAATGCCTGATAGCCGGCCGACAGGCGCAGGGCGCCGGCGGCAACCAGGAAGGCCTGGGAACCTGGATCACCGAAATCGCCTGGCGGGATTTCTACATCAACATCCTGTACCACTTCCCCAGAGTGAGTATGCACCGCGCCTTCAAACCGGAAACCGAAACTCTTGAGTGGAATACCCCGGGCGACAGGTTCGAAGCCTGGAAAACCGGCAACACCGGCGTCCCCATCGTCGACGCCGCCATGCGCCAACTCAATCGGACCGGCTGGATGCACAACCGCCTACGCATGATCACCGCCATGTACCTCACCAAAAACCTGTTCATCGACTGGCGCCTGGGCGAAGCCTACTTCATGTCAAAACTGATCGACGGCTTCCTGGCCTCCAACAACGGCGGCTGGCAATGGAGCGCCTCCACCGGCACCGACGCCGCCCCGTACTTCCGCGTGTTCAACCCGGTTACCCAGAGCGAGCGATTCGATCCCGATGGGGATTTCATCCGGGAGTGGGTACCGGAGCTAGCGAAACTGGATAGCAAACGGATTCACGATCCGGGTGCGAAAGGTGGTGTTATTCCGAAGGGGTATCCGAGGCAGATCGTTGATCTTAAAGAAAGCAGAAAGGAAGCTATAGCGAAGTTCCAAGAGTTGAAGAACTGAAAATCTCTGGAGGGCTGACTCAAAACCCGGAAGCGGGGTTGGCGATGGTCTGCCCAAAACCCTGCGGAGCCATGGATGGCGGAGCGGAGCCTACAGGGACGTAGTCACGGCGTGTTTTGGGCAGACCATCGCCAACTCCGCAGGCACCAAAGTCAGCCAGAACAGACCGGGCAATCAGGATCCCGAGCCAGCTTCATCTCCCGCCACTGCATCTCCCAGGCATCCAGAATCAGCAATCTCCCCACCAGAGGCGAGCCAACCCCGGAAATCATCTTGATGGCCTCCATGGCCTGAGTCGCCCCGATCATCCCGACCAGAGGCGCAATCACGCCCGCCTCGGAGCAGGTCAGATCCTCATTGCCCTGCTCCGGATACAGACAGTGGTAGCAGGGGCTGTCCTCCCGCCGGCTGTCGTAAACCGAAACCTGCCCCTCGCCCCGAATGGCCGCACCGGACACCAGCGGAACTTTCGACGCCACACAGGCACGATTCAGCGCAAACCGGGTGTTGAAGTTATCCGTGCAATCCACCACCAGGGTTGCCTCAGCGACCGTCCGCGTCAGAGCCTCACCTTCGAGGCGCTGATTCAGGGCGGTAACAGACACCAGCGGGTTGATCCGACGAATCCGATCGGCAAGGCTTTCCGCTTTGGATTCACCCAGCAGCGAGGTTTCAAAACCGATCTGGCGCTGAAGGTTAGCCAGTTCGATAGTATCGTCATCCACCAGGGTCAGGGTCCCGACACCTGCGGCGCCCAGATACAAAGCGACAGGACACCCCAGGCCGCCGGCACCGATCACAAGAACCCTGGCCGACTGCAGCTTTTCCTGGCCGGCAATATCGAACCGGGGCATCAGGATCTGCCGGCTGTAGCGCAATAATTCGTCGTCACTGAGCATCTGCATCTCCACTGTTAGGCACCCGAAGACCATTGTCCGAGTGTCATCCGATCCCGGTTGCCATAATCCTGCCGGGTCTCAACGGCTTTAAACCCGCGAGTGTGAAACAACTGTGCCACGGCCTCTGCCTGATCGAAACCATGCTCAACCAGAAGCCAGCCGCCTTCAACCAGCCAGTCCGACGCCTGGCTGATAATCAGCCGCAGATCATCCAGGCCATCGCTCCCGGATACCAGGGCCGAGGCAGGTTCGAATCGAACGTCCCCTTCCTCAAGGTGGCGGTCGCTATCGGGGATATAGGGTGGATTGGAGACAATCAGATCAAACCTCTCTGGCTCCAGCCCCAAAAACCAGGAACTCTGGACCACGGAAAGGTTCAGGCCAAGGGCAACGGCGTTTTCACGGGCCAGTGCCACTGCCTCGGGCTCGGCATCACAGGCAGATATTCGCCAGCCCACGTGCTCACTGGCGAGAGCCAAGGCAATGGCGCCCGTCCCTGTTCCCAGATCCAGCACACTGGCTTGCGGTGGTAGCGGCAAAGCAAGAGCAACTTCCACCAGGCATTCGGTATCCGGTCTTGGAATCAGGGTGGAGGCACTGACTTTCAGCGGCAGTGACCAGAATTCCTGATGCCCCAACAAATGTGCCACAGGCCTGCCGGCCACGCGCTCCTGCACAAGCGCCTCAAAGGCCTCAGCGTGAGCATTGGTCACTTCCCGCTCCGGCCAGGCCCGGAAACTGGTTCGGCTAAGCCCCGTAATGTTGCTAAGCAGCAGCTCGGCATCCAGCCTCGGCGAATCACTTTCAATTCGGCTGGATGCCTCCTTCAGAAGGGCTTCGCAGGTCAGTGAGGGTTTACTGGTCATCGGCGAGAGAAGCGAGCAGCTCGGCCTGGTGCTCCTGCTGCAGAGGCACGACGACGGCGTCCAGGTCACCGGCAATGACTTCGTCGAGCTTGTAAAGGGTGAGGTTGATCCGATGATCCGTCACCCGCCCCTGGGGAAAGTTGTACGTGCGGATCCGCTCGGACCGGTCGCCACTGCCCACCAGGCTCTTGCGAGTCTCGGCCATGGACTTTTGCTGCCGCTCGGTCTCGGCATTCTGAAGCCGAGAGGCCAGCAGGCTCAACGCCTTGGCGCGGTTCTTGTGCTGGGAACGCTCTTCCTGGCATTCCACCACGATGCCCGTTGGCAAATGCGTTATCCGGATCGCCGAATCGGTCTTGTTCACGTGCTGGCCGCCAGCACCCGACGCACGAAACGTGTCTACCCGCAGATCCGCCTTGTTGAGCTCGATGGCCTCGGCCTCATCGGCCTCGGGCATCACCGCCACGGTGCAGGCGGAGGTATGGATCCGGCCCTGGGATTCGGTTTCCGGAACACGCTGCACCCGGTGGGCACCAGACTCGAATTTCAGGGCACCATACACTCCGTCACCGGCCACGCGCGCAATCAGTTCCTTGAAGCCGCCATGCTCGCCCTCGCTCTCGCTCAGAACCTCCACCTGCCAGCGCCGGCGCTCGGCATAGCGCAGATACATCCGGAACAGGTCGCCGGCAAAAATGGCAGCTTCGTCACCACCGGTGCCGGCGCGAATCTCCAGGAATACGTTCTTGCCGTCGTTCGGGTCTTTCGGCAGCATCAGGCGCTGGAGCTCTTCATCGAGCTCCTCGCTCTTCTGCTCGGCAAGTTGCAGCTCTTCCTCGGCCATTTCCCGCATATCGGCGTCGCCATCTTTCGCCAGCTCGCGCGCAGCCTCGATGTCATCCAGGGAGTGCTGCCAGGCCTGGAAACAATGAACAATGGGCTCAATCTCGGCGAACTCCCGGGAGAGGTCCCGGAACTTGTCCTGCTGGGAGATAATGGAAGAATCACTAAGCAATGCGCTGACTTCCTCGAAGCGGTCAGAAAGCTGCTCGAGGCGGGATTGGATCGATGGCTTCATAGTTTTTCCGGGGTTGTCGTCGTGTCCGCGTCCAGTGCATCCAGCTGGTGCAACTCACGCAGCCACTCTGTCACCTCGGTGCGACCTTCTGTGGTGGCCTTGCGAACCTGCACAGAGGGCTCGTGCAGGAGTTTGTTGGTGAGGCCGCGTGCCATACTGCGCAGCACGGTTTCAGGATCTGTGCCATTGCGCAGGGCGCGCAGGGCTTTTTCAGTCTCCGCATCGCGCAGCAGTTCGGCACGCTGACGGAACTGCTTGAGCGTGGACACCGCATCCAGCGCCCTTAGCTGGTTCAGAAAATCCTGAACCCCGGACGCCACCAGATTCTCGGCCTCCCGGGCCGCACCCTCACGAGAGCGGATATTTTCTTCGATAACCTGGCGCAGGTCGTCCACCGTGTAGAGATACACGTCATCCAGCGAGGCCACCTCCGGCTCGATATCCCGGGGCACGGCAATATCCACCATGAAATAGGGGCGGTGTTTGCGTTTCTTCAGGGCTCGCTCAACGGCACCTTTACCAAGAATCGGCAATGGGCTTGCCGTTGAAGAAATAATAATGTCGACATCGGCCAGATGTTCCGGAATCTCGGACAGCACAATGCCCTTGCCACCACGGGATTCTGCCAGTGCCTGTGCCCGCTCAAGGGTACGGTTGGCCACCAGGAAGTCTTTCACGCCGGCATCCGCAAGGTGCCGGGCTACCAGTTCGATGGTTTTGCCGGCACCGATCAACAGGGCCTTGTTGCGGGACATGTCGGCAAATATGTGATGCGCCATGCTCACCGCTGCGTAGGCAACAGAAACGGGATTTTCACCGATGGCAGTCTGGGTCCGCACGCGCTTGGCGACCGAGAAGGTATGTTCGAACAATCGGGACAGGAACGAGCCGCTGGCGCCGTGTTCCCTGGCCAGGGAATAGGAATCCTTCAATTGCCCGAGGATCTGTGGCTCGCCAAGCACCATGGAGTCCAGGCCGGCGGCCACTCGCATCATGTGCCTGACGGCATCGCCATCGCGGTGCACGTACAGCGCTTCTTCCAGTTCCGCGGCGTCCATTCCATGGAAGCCGGCCATCCAGCGAAGCACCATGGGGGCGCAGTCATCATCGCCGGCCAGGTACAGCTCGGTCCGGTTACAGGTCGACAGTATCGCCGCCTCGGTGGCGCCTGACGTCGCACGCAGCTCGGCGAACGCCTCCGCCATACGCTCGGGCGTAAACGCCACTCGCTCCCGTAGCTCTACGGGGGCCGTGCGATGATTGATTCCCAGCGTTACCAGTGCCATTTCGTGGTTGTACAACCTTTTGCCGATGAGCGGTTTAGAGACGCGCAATTACTGGACATTTTAACGGCCAGCGGCCTGAGCTGCCACCCAAAACCACCGCAGCTTCGGCAAGTGCGGACAGGTTGGGCAAGATCAGGTGCTTATGCCATTATAGGGATTCGGCTGAGGCCGCGACCCGATCTACCTCAATTCCGGGGCTGGAGCGTGGTTATTTCAGATGCGTTTTCGACAGATCATGGGAAGTTGCATGCACAAATCCGTACCGTTTCTGTTTACCTGCCTGCTTGGCCTCACGCTGGCAGGCTGTGCCAGCCTCACCGGCACAGAGGAAGCGCCTGCCAAGAGCGAAACCGTCGCCGCTGGGGAAAAGACAGAACCACAACCGCCGGTTGAATACGCCGATTTTGAGCCCGAAACCCTCTATTTGCTTCTATCTGCCGAAATTGCAGCCCAGCGCGGACGCTACGACATTACCCTGGTTAACTACCTGAAGGCTGCCAAACAGTCCCGAGACCAGGTGGTGATCGAGCGGGCGATGCGAATCGCCCAATCCCTGAACGGCGATAACGCCCAGAAACAGCTCGCCGAGCTGTGGCTGGACATCGACCCGGATAATCTCCAGGCCCACAGGATTTCTGCCATCCAGGCCGTAAAGGGAAACGACCTCCAAACTGCCATCCATCACATGGAACGGATCATGGATCAGGGCGGCGATGCTGACTTCGACAGCCTTGCCGCTCTGGCGGCCAATTTGCCGCCAGAGCAACAGCAGGAACTGCTCGCCCTTTACAATGAGATGTCGGACCGCCACCCCGACACCCCGGAACTGGAATACAGCATCGCGCTCCTGTTGAAAGTAACCGGGCAGCCACAGCAAGCCCTGGACAGACTCGAACCACTGCTGCAGGAAAACGCAAACTTCCAGCCGGCTATCATTCTCAAGGGCGATCTGCTCTACCAGACCGATCAGAAAAGCAGCGCCCTGGATTACCTGCTGACCAACACCCGCCGCTTTCCGGGCAACCGACAAATGGGCACCCTTTACGGCCGCATGCTTATAAATGAAGGTGAATTACAGGCTGCCCAGGATGAATTCAATCGCCTCGTAAAGCGGTACCCGGACACGCCGGGCCTGCGACTCTCTCATGCACTGGTCGCTCTTGAAAACGGGCAGACCGACCTGGCCCGGCAAGAACTGACACAACTGGCCGAACAGGGCCACCATACCAGCGAAGCCAACTACTACCTGGGCCGCATTGAAGACCAGGCAAGCAATACCGAGCAGGCCATTGGCTATTACCAGAGCGTGGAACAGGGCAATTACTACTTCCCGGCCCTGGCCCGCGCCAGTTCTCTGCTGGCCGAGAATGGCCAGCTTGAGGACGCCATTGACCGCATCCGCAGGCTACGCGAGGCCAATCCCCGCCAGGCAGAGAACTTCTGGCTGCTGGAGGTGAACCTGCTGCTGGATCAGGAACAACAACAGCAGGCCCTGAGCACCGCCACGGCAGCCCTGGAAGAACATCCGGACAATATCGAGATCCGGTACGCCCGGGCCATGCTCTACGATGGCATCGGACAGCCTGCCTACGCCGAAGCCGACCTGAAGCACATTCTCGAACAGGAACCGGAAAACGCCGTTGCCCTGAATGCCCTGGGCTACATCCTGACCACCCGAACAGACAGACTGAGAGAAGCCCGCGGCTATATCGAGAAAGCACTGCGGCTGGACCCGGACAATCCGGCCATCCTCGATAGCATGGGCTGGGTCCTGTTCCTCGAAGGCCAGCTCGAGCCGGCGCTCGACTACCTCTCCCGCGCCTGGGCCGCCTTCCCCGATCCGGAAGTTGCCGCTCACTATGGTGAGGCGCTGTGGATGAACGGAGCCGAAGAACAGGCCCGGATCATCTGGCAGGAGGGTCTGGAGCAGGACAGCGACCACGAGGTGCTCAGGGAAACCATTGACCGATTGACCAATAGCGGTCAGCCGGAATGAATCTGGTCCGAACCCTGGCAGCCTTGACAATGCTTGCCACCCTCGGCGCCTGCACTACGATCCAGATCGAGCCATTGCCGGAGGGCATGACAGACCAGCCTCCGGCTGACTGGACCACTCGCGCAGTCAGTCTCGACAAACTCGACCACTGGAAGCTGTCCGGGAAGCTGGCCGTACGCCAGCCATCCGACAGCGGAAGCGCCATCATCAATCACTGGATTCAGGATGGCGAAGCCTACGATCTTGCCCTCTCCTCATCGTTCCTCGGTATGGGCAGCACAACACTCAAAGGGGTTCCCGGGTTTATCGAGTTGACCCTGCCGAACGGCGAAACTTACCGCTCGGGCGAACCGGAAGCGCTGGTCGAGGCGGCCACGGGCTGGCAGCTGCCACTGGAGAATCTGACCTGGTGGATTCGGGGCCTGCCATCCCCCGCCAGCGACTATCGCCTGCTGTTTGATAATCAGGGCACCCTGGCCATAATCCGCCAGAACGGCTGGGAAATCCGCTACGACCGCTGGCAGGCCTTCCTCTCTGCTTACCCTGCGCTGCCCGCCCGGATTACCGCGCTCAAGGACGACAAGCGGGTACGCCTGGTGGTCAGCGACTGGCAGGAGCAGCCCGAGTGACACCTGACCTGATACTGCCCTCACCGGCCAAGCTGAACCTGTTCCTGCACATTGTCGGGCGCAGGGATGATGGCTATCACGAGCTTCAGACACTGTTCCAGTTTCTGGACTACGGCGACGAACTGAGCTTCACCCTGACACCCGGCGAGCCGGGGGTGAGGCTCGCGGAGTCTGTTCCCGGTGTCGACGACGAGGACAACCTCATCATTCGAGCGGCCAGAGCACTCCTTGAGAGGGCTCAAGGCGACTTGCCCGGGGTCACCATCGGCATCACCAAACGGCTGCCCATGGGCGGCGGCCTGGGCGGCGGCAGCTCCAATGCTGCAACCACTCTGCTGGGCCTGAACCATCTCTGGCAGCTCGACTTGAGCACCGATGAGCTTGCCGGAATCGGCCTCGGCCTGGGCGCCGATGTTCCGGTATTTGTCCGGGGCCATGCCGCCTTTGGCGAGGGAGTTGGTGAAACACTGACCAACACAAATCCGCCGGAAGACTGGTTCGTTGTCCTCAAGCCCGGCTGCAACATAAACACTGGCAAGATTTTTTCCGAGCAAGGGTTGACAAGGAACACCCCGAGAATCAAAATAGCGCCCGCTTTTGAGGGAGACGCCTCGAGGTACCGAAACGACTGTGAGGATGTAGTTCGAAAACTGTATCCTGAGGTTAACCAGAGCCTGGAATGGCTTTCACAATTCGGACCTGCAAGATTAACCGGAACCGGGGCTTGCATATTTGGACGTTTCCCGACAGAATCCGCAGCCCGGATCATCTGGGAAAGCAAACCCTCCGGCGTCACGGGGTTCGTAGCTAAAGGGGTGAACAAATCACCTCTACACAAAAAGCTAACAGAGCTGAAATGATGCCAAAAAAGCACGATACTGGGGTGTCGCCAAGTGGTAAGGCAACGGGTTTTGATCCCGTCATGCGCAGGTTCGAATCCTGCCACCCCAGCCACCTTTCTCCCGCTTCTTCTGAATCAAACGCCGATACTGAGAAGGATGCCGTCGTGTCCAAACTGATGATCTTCGCTGGCAACGCCAACCCTGAACTGGCTCAGGCGATTGCCCGCAAACTCCACATTCCCATGGGTCAGGCCACTGTAGGCCGTTTCAGCGACGGGGAAACCACCGTCGAGATCAATGAGAATGTCCGCGGCCATGATGTGTTCATCATCCAGCCGACCTGCTACCCCACCAACGATAACCTGATGGAACTGATCGTGATGGCCGACGCACTTCGCCGTGCTTCCGCTACACGGGTCACCGCCGTTATCCCCTATTACGGATACGCGCGCCAGGATCGCCGGGTACGCTCTACCCGTGTGGCCATCAGCGCCAAGGTGGTCGCAGACATGATTTCCAGCATCGGCGTTGACCGGGTTCTGACCGTCGACCTGCACGCCGACCAGATCCAGGGCTTCTTCGATATTCCGGTGGACAACATCTACGCCACACCGGTCATGCTCGAAGACATCTTCAAGCAGCGTTTCGAGAACTTTGTCGTGGTATCTCCGGACGTTGGCGGCGTGGTTCGCGCCCGTGCCGTGGCCAAGCGCCTGGACGACGCCGACCTTGCCATCATCGACAAGCGTCGCCCGAAAGCGAACGTGTCCCAGGTGATGCACATCATCGGTGATGTCAAAGACAAGACCTGCATCCTGGTGGACGACATCATCGATACCGCCGGCACGCTGTGCAAAGCGGCCAACGCCCTGAAAGAACACGGCGCGGCCCGCGTGGTTGCCTACATCACCCACCCGGTTCTCTCCGGCCCGGCCATTGATAACATCAATGCCTCACAGCTGGACGAACTTGTGGTCTGCGATACCATCCCGCTGGGTGACAAAGCGCATAATTGTGATAGAATCCGCGTCCTCGGAATGGCCGGGCTGCTTGCGGAGTCGATTCGTCGCGTGAGCAACGAAGAGTCCATCAGCGCCATGTTCGAGAATGCCTGAGTGACCTTTCGGTCGTAATATCAAGGCATTACAAGCAGTTACCGGGTCGGGAGCCTACACAGGCTCCCGACTCTTTTAGTCAGCCGGAAAAATCCGGCTTTTCAGAAACATCACCTGATCCTACGCCTGGTCGCGGGCAGTTCAGGTGACGATTGAGGTTATTACCATGTCTCAGGAATTTGTTATCGAAGCATTTCCTCGTGACGATCAGGGGAGAGGTGCGAGCCGCCGCCTGCGTCGTGAGGAACGGAAAATCCCGGCCATCATCTATGGTGGCAACAAGGATGCAACTCCGATTGCCATCTGGCACAACGAGCTGAAGAAAGCCCTGGAGAACGAAGCATTCTTCTCCCACGTTCTGACCGTTGAGCTGAACGGCAAGAAAGAAAGCGTGATCCTGAAGGATCTGCAGCGTCACCCGTACAAGCCGATCCTGACCCACGCTGACTTCCTGCGTGTTGACAAGGACCACGAGATCCACGTCAACGTACCGCTGCACTTCATCAACGAAGACACCGCACCGGCTATCAAGCTCCACGGCGGCGTAGCGAACCACCAGATCAACGAAGTTGAAGTGATCTGTCTGCCGCAGAACCTGCCCGAATTCATCGAAGTCGACATGACCAGTGTCGAGATGGACCAGGTAGTTCACCTGAGCGATCTGAAGCTGCCGAAAGACGTCAAGATTGCCGCCCTGCTCCAGGGTGAGGATCATGACCTGCCGGTTGTGGCTATCCACAAGCCGCGCGGCGCGAAGGCTGATGATGAAGCCGAAGAAGGCGGAGAAAGCGAAGAAGGCGGCGAAGACAAGGAGTAATCACTCCTGTTCTGAGGAGGGCAGCGGCGAATGGCGCAGGATATTGTCATGGTGGTTGGTCTGGGAAACCCCGGCGCTGACTACGAGAATACCCGCCATAACGCCGGCGCTCTCTTCGTCGAAGCTCTGGCCCGCGCTGCGGGCCAGACGCTCCGCCCCGAAAAGAAGTACCACGGGCTCTACGCCCGCATTCAGTGGCAGGGCCTCGACCTGCACCTCCTGAATCCCACCACCTTTATGAATCGCAGCGGCCTGGCCATCAAGGCGCTGGCAGACTTCTTCAAGATTCAGCCCCAACAGATTCTGATTGCCCACGACGAACTCGATCTGCCCCCGGGTACCGCCAAGCTCAAGAAAGGCGGCGGCCACGGTGGACATAACGGCCTTCGCGACACCATCGCCCACCTGGGCACCAACGATTTTCAGAGACTGCGCATCGGAATCGGGCACCCCGGCGACAGCCGCAGGGTAACCGGCTACGTGCTCGGCCGCCTGGGCAAACAGGAGACCGAGGAACTGAACGCAGTGATCGACGAAATCATGCGGGTATTACCGGATGCAGCCAGCGGCAAGCTTCCCGCCGCCATGAATCGCCTGCACAGTTTCAAACCGGTATAATCCGCCCAAATTTTCCAGTACCAGCAGAGGCATTCCATGGGATTTAACTGCGGCATCGTCGGCCTTCCCAACGTCGGCAAATCCACCCTGTTCAACGCACTGACCAAATCCGGCATTGGCGCAGAGAACTTCCCGTTCTGCACCATCGAACCCAACGCTGGTGTTGTCGCCATGCCCGACCCGCGCCTCAACAAACTTGCCGAGATCGTTAAGCCGGAAAAGGTGGTGGCAACCACCATGGAGTTCGTGGATATCGCAGGCCTTGTAGAAGGTGCTTCGAAAGGCGAGGGCCTGGGCAACCAGTTTCTGGCCAATATCCGCCAGACCGACGCCATTGCCCATGTGGTGCGCTGCTTCGAGGACGACAACGTCATTCACGTTGCCAACAAGATTGATCCGGCTTCTGATATAGAAATCATTAACACCGAACTGGCTCTCGCCGATCTGGAAACCGTTGAAAAAGCCATCAAGCGGGTTCAGCGCGTGGCCAAGAGCGGTGACAAGGAAGCGAAAGCTCAGCTCGAAATCTTTGAAAAGCTGCTGCCGGTGCTGAACGAGGGCAAACCGGTGCGCAGCATGAACCTCGACAAGGACCAGATGGCCCTGATCCGAGAGCTCTGCCTGCTGACCGTGAAGCCGACCATGTACATTGCCAACGTCAGCGAAGACGGGTTCCAGAACAACCCGCATCTGGACACCGTGCGACAGATCGCTGAGTCGGAAAATGCCGCGCTTGTGCCCATCTGCAACAAGATAGAGGCAGAAATCTCCGAACTGGAAGACGATGAAAAATCGATGTTCCTGGAAGAAATGGGCATGGAAGAGCCAGGCCTGGATCGGGTAATTCGCGGGGGCTATGGCCTGCTGGGCCTGCAGACCTACTTTACCGCCGGGGTGAAAGAAGTCCGTGCCTGGACCGTAAAAATCGGCGCCACAGCGCCTCAGGCCGCCGGCGTGATCCACACCGACTTCGAACGCGGGTTCATCCGGGCAGAAGTGGTGAGCTACGACGATTTCGTGAAGTACAACGGCGAGGCCGGGGCCAAGGATGCCGGTAAATGGCGCCTGGAAGGCAAGGAATACATCGTGAAAGACGGCGACGTTATCCACTTCCGCTTCAACGTGTAATTTTTCAGGAAAAACTGGCCCCCAAGCCTTGACAGAAAGGGCCCAAATACTGAAAATACGCGCCTCGTTTGGGGCGATGCCCAGAACGAAATGGCAAGGTAGCTCAGTTGGTTAGAGCACAGCACTCATAATGCTGGGGTCGGCGGTTCGACTCCGCCCCTTGCTACCAGTATTAATAAAGCCCGGCTCGCAAGAGTCGGGCTTTTTTAATATCTTGTTGTCTGCCTCCTGCCCCTCCATTGCCTATTGGCCGAACTCCCAACCAAGCGGATGCGCGACACTGCATTCGTCGACCGAAGCAATCAGCTTAGAAGCAACGCCTGTGTCCTCGGTATGATTGGAGAGATAAAATGAGACTGGGAGAACGCCCGCTGGCCGCTGAAACACGTCGACAACATCGGGACCGAAGACACTCTCCACTATAAGCTGCGGCAAAATGGCAACATCGATCCGATCGTACCTCAACATGGCTGCAAGCTGTGACCATTCGCCGACTTCAGCAACCTGGGTATTGCCCTCCGGGAAGAACTCGGCACCAACAAACCCCCGTGGGACAGCGTAACGAAGACCCTGCATGGCCTGCACTGTCGGGATAGGCTTTAAAGAAACATAAACATATTCACCCGGAAACAACTCACCACCGAATAAGCCAACGTTGTCTCTCCTTTCACTCTTGGCAAGAGGCAACAAAACATCAATCTCACCCCGATTTAAGTAGTTAAAGCCTCTCTTGAGCGGGACCTGGATAAATCTCGGCTCAACTCCAGACTTATCAAAAACACACTTATATAACGGTGCCAGGTCACCGGAGAGTTTCCCTTCCGCAGAGCTGATAGCGTTCAACATGCGGGAACCGACACCCACAGTGATTGATTCCACCGCTTGAGCCGCTGTCACGCACAACGCGAAAAGAACAGGAAGCGAACCTTTAAGAACTCCAAATCCGGGAGCTACGGGAGGAAAACAAATAACCATGGAACCAAAACCTGCCAACACTCCGTTGCCCTTAATCTAGTCAACCGCAGATCAGTTTTTCAACGATGGGGAACGAGAATCGCTAGTCATTTTTTGCATTTGATAAGATTTGACGGTTCTGCTTGTTTTCTCGTTCGTCGATACCCAATGAATGACCGGGGATTCCCAGCAAGGCAGGAAGCGGGAGTGTCGGCTGTTGCGGCGGTTCGACTTCGCCCTCTGCTAACCGTATTCTGATACGCTTGCCGCGAAAACGCCGGGCTTTTTCAGTTTCTGGGGACGACCCCACCCTTTCCGGGCAGTGAACGCGGGACGACCCGCCTTCGTACAGCACCTGCTATGAGATCAACCAAAGACAGAGTTCGCCAGGCCATTTCCTTTGAGGCCATCGGCCTCCTCCTCTCCGTGCCACTTGCAGCCTTCACCTTCGGTTTTGACATGGGAAAGACCGGGGTACTCGGTGTGGTGGGCGCCACCATTGCCACCATCTGGAACTATGTCTTTAACCTGGGGTTTGATCACGGGCTGAAGCACTTCACCGGATCAACCCGTAAATCCCTGCGTGTGCGCTTCCTCCACGCCGTCAGTTTCGAGCTGGGCCTGATGCTGATTTTCCTGCCGATCATTGCCTGGTGGATGGGAATCGGCCTGCTGGAAGCCCTGATTGTGGATGTCGCGTTCGTGGTGTTCTACCTGGTATATGCGTTTGTGTTCACCTGGTGCTACGACACCATATTTCCTGACACGGACGCCAAGAAACCCAACGCCACTTAAACAAACTTTGACAATCTAAGAGCACGGATTCAGATACGATGTAAGCTTCTTCCGGATGCGCTTGAAGGCTGTATCGCATTATGAAATCCCGTCACGCTCTCACGGTTTTCCTGGTCGTCGTTCTGGTGCCCACTGCACTCGGGTTTGCTGGCGCGAGCATCAAGGCGGCAGCCTTGTCGATCAGCGTATTCTGGGGCTGCCTCGGAATCTTTTTTTACCCCTCCATCAGCGATTATCTCCGGTCCGAAAAACGACAGCGCGACGAATAGCGCCGGATTCTCCCCCCGTTTCAATTCAGTTTCGCCTTCTGCCTTATTGGAGCGATCCTCTCCTGCCAAACTCTATGGCATACTCACGGGCTGAAACCCACAAAGAACAACACACCAGCAAGGACCGTTGACATGAAACCGGAAACCCTCGCTCTGCACGCAGGCTTCAAAAGCGATCCCACTACCCGGGCGGCAACCACGCCAATTTACCAGACCACGTCCTACACCTTCGACGACACCCAGCACGGTGCCGATCTGTTTGATCTGAAGGTTCAGGGCAACATCTACACCCGCATCATGAACCCGACCAACGCGGTTCTGGAAGAGCGGATGGCTGAGCTGGAAGGCGGTGTTGGCGCCCTGGCCGTAGCCTCTGGCATGGCCGCCATCACCTATGCCCTGCAGACCATCTGCAAGGTGGGCAACAACATCGTGAGCACCAGCCAGCTGTACGGCGGCACCTACAACCTTTTCGCGCACTCGCTGCCGAACCAGGGCATTGAGTGCAAAATGGTTCGCCATGACGATTTCGATGCCGTGGAAAAGGCTATTGATGAGAACACCCGCGCCCTGTTCTGCGAGTCCATCGGCAACCCGGCGGGCAACGTGGTCGATATCCAGCGCTGGGCCGAAATTGCGCACAAACACGGCATCCCGCTGATGGTGGACAACACGGTTGCCACGCCGTTCCTGTGCCGCCCGATCGAGCACGGTGCCGATATCGTGATCCACTCGCTCACCAAATACATCGGCGGCCACGGCACCACTGTCGCCGGCGTGGTGGTGGACTCCGGCAAGTTTGACTGGAAAGCCAGCGCCGACAAGTTCCCGATGCTGAACGAGCCGGACCCGTCCTACCACGGCGTGGTTTACACCGACGCCCTGGGCCCCGCCGCCTTCATCGGCCGTTGTCGTGTGGTACCGCTGCGCAACACCGGTGCTGCCCTGGCGCCGTTCAATGCGTTCCTGATCATGCAGGGTCTGGAAACCCTGGCGCTGCGTATGGAGCGTCATTGCGAGAACGCAGAGAAAGTCGCCAACTTCCTGCAGGACCACCCGTCCGTGGAGTGGGTCAATTATGCGACCCTGGCCAACAGCCCCTACAAAGCCACCTGCGACAAGATTTGCGGCGGCAAAGCCTCCGGCATCCTGAGCTTCGGCATCAAGGGTGGCCGGGAAGCCGGGGCAAAGTTCATTGATGCCCTGGATCTGATCCTGCGTCTGGTCAACATCGGTGACGCCAAGTCCCTGGCCTGTCATCCTGCAACCACGACGCACCGTCAGCTGAACCCGGAGGAACTGAAGAGTGCCGGCGTAAGCGAAGATCTGGTGCGGCTGTCCATCGGCATCGAGCATGTTGACGACCTCATTGCCGACATTACCCAGGCCCTGGACAAAGCCCAGGCTTGATAACGGTCAGCCGGGTACGACCAATGTCGTGCCCGGCACCCCCGTGATTGCCCCTACCTGTCTTGTAACTCCCCCGTCAGCCCATTACTCTTTAGGGTTATCCATACCCGAATCGAGAGTCCGGTTGCAATGAGCGACAGCGCAAAAACCCGCATTACCAGTGGTTCCAAATTCCGCAATGAGCATGGCTTCTCGGCCATCAAGGACGGCGTCAAGCGGTCAACAAAGCAGGAAGCCACAACAGCGGAGAAGCCTGAGCGGAAGCCCAAATGGCTGCGGGCACGCATGCCCGGAGGCGAGCGCTATGAGGCGGTGCGCAAGAACGTGAGCGAGCACCGGTTGAGCACCGTTTGCCAGGAATCCCATTGCCCCAACATCGGTGAGTGCTGGACCGCCGGCACGGCCACCATCATGGTGATGGGGTCTGTGTGTACCCGGGCCTGCAAATTCTGCGCGGTGGACACCGGCAACCCGAAAGGCTGGCTTGACCATGAAGAGCCGGAGAACACGGCCAAGTCCGTAGAGCTCATGGGCCTTCGCTACATTGTGCTTACCTCGGTAGACCGTGACGACCTCGACGACGGCGGCGCTGCACACTATGCCGCTTGCGTCTCTGCCATCAAACAGCGCACGCCCGAAGTCGCTGTTGAAGCACTGACGCCGGATTTTGATGCCGTTATGTCTGAGGTCGAGAAGGTTGTGGATTCCGGGCTGGATGTCTTCGCCCAGAACGTGGAAACCGTCAAACGGCTGACCAGTCGGGTCCGTGATCCACGGGCCGGTTATGAAAAAACGCTCCGGGTTCTGGAACACGCCAAGAAACACCGTCCGGATGTGCTCACCAAGACCAGCCTGATGCTGGGCCTGGGTGAAACCGAAGAGGAAATCCTGGAAACCATGGACGACCTGCGCGCCATCGGCGTGGATATCCTCACCCTGGGCCAGTACCTGCGCCCCACCCCGAATCACCTCCCGGTGGAACGCTACGTCACCCCGGAAGAGTTCAACCGTTACCGGGAGATCGGCCTGGAGAAAGGCTTCATGGAAGTGCCATCCGGCCCCATGGTCCGCTCGAGCTACCGGGCCGATAAGGTATTCGATAAAAACAATCTTGGTCTCGCCGTGCCCGAGGTCCCCCAGGCCTCCAATGCCATGCAGATTCCGGTGAAGTCCATCGACTGAGAACATTCATGCTGACACTGCTGCGAAATGCCCGGCTGAAGTACAAATTCTGGTTACTGAACATTGTCGTTTTTGCAGTTCTCTGCTTGCTGGTTCTTTACGCCATGCACACCATTGCCGGGCAGACCGGCAAGACGTTCGATCAGGTCTTCGCTGATACCGCGGCCGCCTTTGCGCTGGTGGTGGCGGTGCTCATGGTGCTCGAGATGGCCGGCTCACAATTGCTGATCTCGTTTATCGAACGCCATGTGAATCGCCTGAAAGACACCATGGTCGATGTCCAGGCCTCGGGCAATCTGAGCCAGAGGGCGGTGGTGGATTCCACCGACGAAATCGGCGAAATGGCGAGTGCCTTCAATGCCATGCAAGACCGCACCGTAGGCGTGGTCCGAAGCATGAAGGAAGCTATCGAACGCCTGCACCGGGAAGTCGAGGAACTAACCTCGGCCGCCGAAGCCCGCCGGGATGACCTGGGCCGCCAACAGCAGGGCGCAGACCGGTCGGCGGAAGTCATCGAAACCATGCTGCAAAGCTTCACTGGCATCGCCGAACAGGCCGGAATTGCCAAGACCCTGTCCCACGAGGCCAGCGACGCAGCTCGCGACGGCAGCAGCCGTGTCGGCCAGAGTGCCGACAGCATCCGCAAGCTCGCCGATGTGGTGCGCAATTCCGCCAGCAGCGTCGAAGCCCTGGCCGAGAACAGCCATGAAATCAGCCACGCCATTACCGAGATCCGGGGTATTGCCGAACAGACCAATTTACTGGCCCTGAACGCCGCCATCGAGGCGGCCCGGGCCGGCGAACAGGGCCGCGGCTTTGCCGTGGTGGCCGATGAAGTGCGTAAACTGGCCCAGCGGGTTCAGGACTCCACCGATCAGATTCAGGGCACCATCGATCGCCTGCTCAACGCCATGAATACTGCCGTGAACCAGATGACCGGCAGCTCCGAGGATGCCACCCGCTGCGTTGAGGAATCCGAAGAAGGCCGCCGTGCCCTGGAAG
The DNA here is from genome assembly GCF_056859395.1 of Marinobacter sp. L-80. NCBI lineage: Bacteria > Pseudomonadati > Pseudomonadota > Gammaproteobacteria > Pseudomonadales > Marinobacteraceae > Marinobacter > Marinobacter sp. L-80. The sequence goes on from NZ_JBSXOI010000075.1 coordinate 232,274, forward strand.
CCATCAACGAGGTGGTCAGCCGGATCGATCATACCAACCAGGAAATCGCCAACGTGTCGGCGGAACAGACCGCGGGCACCGACGACGTGCTGGCCAACGTACAGGGCATTCGCGAAACCACCCAGAACATGGTGACCCAGCTTGCCGAGAGCGCGGATATGAGCCGCCGCCTGAAAAAGCTGATCGATTCCCTGGAAGAAGCCTCGTCAAAGGTCACGGTTCACTGAGGTTTATGGCACACTCTGCACTCGTTTGAACTGGCAGAGTAGTTGTTCATGAATCGTCTTCGCGCCCTGTATGACCGCCTGATTTTTCCGCATCCCTTTATTATCCTCGCGGCTTTTGCCCTGTTGCTGGCCCTCGCAGCCGTCAAGTTTGGCGAATTCCGCCTGGACGCTTCCGCCGAATCCCTGGTGCTGGAAAACGACCGCTCCCTGGAACAGTACCGCCAGGTAAACCGCCGCTTCACCACCTCCGACGATTTTCTGATCGTCACCTACACCCCCGAAGACGAACTGTTCTCTGAGGAAGGCCTGGCCAGGCTGGGCGCGTTGCGGGATGAGCTGCAAGGCCTGGAAGCCGTAGGCTCCACCAACAGCATCCTGAACGTACCCCTGCTCCACAGCCCGGATCTGACGCTGGATACCGTGGACAGCGAGATCAAGACCCTGGACGACCACGATGTAACGCCGGACACAGCCCGCCAGGCGCTTCTGAACAATCCGCTCTACCCCAACCTGCTGATCAGCGAAGACGGGCGAACCACTGCCATACAGGTCAACCTGCCCACGCCGGATCGCTATTTTGAACTGCTGAGAAAACGCAACGATCTGAGAGACAAGGCCGATGCCGGCGAAGCCTCCGAGGCCGAGTTGGCCGAACTGGAACGGGTAAAACAGGATTTCATCGACTTTACCGAAACCCTCGGGGTCGAGCGCGATGCCACCATCCGCACGGTTCGCTCCATTCTCGACACCTACCGCGACGGCGCGGACATCCACCTGGGCGGGGTGCCCATGATTGTGGCGGACATGATCCGCTTCATCGAAAACGACCTTTCGACCTTCGGGCTTGGCGTCCTGGCTTTTCTGCTGCTCACTTTGGCCATCATTTTCCGGCAGTGGCGTTGGGTTCTGGTGCCGCTGTTGTGCTGCAGCTTTACCGTCTGGCTGATGGTCGGCTTCCTGGGCTGGGCCCAGTGGCCGGTGACGGTTATCTCATCCAACTTTATTTCCCTGCTGCTGATCATGACCCTGTCGCTCACCATCCACCTGATCGTCCGCTACCGGGAATTCCAGCACGACGAGCCCGAGGCAAGCGCCAGAGACACCCTGCGCAACACCGTAATGGCGATGATCAAGCCCTGCTTCTACATGGCCATCACTACCATTGTCGCCTTCGGCTCGCTCACCTTCAGCGGCATTCGCCCGGTCATCGATTTCGGCTGGATGATGACCCTGGGCCTGACCGTGGCTTTTCTCATCACCTTTATTGTTTTCCCGGCCCTGCTCACCCTATTGCCACCACCACTGGACAGCCGGGTTACCTCTGACAGGGTTCCCTTCACCGATGCTTTTGCGCGGTTCACGGAACACTTCGGCAAGACAGTGTTGGTCGGCTCCGGCCTGATTGCGGTGCTCTGCGTAGTCGGCCTGAACAAGCTGACGGTGGAAAACAGCTTTATCGACTATTTCAAATCGTCCACCGAAATCCATCAGGGCATGATCACCATCGACAACCGCCTGGGCGGTACCACGCCCCTGGACGTGGTTATCACCGACGATCCGCCACCGGAAGGCGCGAGCGGCGGCGACCCGTTTGCCAGTGACTGCGACCCGTTCGTGGAGGACTGCGGTGCCGGAGAGGAATACCGGGATACCTGGTACACCTACCAGAAAATGGAAGAACTGGAAGCGGTTCACAACTACCTGGACGGCCTACCGGAGACCGGCAAGGTGCTCTCAATCAACACCACGCTGGATATCCTCGCCCAAATCAACCAGGGCGAGCCTCTGGACGCCCTGGAACTGGCGTTTGTACCCGCTGCGGTTCCGGATGACCTGCAGGATACCCTGCTGACACCCTACATCTCCGAGGAGCACGACCAGGCCCGATTCAGCATCCGGATCCTGGAAACCATGCCGGAACTGCGTCGACAGGAGCTGTTGAACCGAATCCACGATCACCTGACCACGGAACTGGGCTACTCGGAAGATCAGGTGCTCTTTGCCGGCATGACCGTGATGTACAACAACATGCTGCAAAGCCTGTTCGATTCCCAGATCAAAACCATCGGCGTGGTCTTCGCGGCCATCATGGTGATGTTCCTGATCCTGTTCCGCTCCCTGAAACTGGCCCTGATCGGCATCGCCCCGAACCTCATCGCCGCCGGCTCAGTGCTCGGCCTGATGGGCTGGCTGGGCATTCCCCTGGATATGATGACCATCACCGTGGCGGCCATTACCGTCGGCATCGCCGTGGACGACACCATCCACTACATCCACCGCTTCAAAACCGAGTTCCAGAAAGACGGCGACTATATCGCCACCATGCACCGCTGCCACCGAAGCATCGGCCAGGCCATGTTCTTCACGTCGCTGACCATCATCTCCGGGTTCTCGATACTGGTGCTGTCCAACTTCATCCCGACCATCTACTTCGGGTTGTTTACGGGGTTTGCCATGTTCATGGCTCTGGTTGGGGCGCTTACGCTGCTTCCTCGGCTCATTGTTCTAGTTAAGCCCTTTGGCTCGGGGGTGTAGGTTTGGGCTGGGCTCCTAGCCTTCTAGGTTAGAGGGTGGCTCGGCAGGTGTAGGCCTTTGCCAGAACCGCTACGAGCACATCCATGTGCGCTTGACGTCGGCCATCCTTGGCCGCCGACATTCTGGCAAAGGCCTACACCTGCCAAGCTTCAGAAATAGGAGTTATAGGAAGACACTCCGCACCCAATATCCCCGACAAGCAGTTGAGCAGTGAGCGATGACTGAATCGTTCGAAGAACAGGGGTGTGGCGCCCTCCCAAAAATGTCTGTGGCCAGGGGTGGCCACAGCCAAGCGCACATGGATGTGCTCGTAGCGGTTTTTGGGAGGGCGCCACACCGCTGTTCCTCCCCCAAAACCAGCAGGCTAGGGGCACAAAAAAAGGGCCACACCAAAAGATGCGGCCCTTCTCCAACCCAGCTAAAGGGAAAGCAGGATCACTGCATGCCCTGACCTTGCCCCTGCTGCATCTGTTGTTGCATCTGACGACGCTGCTGCATTTGCTGTTGCATCTGCTGCATACGCTTATCCAGCTCGTCGCGCTGCTCCTGGGTAAAAACGCTGTCGACCTTCGCCTGCATCAGAGTGGACAGAGCAGCGATCTCGCCGGTCACATCACCCAGTTCTTTGGCCTGCTCGCGGATAGCGGATTCATCAAAGTCTGATTTGATCTCACCCTGCATCTGCTGCTGCAGTGCACGGGCTTCCTGGCGGAGTTCGCCGATTTCGCCCTGCATCTCGTCGATGATGGCACGGATTTCAGTTTGCTGGTCATCGGTCAGCCCCACCATCTGTGCCAGTTGATCAACCTGATCCGGCTGGCCACCGGATTGCTGGGCCACGGCCGGAACCGAGAGGCTAAGGGCTACCAGGGCAGTACCGAACAGTTTTACAAGCTTCATAAACGTCTCCGTTAACAGGGTGGCCACAATCTGAATACCACCGACATACATTGGTTTCATCGTTCAGGGACTACACCCTAAAACATACGGATACGGTTTTTCACCCCGATCAGCCCTCTTTTTGTACATACTTCTCAGTATCCCGCGCCAAAAGCCGCCACACGCGCGGATTCAAACAAATGTGAAAGTTTGGTCATTCCCCTTCATAATGGCGCCGTTTAACCACATCCGGAGCAGACAAGATGGCCATTAACTGGTTTCCAGGGCATATGCACAAGGCCCGCAAGGAGATCAAAAAAGTCATGCCGCAGATGGATCTCATCATCGAAGTGGTTGACGCGCGTATTCCTTTCAGTAGCGAAAACCCGCTCGTGCCGGCCCTTCGTGGTGATACGCCACTGATCAAGGTATTGAACAAGCGCGACCTGGCGGATCCAGAAATTACCGAGCAGTGGTTAGCCTGGCTCGAGAAAGAACGTGGGGTACGCGCCATCACGCTTACCCACAACCAGCGCAATGAAGCACTGTCCATCCTCAAGCTGGCGGAAGAGATGACGCCCGGTCACGATCGCCAGAAGAGTGCATTGCGGGTGATGATCCTGGGCATTCCGAATGTCGGCAAGTCCACCCTGATCAACACACTGGCGGGACGCCCTGCGGCCAAGACGGGGAACGAGCCGGCAGTAACGAGGGCGCAGCAGGCCATCAAGCTGCCCAACAACATTCTGCTCTACGACACCCCCGGCTTCCTCTGGCCAAAACTGTCTCCTGAAGCCTGTGGTTACCGTCTGGCGGTGACCGGGGCCATTCGAAGCGCGGTGCTGGATTTTGAGGATGTCGCCATGTTCGAGGCCGAGTACCTGCTGGAAGCCTACCCGGAGCTTGTGCGGGCCCGCTACGGCTTTGAGGAACTGCCGAGAGATGCCCTGGCGCTGATGGATGGCATTGCCGCGAAACGCCGATTTTTCGGGCGGGGCGGCGTTCCGGACCTGCACAAGGTCTCGGAGGTACTTCTCAACGAATTCCGGTCGGGCAAGCTGGGACGCATTTCCCTGGAAACCCCGGAAATGGTCGAACGCGAAGCCCGGGCCGCCGAGGAGGCGGCAGACTGAGCGCCTCCTGAGCTCCCCTTACCAAGGTCAAATATCGTATCCGGGCCAAAGCGCCTAGACTGTCAAATAATGTTATTGATCGCAGGATCGGCCATTTCGGCCGGTCGGAAAGGAGGAACTTATGAGACGCGTCGTCGTCACCGGCATGGGCATTGTGTCCTGCCTCGGAAACTCACTGGACGAGGTCACCCAGAGCCTGAAGAATGGAAAATCAGGCATCCGCTTCAACGAAACCTATAAGGAAATGGGCTTCCGGAGCCAGATTGCAGGCTCGGTGGATGTGGACACATCCGTTATCGATCGCAAAATCCGCCGGTTCATGGGCCCATCCGCCATGTACAGTTTTCTGTCCATGGAGCAGGCCATCGCCCAGGCGGGGCTGACCGAAGACCTGATCTCCAACGACCGCACCGGCCTGATCGCCGGCTCCGGCGGCGCTTCCTGCTCAAGCCAGGTGGAAGCCACCGACATCATGCGCGAGAAAGGCGTGAAGCGCATCGGGCCCTATATGGTCCCCCGCATCATGACCAGCACGGTGTCCGCCTGCCTCGCCACCGCCTACAAGATCCGTGGCGTGAACTACTCCATGTCCTCGGCCTGTGCCACCAGCGCCCACTGCATCGGCCACGCCATGGAACAGATCCAGGCTGGCAAGCAGGACATCGTGTTCGCCGGCGGCGGTGAAGAAGAGGACTGGAGCCTGACCATGATGTTCGATGCCATGGGGGCGCTGTCCACCAAATACAACGATGCCCCTGAAACGGCTTCCCGCCCCTTCGATGCCGGCCGTGACGGTTTCGTGATTGCCGGCGGTGGCGGCATGATGGTGCTGGAAGAACTGGAACACGCGAAGAAACGCGGCGCCAACATTATTGCCGAGCTGACCGGCTACGGCGCCACCTCGGACGGCTATGACATGGTTGCGCCGTCGGGCGAAGGTGCCCAGCGCTGTATGAAGCAGGCGATGGCCACCATCCGGGGCAAGATTGACTACATCAATGCCCACGGCACCAGCACCCCGGTTGGCGACGTTGCCGAGATGGGCGCGGTGCGGGCCACTTTCGGTTCCGACATCCCGGCCATTTCCTCAACCAAATCACTCTCTGGTCATTCGCTCGGCGCTGCCGGTGTTCAGGAGGCCATCTACTCGCTGCTGATGCTGCAGAACGGGTTCATTGCCGGCACCAAGAACCTGAACAATCCGGACGAGAAAATCAGCGATATTCCGCTTGTAGGCCCTGAAGGTCGGGAAGCCTCGCTGAACACCGTGATGTCCAACAGTTTCGGATTCGGCGGAACCAACGCGTCCCTGGTATTCGAGAAGCTCTGAAACCGCGATGCATAAGGGCCTGCGGGCCCTTATTTTTTAAAAATATATTCTAAGATCATCCAGCTTGATTATTGGCAAAGACGGCCATCCGTATTAAGGTACATAGTTGACATGGATCAAATCGGACGGATTATCACGTATGGCTCAAGCAATTCCGTTTCGTCAGGCATCTCCCCTCAAGGCGTCCTGCCACCAGTGCAGTCTGAGCAACCTGTGCCTGCCCCTGGCAATTGAAGAGAATGACCTCGACCGGCTGGAAGACATTGTCCAGCAGGGGCGGATCTTCAACCGTGGTGAACACATCTTCGACCAGAGCACGCCCTACCGCTCCTGTTTTGCGGTAAAAAGCGGCTCCATAAAGACGTCGATCATTACCGAGAATGGCGAGGAACAGGTGACGGGCTTTTTCATGCCCGGAGAGCTGGTAGGCCTGGACAGCATTGGCAGTGAACATTATGCGTGCACCGCCAAGGCTCTGGAACGAACCAGAGTGTGTGAGTTCCCAATGGAGAAACTGGAGGAGCTGACCGGCAAACTGCCCGAGTTGCAGCACCACATGTATCATCTGATGAGCCAGGAGATACAAAACAGCCATCAACTGGCCATGCTACTGAGCAAGAACACCGCTGAAGAGCGCATTGCTGCACTGCTCTTGTCGCTGTCCAGCCGATTCCAGCGCCGCCGTATGTCGCCGACCAACTTCAGTCTGCCCATGGCACGGAACGACATCGCAAACTTCCTGGGCCTCGCCGTCGAAACGGTAAGCCGGGTATTCACGCGCTTTCAGAATCAGGGCATCATCAAGGCCCGGGGTCGGGAAGTCGAACTTCTGGATATCGAAGCCCTGCAGATGGTCAGCCGGGAATTCTCCCGCCAGTGCAATAACTGAGAAACTGCGTTTTGCCCGCCGTTGCCACTAGCCGGCGGGCTCACTCTCCACTTCCCTGCCGTTATTCTTTTTCAGCATCGTCAGCTCATCCACCAGGCCGGAGCGCCAGGGCATCTGCTTGATGCCGAAGGTATTGCGGATCTTGGTGCAGATCAGCGTGGTATTGACCGGCTCAAGATGGCCCCACTCGGGCACCTCGTCCACCACCCGGATCCCTTCGGGAATCCCAGGCAGCCCGGCAATCGCCAGGCCCAGCTCGTACAGATTGATTTCCTCGGCACCGGCGTACTGATAGGTGCCCCAGACCTCGGCCCCGCAATCAAGTTGCAGAACCACAGCCTCGATTACCCTGGCCAGATCACGGACCGATACGGGTTGCCCCCGGCATCGTCCGGGTAGTGACAGTATTTCACCGGCAGCCGTACTGGCCTGCACCTTCCGGATGAACCGTGCCAGGCTCCAGCCGGTCCGCAGGATAATATGCCGAGGCAACAGGGTCCGCAGGGCCTGCTCGCACTCCCATTGCCAGTTACCCAGCTCATTCACCGGCTGCCCCGGATTGGAAGTGATGTACCCGCTTTGCTTCCGGCCATCGAACACGTAGCAGGAGGACAGCTGGAGCAGCGCCATACCACGATCACGTGCAAACTCGGCCATGGCCACGGGTAGCGAGAATGCCGCCATATGGACGCCCTCAGGATCATTCTCGGCGACCTCCGGATCGGCCATCCAGAGTGCATTTACGATCAGGTCGGTATCTTCGGGAATCCAGTTCTCCAGTGCATCAAGATCGGCGTTGGAGGGATCGCTGACAAGCAAAGGGCTGACGTGCAGGTGCGTTGCCCGCAAGCGCTCCAGCAAAACCTTCCCCAAAGGGCCGTAATCGTGAACAACAAGTACATGCACGAGGATTCAATGCCTCCCGATATCACTGATGTGACGTTATTTCGGAACCGGTTTGGCCAATGGCTTCTGGATTCCGGCGCCTACACTGATGCAGTCTGAATTTAATGCTTTGCTATTTCTTTCAAGAGCATACAACAACAGGAACTGTCATGCTGAAACAACAGAGCCACATTGTGGCGCCGATCCCTGATGAGTTGCGAACCCGGGCCCTGTATACCGTCGGCGAACTGCGCGAACGCGGCAAGGCCGACAAGGAAGCCATCGACAAACTCTTCAACCTGATTGTGGACATGACCGAAGAAGGTCTGGACTTCTTTTTCCTGGAGCCGCTTCGGCGATTGCATGCCAGTAACATGATGATGGGCATGGCCAAGATGGGCATCAGCAGCATGCTCAAGGGCAGCAAGATGGTCGTGCACAAAGTGCTCAAGAAACTGGACGACCGCAGCCTCGCTGCCATTCTCGACTTTATCGAGGAAATCATTCACGAACCGGAACAGGGCTAGCGAAACGCCCTGCAGTGCTACCGGTATTGCCTTGGCACCCGCCCGGTGATGCCGGTCATAAGCTCATAGGAGATGGTGCCAGCGCATGCGGCCACCTCGTCGACACCCACGGTGCGACCCCACAGTTCAACACTGTCGCCTTCCTTTGCATCCGGTGCATTGGTCAGGTCAACGGCCAGCATGTCCATGGAAACCCGCCCGATGAGCCGGATTCGCTGACCATTGATGGCGGCGGGCGTGTTGGTTCCGGCATGCCGGGGGTAACCATCACCGTAACCAATCGCCACCATTCCCATCCGGGTGTCGCGGTCGGCAACCCAGCTGGCACCGTAGCCAACCGACTCGCCCGCCGGCACCAAGCGGGTGCTGATCAAGGGGGCCTCAAGCGACATTACCGGCTCCAGGCCAAGTTCGGGACCGGTCGTGCCCACCATTGGTGAGCCGCCATACAACATGATTCCGGGGCGGCTCCAGTCAAACATCGGCTGGCCCGGTCGAAAATGGGCGGCCGAATTGGCAACGCTCTTCATTAAATCCGGAAAAGAAGACGTGGCCTTTTCAAACACCGCAGTCTGCTGCGCCGTCATTGCGCTGTCGGGATCGTCGGCGCACGCAAAGTGCGTGACGAACCCCAGTAGCTCTGTATCAGCGCTCATGGCCTGTAACCGGCTCATTACCCCGGCCAGCTCGTCCGGATGAAAGCCGAGACGGTTCATACCGCTATTCACTTTCAGCCAGAAAGCGGGCCAATTCTCCAGGCGCTCCAGCCACGCCAGTTGCTGGAAACTGTGGAAAACCGGCTCAAAGCCATTCCGGGCGCATTCATCGATATCGGCTTCAGCATGGACACCCTGCAGCAGGACGACCGGCTGTATCAGACCTGTTTCCCGAATGGCACGCGCCTCTTCCAGGCAAGCCACTGCGTATTTCGGCGCCAGGCTATCCAGCGCCGAAGCCACCGGCCCGATACCGTGGCCATAGCCATCGGCTTTCACCACGGCCATCACCCTGGCCCCGCCTGCCCGCCGCTGGGCAGTCTGGAAGTTCCGGCGCAAGGCGCCCAGATCAATCCGGGCAATCGTACTGCGGGGCATCAATACTCCCCGCCGTAGTCGCTGTAATCACCGTGGGCCAGATCTTCGAATTTCGTGTACTTGCCGATAAACGCAAGTCGGATGGTGCCGATGGGGCCGTTCCGCTGCTTACCAATAATGATCTCGGCAATGCCCTTGTCCGGGGTGTCCTCGTTGTAGACTTCATCCCGGTACACAAACATGATGACGTCGGCGTCCTGCTCGATGGCGCCGGATTCCCGCAAATCCGAGTTCACCGGGCGCTTATTGGGCCGTTGTTCAAGACTCCGGTTAAGCTGGGACAGGGCCACCACCGGGCAACTCAATTCTTTGGCGATACCCTTCAGTGAGCGGGAAATTTCAGAGATCTCAGCGGTCCGACCCTCGGTGTTGCCGGGCACCCGCATAAGCTGCAGGTAGTCGACCATGATCAGGCCAATCTTGCCGTCGTTTTCCCGGGCAATACGGCGCGCCCGGGAACGCATCTCGGTGGGGCTCAGGCCCGGCGTATCGTCGATATAAAGCGGCTTGTCTTTCAGAAGGCTCACCGCCGACGTCAGCCGGGGCCAGTCGTCTTCTTCCAGCTTGCCGCCGCGAACCTTGGTCTGGTCAATGCGCCCGAGCGACGAGAGCATACGCATAGCAAGGGCATCCGCCGGCATCTCCATACTGAACACCAGAACCGGCGTGCCGGTGCTGATCAGGGCGTTCTCGACAATATTCATCGCAAAGGTCGTCTTACCCATGGAGGGGCGACCCGCCACGATGATCAGGTCCGAAGGCTGCATGCCCGAGGTTTGATCATCCAGATCCTTGAAGCCGGTGGTCAGACCGGTGGTCTGCTCGCCGGATTCAAACAGTTCCTCAATCCGGCTCAGGGTCTTGGCAAGAATGGGGTTGATTGCCTGCGGCCCGGAACCCTCCTTGACCCGCGCTTCGGCAATCTGGAAAACGCTGCGCTCAGCCTCATCCAGAATCTCATTGCTGTTTCGCCCGAGCGGATTAAAGGCCGAATCGGAAATCTTGCCGGACACCTCCACCAGTTGGCGCAGAATGGAGCGTTCGCGGACGATATCGGCATAGGCACGGATGTTCGCGGCACCTGGGGTTTTCTCGGCCAATTCGGCCAGATAGGACAAACCACCGGCATCTTCGATATCACCGGCCCGCTCCAGGAATTCGGCGAGGGTTACCACATCCAGAGGCTCACTCTCACTGGCAAGGCGCTCCACAGCGCCAAAGATCAGCCGGTGGTCCTGTCGGTAAAAATCGGCGGCCGAAATCACCTCGGAGATCTCGTCAAACCGGCGATTGTCCAGCATCAGGCCGCCCAGGACTGCCTGCTCTGCTTCGACAGAATGAGGGGGAACCTTGATCCGGCTGGTTTCGAGATCGGTACTCGCGGGCTTCAGATTGGGCTTGGCCATGAACACATCTTCAGTTGCACATCATAACCACGACAGTTTAAGCGACCTGCCGAAGCAATGGGAGGGGGTTACAGGGACTTAACAGCATACCAGAAAGCAACAGGCCCGAAAGCCGCAAGATGCGGTTCGGGCCTGTCAGGTTGGCCGGCACCCGCCTCCAAAGAGGCAGTGAGGCCACCAGCGTATTACCAGAGCCGGGGCAACCCCAGCACCGTTTCCAGAGAAAACGGCTTACTCGGCAACAACCGCCAGCTTGACGCTTACTTCAACGTCGGAGTGCAGCTGAAGCTCGATCTCGTACTCGCCAGTCACCCGGATCGGGCCTTCCGGCAGACGAACTTCGCTCTTCTCTACTTCGGTACCACCGGCAGTGATCGCGTCAGCGATGTCGCGCACACCGATAGAACCGAACAGCTTGCCTTCTTCACCGGCCTTGGAGCTGATGGTGAAAGCGGCACCCTCGAGGGCCTCGGCGCGGGCCTGGGCAGCAGACAGCTTCTCAGCAGCTGCTTTCTCAAGCTCGGCACGACGCTCTTCGAACGCCTTCAGGTTTGCTTCAGTGGCAGGTACAGCCTTGCCATAAGGAAGCAGGAAATTACGACCGTAACCGGCCTTAACCTTTACCTTGTCACCCAGGGAGCCAAGGTTTGCAACTTTCTCGAGCAGAATAACTTCCATCTCGTTAACCTCTTCGTGCTTTATTCAGCCGGCCCGGCAGGGCTTATACGCCTCCGGATATCCAGCCAGCTATCCACAAAAGCCAGAACCACTAACAGAATCATCAGGCTTGGGCCCAAAAGGATCAGCGCTACATAAAACATCGCCAACCAGTTCCCACTGAGCTTTTTCAAACCAACAACGCCGTGTACCAGTGCCAGGCTGGCCAGGAACAGCGGTGTTCCCGCAGCCCAGGCAAGCAACATGGAATTCAGCCCGAGGATCGGACCAACCACCATGGTCACTGCACACAACACCGCAATCGGCGCCGACAGCCGCAGGCTATGGAATTCCTTGCGGAACCCACCGGGGTTATAAAGCCCCGCCTGCCAGGACCGCGCCAGCATGGTCATGCCCACACCCGTTGCCAGGTAGGTGCCGGCCATACTCGCGTTCATCGTGTCGCGGATAACCCTGTCGAGGTCATCGCCGAGACTCTGCGCGATTTCGGCATTGTACTGTTGGTAAAAGCTCACCCCGGCCTGGACCAGATCATCCAGCAAGCCCGGGTAGACCACAGGCAACATCAGGCCTGTGACGATTGCGAGAAAACTTCCCGCAAGCAGGGCTTTTTCCCAGGACTGCGTGGTTCTGATCAGCGACGCCATGAGCATCACCTGGAGCAATACAGCCAGAGCGGTCGGGTCCTGCCCGAAAATGCTCCAGCCAAGCGCCGGAAGTAATGCCCAGAGCCCGATATTGAGCCCCTGGCTGATGCCAAGCCTGAGAATAACCAGGCCGACAACGGCTGCGCCAATCCAGAACAACAAGGGCACTGCAGTCGTGACTGCTGCTACCCCGCCGGCCTGGAAGGGACCGCGCATTACATACTGTGCAAGTGCACGCATGGTCCCAAGTCCTGTGTTTCTGTTACTTAGTTATCGTGGCTGTCCGAGTACGGCAGCAGTGCCAGGTAGCGGGCACGCTTGATAGCGGTAGCCAGCTGACGCTGATAACGTGCTTTGGTGCCGGTGATGCGGCTGGGCACGATTTTGCCGGTTTCAGTGATGTAGCCTTTCAGGGTGTCCAGATCTTTGTAATCGATCTCCTTAACACCCTCTGCCGTGAAGCGGCAGAACTTACGACGTCTGAAAAAACGAGCCATAACTTAACTCCTCAACTCCGGTTAATTACTCTTCTTCGTCCTGGGTTTCAGCACGCTGACGTGGCTCGTCAGATTCGGCTGAACGACGCGGGCGATCATCGCCGCCACGACGGTCTTCACGGGACTCGGAAGCTTTCATCGGGGACAGGTCTGTATCCGCACCATCACGGCGCAGGATCATGTCGCGGATGATTGCATCGTTGAAACGGAAGTTGTGAGTCAGCTCGTCCATCGCGGCCTGTGAACATTCAACGTTCATCAGTACGTAGTGAGCCTTGTGAATCTTGTTGATCGGGTATGCCAGGTGACGACGGCCCCAATCTTCCAGGCGATGTACCTTGCCGCCATCTTCAGTGATGACGCCGGTATAACGCTCGATCATCGCGGGCACCTGCTCGCTCTGATCCGGATGTACCATAAAAACGATTTCGTAGTGACGCATGAGTTCTCCCTACGGTTTAAACAGCTTCCTTTTTACCGACACGGCGTTGAACCCGCGACCGACAAACATGAAAGCAAGGAGTTGACAGCTGCTGCTGCCGGTTTCTTTTTGCTTTATCACTAAGGCTTTACGAGAAAGGCTTGATCAAAAGCTTGGCCCGGTATTGCCTGCAATCAGGCAATACAAAACCACCCCTTAAAAAAGGGGTCACGTATTCTAGGCGGGGAAGGCCCTGTGTGCAAGGGTTAACCAAGCCGCTGGCGCAGTGCTTCGTATAGGCAAACACCCGTAGCCACAGAGACGTTGAGGCTGTCTACTTGGCCGAGCATGGGGATATTGATCAGCTGATCGCAGTGCTCGCGGGTGAGCCGGCGCATACCCTTGCCTTCGGCGCCCATCACCAGCGCTACCGGCCCCTTGAAATCAGCCTGGTAAAGGGTGGCGTCCGCCTCACCGGCGGTGCCAATCAGCCAGACCCCCTGATCCTGCAAACTGCGCAGAAAGCGGGCAAGGTTGGTGACCCGCACAAAGGGCACCGTCTCGGCAGCCCCACAGGCGACCTTTCGGGCAACCGGCGTCAGTGACGCAGACTTGTCCTTGGGCACGATAACCGCCTGAACACCAACCGCGTCGGCGGTGCGCATACAGGCACCAAGATTGTGAGGATCGGTTACGCCATCAAGTACCAGCAGGAACGGTGGCTTGTCACTGGCGGCCAACTGGGCCAGCAGATCATCTTCGGTCCATTCCCGGCTTTCACTGACAGCCGCCACAACACCCTGATGGACACCGGACACCCGCTCATCAAGCTCCTTCCGGTGCACGACCTTCCATTTCACCCCAAGGCTGTCCAGGGTGTCGGTAATGCTCTTGACCCGCTTATCCTGCCGGCCGGTCTGGATCCAGACCTGCTGAAGACGCTCAGGCTCGCGCTTGAGGACAGCCTCAACCGCGTGCCAGCCAAACACAAACTCTCCGGACACTGGTTCTGATTCCTGTTACTTGCCTGATTTTCGCGGCTTGGCTTTCTTGTCGTCTTTGCCAGCGCCACTGCCCTTCTTGCCTTTTTTCAGGGCAAGTTTCGCAGCCTTTGCAACCAGCTCATCTCTGGCAGATGGCGTTTCGTTATCATCGAAGGCCTCAGGCGCCTTTTTCCTCGATGACGCCGACGCCGGGCGTTTCCTCGGGCGCTTCAGGCCAGGCTCGCCGGATGATGCACCCTTCTGGCCAGGCTTGGCTCTGCCGGGCGGCTTGCCACCTTTGCCGGGGCCGCGCTTGCCCTTTCCTCGCTCGCCTTTATCTGGAACCTTGAGCGCGTCGCGATCTGCCTGTCGATGCACGGGCTCGCTGATCAGCTCCAGGTCGATCTTGCGATCTTCCATTCCAACCCGAACGACTTTCACACGGACCTCATCACCAAGCCGGAAGCTCATTGCCGTGCGCTCACCGATGAGGCGATGCTTGGCTGAATCGTGATGGAAGAAGTCACCGCTGAGCGTCGACACATGCACCAGCCCCTCTATGTAGACGCCAGAAAGCTCCACAAAGAAACCGAAGGGCACAACGGACGCAATGACACCGTCGTACTCCTCACCGACATGATCACTGAGGTACTCACACTTCAGCCAGGCCATGACGTCACGGGTGGCATCATCGGCACGGCGCTCTGCCATCGAGGTGTGCTCACCCAACTGCTCCATCCGGGCCATATCGTAAGGATATTCGGCAAGCTCGGGATCCGGCTTCGGTGGCGGAACCACATCCTTGGAAGGCTGCCCGCCGTGAATAACCGACTTGATGGCCCGGTGATTAATGAGGTCCGGATAACGCCGGATCGGCGACGTAAAGTGGGCATAGCCTGCATAGCCAAGGCCAAAATGGCCACCCTCTTCCGGACTGTAGACGGCCTGGCTGAGCGAACGCAGCATAACCGTTTGGATCACATTGGCATCCGAGCGATCCTTGATACTGTTCAGCAGCTCCTGATAGTCCGCAGACGTGGGGCTATCGCCACCCCCCAATTGCAGACCCAGCTCACCCAGGAACAGCCGCACTGCATTAAGTCGCTCTTCTGACGGGCCATCATGGACCCGGTAGAGTGCCGGCAGTTTGTGTTTTTTCAGGAATCGCGCTGTGGCAACGTTCGCACACAGCATGCATTCCTCGATGATCTTGTGGGCGTCATTGCGCTGCACCGGAACGATCTCTTCTATCTTCCGATCGGCGTCAAACACAATCTTGGTTTCGGTAGTTTCGAAGTCAATTGCACCACGCTCGGTACGGGCCTTACGCAACAACTGGTAGAGGCCATAAAGATTGTGCAACTGCGGGAGCACGTTGGCGTATTGCTCACACAGCTTGTAGCCCTGTTCGGTGTCCGGGTGCTCCAGCATGGTGCTTACCTTGTTATAGGTAAGCCGAGCATGACTGAACATGACCGCTTGATAAAAACTGTAGCTGCTGATATTGCCAGCGGCGCTGATGGTCATATCGGCCACCATGCAGAGGCGGTCGACCCCCGGGTTCAGCGAACAAAGGCCGTTGGACAGCTTTTCCGGCAGCATTGGCACAACGTGATCCGGGAAATAAACCGACGTACTGCGGTTTACCGCCTCTTCGTCCAGTGGTGTACCCGGACGGACGTAGTGGGAAACATCGGCAATCGCAACCAACAGACGATAGCCACCACGGGGCCTTGGCTCGCAATACACGGCATCATCAAAATCCCGTGCCGTCTCGTCGTCGATCGTTACCAGCCTGAGATTGCGGATATCCTTCCGGTTGACCTTGTCTTTTTCTGTGACTTCTTCCGGAATTGCGGCTGTTTGCTCGCCCACGGCGGGCGGCCAGCTATGGGGAATGTCGTAGGAACGAATGGCAACGTCAATCTCCATTCCCGGCGCCATATGCTCTCCCAGCACCTCAACAACCTTGCCCAATGGCTGGGTGCGTACGGTAGGCTGACGAACAATATCCACCACCACGTACTGGCCATGACGGGCGTTGCCGCAATTTTCCTGGGGAATGAGCACCTCATGGTTGATCCGCGCATTTTCCGGAACCACGAAGCTGATACCGCTCTCCTGGAAAAAACGCCCTACTGTCTGGCTGGTCCGGTACTCAAGAACCTCGACAATCACACCCTCACGTCGACCGCGGTCATCCACCCGATCTACCCGGGCAGCCACTCGATCACCGTGAAACACCTGACGCATCTGGCGGGCTGTAAGAAACAGGTCGGAACCGCCATCGTCCGGCACCAGAAACCCGAAGCCATCCTTGTGTCCGATCACGCGACCGGTAACCAGATCCGCTTCTTCAATGGGCAGGTAGGCGCCACGGCGATTGCAGATCAGTTGTCCATCCCGGCACATGGCGATCAAACGCCGCCGAAGGGCTTCAATACCCTCTTCCGAAGACTGACCAAGCTCGGAACACAATGTTTCATGTGTTGCGGGAGCCCCGCGATCCTTGAGATGCGAGAGGATAAATTCCCGGCTTTGAATAGGATTATCGTATTTTTGGGCCTCACGGCTGGCGTGAGGATCCCGGTCGTTTTTCTTCCTGGAAACCATTCGGATCCTTGTCCTGAGGCTGCACCAACGCGGCACAGTATAGATTCGTTTGCAACGAGTATAACGTTGGGATGGAGGTCCTGCCTATCAACCTGCCCGGAATAGGCATAAATACCTGCCATTCTTTTTGCGAAAAAATGTTTGACAGCCCAGGCCGGAATTATTAAAGTACGCGCCATCGGTTGAGGCACACACCTCAACGTTGGCAGAAACGTTTAGTTTTCAACAAGCTAAGGTTCTGCAAATCACCTGCCGAGGTGGTGAAATTGGTAGACACGCTAGCTTCAGGTGCTAGTGGGGGCAACCCCGTGGAGGTTCAAGTCCTCTCCTCGGCACCATTTCCTCCCTCAGGAAGTGGTAAATTGGCCAAACGGCCACATGTAAATTCCCTTTGAAGCACAGCCAACTCCTGTAACTCCCTTGCACGCGCTCCCTGCAGCCAGAAAAGAATCCGGCTCAATAGTACTTATTCCAGCAGTTCAACCAGATACTCAGACAAACGCTGGTAGCTATACTCCACCCGCGCATACGCGGAGCTGGGAATGCCCTCGAACTCGCGGCCACAGTCACCGCCCGCACTGTATCGTGTCAGGTAGGCATCACGAATAAGATTCGGTTGTTCAGCAACGAAGCCCGGCCCGCCTGCTGTCGGGTAATTCATCACCCACTCGAAACTGCCATCCCCGTTTACCCTGTCTAGCCCAAGACGATCGGGATCAAGGAATCCGTATCGCAGCAGTCGAAGATCCGGTTGCTCCGGGCCAGAAAACTCCCTGCGGTCGAATTCCATGACGGTATCGGTAAAACCTTCGGGCTGAGGGTCGTAGCCCGAAAACTGGTAAGGCTGAACGCCAGTGACAACCTGATTCGCGTCCACAGCATCCTCTTGCGGGGTACAGTTACTGATGCCGACCGCAAACGTCAGAGCCTCCACCTCACTGCCCTGCTCTGAAAGCCGATAACCCGGAAATACAGAAGACGAATTCGCCATGTCCGGAACCAGCGTGCGGGTCTTACCGGTGCCATACTCTGCAACCAGCTCGGCCAGCTCACCACTGTCCTTTGTCCAGCTGTAGGTTACCTCGGGGTTACCGCCGAGTTCAGTCGAGCCTGCTGAAATCCCGCGATACTGATGGCAGGTGGTACTGGTTTCGAAATAGGCACGGCGGTTGTCCCAGTCGAAAATCAGACGTTCATCCGTTCCGTCCTCATCGTAATTCAAGCGGCTCTGCTCCGAAAGCGCGGCAGAGGGCAGCCACTGGGTTTGCAGGTCCGCCATATAGCCATTCACACCGATCAGTCTCGCCAGTTCCGGCATGGACGGTGACAGACAGCCATTCGCCGAGACGGATAGCAGGCGCCCGCTCTCACTGTAATCGAAGGCCAGCTCGGCGGAGATCTGCAGGCCTGAACGATTGGCAGGCAGGGTGTCCTGGTTGGAAGGCTCGGCGTATACCTTCTGGCCGGTTAGCAGCACGGGATCGCTCAATTCCACATCCACTTCGGGCAGGGTCAGGGCGTCGGCATCGACATTGGCAAAGTCACCCTGAGCAGCAGTA
The DNA here is from genome assembly GCF_056859395.1 of Marinobacter sp. L-80. Lineage (NCBI taxonomy): Bacteria > Pseudomonadati > Pseudomonadota > Gammaproteobacteria > Pseudomonadales > Marinobacteraceae > Marinobacter > Marinobacter sp. L-80. The sequence goes on from NZ_JBSXOI010000075.1 coordinate 250,577, forward strand.
TCGACCACCGCAATAACGTCCGCGGCATTCTGAATCAGAGAGACGCCCAGCAGAAACGCCGCTTCCCTGCTCAGGAATCGCTCCGTGCCGTCACTGTTCTCTGCTGCCAGCAGGTCGTTGTAGGCCTCGGGGATCTGACTGGCCATGAATCTTGCCAGTGCCCTGGCGTAGGCGTGTGAGCGGTCGTCCTGGGCGAGAATGTAATCCCGCACCAGATTCAGGTCCGCCAGGCTGGCAGCAACGCCAGAGGACGTTTCCAGGAACGAACCCAGCCCGACAACACCCCGGTAACGGGCCAGTGTTGTCAGTGGCGTGATATTGCGGACACCGGGAGGCGCCGACATCAAATAGGCGCTGGCCACCGGCACCTCGCCGTTGCGTGTTTCCTCGAGGGTTTTACCCGGCAGGGCGACTGCATGTAACGGATAGTCCCTGGGATCCAGGTCCGGGCCCACGGAAGGGGGTAGAACCAACTCCGAGATGTCGATTGTGAAACGGCCACCGGTACCGCTCATTGCCGTGGGCTCACCCGAGGCAAGGGTGACTTCTGCCCCGTTATCCAGTTCGATGACCAGGGGCCCCGGCGTAAACTGGCTGTCGCCATCCATATCCAGCCAGACCCGGGCGTTGTTCAGGTATCCGTCGATAACCTTGCCGGTATAGGGCGCCGGCTCACTGTACTCCACACCATCAAAATCCCGCCCATCCACGGGCAGTTCATCGGATTCCTCGCCGCAACCGGCCAGAGCGAGGGAGAGAACAGACACAGAGAAACCTATCAGGCGTTTCATCGCGGCAACCGTTTATCCTTGTTAGAGGTTGTGCCGCTACTTTAGGGGATGTGGTGATCGGAGACCTTGATAGGTTTGGCAATTTGTAAAGTTTGGTAACCAGACGGGACACTCGTCAAGACGAACAGCTGTAATGGGAAAACCCGCCGAGATCGAACAGCTCGAAAGGCTTCAGACGGTTGTAGCGATGCTCAACCCCATCCGATTGCTCGTCATAGGGTTGATTCAATACTTTTTGCAGTTCCCTCAGTGTCAGATAATCACCGTCGGCAGCTTGCTGATAGGCCGGAACCACGAACCACTCGCGCATGGTGTATTTCGGGTTCACGAGTTTCATGTCCCGGGAGAGCTCCTCGCGGAGCCGGGAACCGTTGCCCGCTCCGTCGATTCCAATCTGGCATTTCCACTTGGCAAGCCATTCGGACCACCGCTTGAGAAGCCCTTCCGAATCAGTTCCACCTGCTTCATCCAGTGACCTGTAAAAGCTCTGCTTTAGTGGCTCAATATCGTCGGGTACCGAGGACAGCTCACGAAAGAAAATGGTGTAATCCACCGGGGTACGGGTCATCAGCATCATCAGCTCCCGGAAAAGTTCGGCGTCAAAACCTTTCAGCCCCAGTTTCGCTGACCACATCCGTTCCATTTCCGCCTGCATCACCTCCAGAAAACCCTTCTGAATCTCGTCGAGCTGAGCCAGTTCGTCTTCATGTCCATTGAGCAGTGGACGGAGGGCCGAGCAGAAACTCTTGAAGTTCTGCTCGGCGGCCGCCGGTTGATTCAGGAAGGCAAAGTGTTGTCCGCCACCGGTCCACGGTTGATAAAACGGCTCAAACACTTCGCAGAAGCCGAAAGGCCCGTAGTCCAGTGTGAAGCCGCCAGCGGCGCAGTTGTCGCTGTTGAAATTGCCCTGGCAATAGCCGACTCGGATCCAGTTTGCGACCAGCGAGGCAAGGCGGCCGCGGAACGCCTGTGCAAGCATGACAACTTTCGTGGGAGTTGCGACCGTCTGGTCAATGACCCCGCTGTACTCCCGATCAATCAGGTGCAGCACCAGCTGTTCGAGCTCTTCGATCGCTCGAGGGTGCTCCTGTTTTCTGGCCCTGCGACCAAAGAGTTCAAGCTGGCCAACCCGGATGAAGGAAGGCGCAACGCGGGTGGAAATGGCAACCGGCTCCGAAACGAGCTGGTCGGGATCCCGGGAATGTGAGCCCTCGGAGTACCAGGGACGTCGCACCCGCTCAGTTTTCGAGACATAGAGGCTCAGTGATCGCGAGGTTGGCACACCCAGGGCGTGCATGTGCTCTTGCGCCAGGAATTCACGAACGCTGGAACGCAGAACGGCGCGGCCATCGCCACCGCGACAATACGGGGTCTGCCCGCCACCCTTGAGCTGCATTTCCCAGCGCCGACCGTTAAAAACGGCTTCGAGTACCGAAATGGCACGACCGTCTCCGTAGCCGTTGCCGGTCTGAAACGGGCACTGTTGGGTGTATTCGTTGCCGTAGATGGAAAGCGCGTAGCCAGAGGCCCAGCCCAGTTTTCGCATCGGCTCCGGTACAAGCGAGAGGTCGCCGGAGAACATCCGGATAAAGTCGTCGGACTGGGCCAGGCTGTCGGCAAAGCCCAGTTCGCGGAACAAATCCTCACTGTGGGCAACGTATTCAGGGGTTTCGATGGCCGTGGGCCTGACCGGCACATAATGCCCCGAAAAGACCTGCCTTGGCCGATGGTCAACACCATCAGACGTGGCGTCAGGATCAGGGGTAAGATGATCCATCAGGGAATAATCGGCCATCGGTGCAAGTTCTTCGAGGTTGGTCACCTCGAAACCGGTTTCTCGCGACAACGGCTGTTTCATCTGTGCCTCTCCTGATCAAAGGAAACGGGCAGTGCCAGCAATGCCCTCACTTGCCCTTATGACCAGCCCCCGTGGCGAGGGTTCAGAATGAACGGGCAACGATTTCCTTCATGATTTCATTGGTGCCGGCGTAGATCCGCTGCACCCTTGAGTCCGCCCAGGCCCGTGCGATCGGGTATTCCCACATGTAGCCGTAGCCGCCGTGAAGTTGAACACACTCATCCATCACTTTGCACTGCAGGTCTGTGGTGAGCTGCTTCAGCATCGCCGCGGTGGGGATGTCGAGCTTCTTGTCCAGATGTAGCTCCAGGCACCGATCAGTGAACACCCGGGCAGCGGTAATTTCCGCCTTCATTTCCGCCATCTTGAAGCGGGTATTCTGAAACGCAATCACCGGCTTGCCGAAGGCGTTGCGCTCCTTGACGTAATCCAGGGTCCACTGCCAGGCGGCTTCGGCTGCGGCAACAGCACCCAGGGCCACCTGAAGGCGCTCGGCCGCCAGCTCCTGCATCAGCTGGAAAAAGCCCTGGCCTTCGCCCGGGCCGATCAGATTCTTCTCAGGTACTTTCACATCCTGGAAGAACAGCTCGGAGGTGTCCTGGGCCTTCATGCCCACCTTGTTCAGGTTCTGGCCTTTCTCGAAACCTTCCCACGCGGTTTCCACCATGAACAGGCTGATGCCTTTGGCGCCTTCCTTGGGGTCGGTCTTGGCAACAACAATAACCACGTCAGCAAGCTGGCCGTTGGTGATGAAGGTCTTGGAACCGTTCAGCACGTAATGATCGCCGTTTTTCACCGCCGTCGTTTTCACGCCCTGCAGGTCCGAGCCGGCACCCGGCTCTGTCATGGCAATGGCGCCAATCATTTCGCCGCTGGCCAGTTTGGGCAGATAATGATTTTTCAGCTCATCGGAGCCGTAGTTGAGCACGTAAGGTGCAACAATGTCAGAGTGCAGGCCCCAGCCTATGCCCGTCAAGCCGGCCCTGGCTACCTCTTCGATCAACACCGCACTGTACCGGAAATCCGCACCAACACCGCCGAACTCTTCCGGCAGGCATGGGCAAAGGAAGCCCAGCTCACCGGCTTTCTGCCAGAGCTCGCGGCTAACCTGGCCGTCTTTCTCCCACTGATCATGGTAAGGCGTTGCCTCTTGCTCCAGGAACTTGCGGACAGAATCGCGAAAGCCTTCAAGGTCGGCGTCGAAGAGAGTGCGTGGAATCATGGTGAACCTCGGTGAATAACCTGTGTTGTGTTTGTCGTTCACCAAGTCTCTGCCCGGAGCCCGGTTTGCTCAATGATGAAAAGCATCAATCGGGCTGGCCAAAACCATCGCTTAGAGCAGCCTCAGCCCTTGCGCTTGTCCTCGGCTCGGGCTTCGCCCCATCGGGGCATCAGGTCTTGGGGCAGGTTCAGATGATCAAGGATTCGGGCAACAATAAAATCCACCAGATCCTCGAGCGACTGGGGCTTGTGATAGAAGCCGGGGCTCGCCGGCATGATGACGGCACCCATGCGGGTCAGTTTCAGCATATTCTCCAGATGCACCTCGGAGAAAGGTGCCTCCCTGGGAACCAGAATGAGCGTACGACGCTCTTTCAGCGCGACATCTCCGGCCCGCTCAATCAGGTTGTTACTGGCACCGGTCGCCAGGGCCGAGAGCGTTCCGGTACTACAGGGGCAGACCACCAGTGGCGCTTTCTCCCCGGAGCCGGAAGCCGGCGGTGCAAACCAGTCTTCCCGACCAAACACCAGAACCTGCCCCGATTCTGCACCCGCATAGGCAGACAATGTTTCCTGCATCGCCGGCGGCGTTCCCGGCAGTTTTAGATCGGTTTCCGTGGCGATCACCACCTGCGCAGCCCGGCTGACCATCACATTCACCCGGCAGCCTGCTGAGACCAGGCACTGCAAAAGGCGCAGGCCATACTGGGCACCGGACGCGCCAGTGAAGGCCAGGTTAACGGTCGTTGGCCGATTATGGTCGTTGGTCATGAATATCGCCACTTGTCAGTCAGGGGGAGTCGCCGGTTGCGCCGGATCAGCCACGGATACGCTCAAGCTCGGCAATAAGTTTACCGTGAATACCACCAAAGCCGCCGTTGCTCATGATCACAATGTGGCAGGGGCTGGGAAGATCTTCCAGGGTGCGCGCCAGCAAATCTTCCACTGTAGCGTCTACCCGGTGCCGATCGGAACCGGTATTCAGCGCCTGCCAACCGGCAATCAGTTCGGGCAGCCACTCCATGTCATTCAGGTTCGCCCACAGAACCCGGTCCGCGATTTCCGCGCTGGGCAGCAGTGTCTGCTGGTGGACGCCCTGCTTCATGGTGTTCGAGCGCGGCTCAATCAATGCCAGGATAGGTTCATCACCCACCTGGTTGCGCAAGCCCTCAAGTGTGGTGGCAATGGCCGTAGGATGGTGGGCAAAGTCGTCGTATACACGCACCCCGTCTATGTCCGCCAGCAACTCCATCCGCCGTTTGACGCCGGAGAACCGGCACAGGGCGGCCACCGCATGGTCTGGGGTGACGCCCACGTGGCGGGCGGCAGCAATGGCAGCAAGAGCATTGCGGACGTTATGAAGACCGGTCTGATCCCACTTCAGCGTTGCCACCGGCTGTTCGTGGTGAATCACAAGAAACCGGCTGCCATCCTCCGATAGCAGCTCGGCCCGCCAGTCCGACATGCGCGGGGTCTCGCTGCCAATGGCGGTGTCTTGGACCGGGCTCCAACAACCCAGTGCCAGGGCATTGTCCAGGTGGCCATCCACCGCGGGACGGATAATCAGGCCCTGGGAAGGGACGGTCCGGACCAGATGATGAAACTGCCGCTCGATGGCCTCGACGTTTTCGAAGATATCGGCGTGATCAAATTCCAGATTATTCAGGATCAGGGTATGGGGGCGGTAATGGACGAACTTGGAGCGCTTGTCGAAAAAGGCGCTGTCGTACTCGTCTGCTTCGATTACAAAAAAGTCACTGTTGCCCAGACGCGCCGACACGTGAAAGTCCCGGGGAACACCGCCCACCAGATAGCCCGGTTCAAACCCGGCCTGATCCAGGATCCAGAGCAGCATGGACGTGGTTGTGGTCTTGCCGTGGGTACCGGCTACCGCCATGACCCAACGGTGCCTGAGCACCTCGCGGCTCAGCCACTCGGGCCCGGACATGTAGTCGATATTGCGGTTGAGCACTGCTTCGACTTCCGGATTGCCGCGGGACATGGCGTTACCGATGAGCACCAGGTCCGGTTTCGGCTCCAGGTGATCCGGGCTATACCCTTCCATCAGACTGATACCCTGAGCCTCCAGCTGGGTGCTCATGGGTGGATAAACACCCTGATCGGAGCCTGTCACCGTATGGCCGAGTTCCCGGGCCAGAACGGCCAGGCTGCCCATGAAAGTGCCACAGATTCCGAGGATATGAATGTGCATTCGGCAACTGCCCTCTGAGTTGAAACCCGACAAGCCTCCCGTATCCGCCCCACCCCGTCAAGAGCCACGCTATCCGCAATCCTGCTCATGAAAATTGCCGTCGATTGGCGTATCATCTGCGCCATTGTCGAACCAGCAGGAGGCTCCAGCCCGAGATGGCCATCAAGAATGCATTCTACGCTCAGTCCGGCGGTGTCACCGCCGTCATCAATGCCAGTGCCTGTGGCGTCATCCAGACCGCCCGCAAGCATCCGGACAAAATCGGCAAGGTGTTTGCCGGACGCAACGGCATTATCGGGGCGCTGAAGGAAGAACTGATTGATACCAGCCTCGAAAGCGACGATGCCATCCAGGCACTGATTCACACCCCGGGCGGCGCCTTCGGCTCCTGCCGTCACAAGCTCAAGAACATTTCCGAGAACCGGCGCGAGTACGAACGCCTTATCGAGGTGTTCCGGGCCCACGACATTGGCTACTTCTTCTACAACGGCGGTGGGGATTCACAGGACACCGCCTACAAGGTTTCCCAGATCGCCGACAAGATGGGCTACCCAATTACCTGCATCGGCGTGCCCAAGACCGTGGACAACGATCTGCCGTTCACCGACTGCTGCCCGGGCTTCGGGTCGGTTGCCAAATACATTGCCACGTCCACCCTGGAAGCCAGCCTGGACATCAAGTCCATGTGCGAAACGTCCACCAAGGTGTTCATCCTGGAAGTAATGGGTCGCCACGCCGGCTGGATTGCCGCATCCGGCGGCCTGGCAGGACAGGGCGAGGGCGAACCGCCCCACGTCATCCTGTTCCCGGAAATCCCGTTTAATCGCGACGCGTTCCTTGAGCGCGTGGATCATTGCGTGAAAGAGTATGGCTACTGTGTAGTCGTGGCCTCCGAAGGTGCCCAGTACGAAGATGGTCGCTTCCTGGCGGACGCCGGAGCCAAGGACGCGTTTGGCCACACCCAGCTGGGCGGTGTTGCTCCGGCCCTGGCCAATATGGTCAAGCAGGCCCTGGGCCACAAATACCACTGGGCCGTTGCCGACTACCTCCAGCGCAGTGCCCGCCACATTGCCTCCGCCACCGACGTGGAGCAGGCCTATGCGGTTGGCAAGGCCGCCGTGGAAATGGCACTCGACGGCAAGCAGGCTCTGATGCCCACGATCGTCCGCGAACAGGGCAAACCTTACGTCTGGAAGATCGGTGAGGCCCCGCTGAGCGAAGTGGCAAACCAGGAGAAAAAGATGCCGATCCACTTCATCACCGACGATGGCTTTGGTATCACCCAGGACTGCCGGGACTACCTGGAACCTCTGATTGCCGGTGAGAGTTTCCCGCCATTCGATAACGGCCTGCCGCGTGTTGCCAAACTCCAGAACACGCTGACCGAGAAGAAACTGAAGACCGAGTTCCAGCTGTAACCGAACGAACAGCGTACCGGAAAGCAAAAAGCCTGACAGAGTAGCTCTGTCAGGCTTTTTCATTGTTCAGGCACTACACGCAGATGGTTAGCGGGCCAGCTCCGATTGCTGGTCGCGCATGTAGGCGTAGAACTGATCAAACCCACCCACGTACTGGTTGCCCACCAGAATCTGCGGCACGGTATAAACCGGCCGGCCAATCTTGTCCGCGATATCCTGCTTGCTCATGCCCTTCTCGATCATATCGACCCAGACGTAGGGAATGTTCCTGGCCTCACACAGACGCTTTGCCTGCACGCAGAAACCACAACTCGAGCGGCCATAGATCGTGACCTGCTCCATAAACACCTCCCTAAAGTCTCTGGCTGTATGTTTCGGGACTGCAATGCTATGGCTGAATGATGGCACGGCGCACGCTAATTTAAAATTGATGCTTTGAATCGCCACCATAGTAGCCGCCCATCATGTCCTCAGGCGACCGAGCTCCCGCTCCAGAACCTGCACTTCATTGTCCAGGGCCTGACCACTGCCTTTGACGCGACCAGCAAGTTCCCGGAGATCGTTGGCGGCGTCACCGATATGAGTGAGGTTGCGATTGATTTCCTCGCTCACCGAGCTTTGCTCTTCCGCTGCGGTCGCCACCTGGGTCACGTGTTCGACAATGGTTCCGATCCGCTCGACAACCGTGGCCAGGGAATGGGCCGCCTCCTGGGTGCCATCCACCGCCGAGGTGGCGCGATCAACACCGCTCTGGATCACCGAAACCGCCCCGTTCACATCCTGCTTCAGACCGTCGATCATGGTGCTGATTTCATCGGTAGATTCCCGCGTCCGGGAGGCAAGGGTTCGGACCTCATCGGCGACAACGGCAAAGCCGCGCCCCTGCTCACCGGCCCTTGCCGCCTCGATGGCGGCGTTAAGCGCCAGCAGGTTGGTCTGTTCTGCGACGCCACGGATGACATCCAGGATCCGGTTGATGTCCTCACTGCGATTGGCCACCTGGCCGATCGCAGTGCTGGCCTCGCCCATGTCATTGGCCACCGCGCTCACGCCGTTGACTGCGGACGACAAGGTGTCCTGGGTAAAGCGGATGCCGTCCTGGGCCATCCGCGCGTTGTCCGCCGCCTCACCGGCAAATCCCGCGACCTCACCGGCAGCGACAGACATTTCATTCATGGCGGTCACCACGCTGTCGATGTCCTGATGTTGCCTGCCGGTCTGCTCATCGGTCTCAACCGCAATACTTCCGACATCCCTGGCCTGTTCGCGGACCTTGGCGTTTACATCCTTCAGGTCGTTGATCATCTCTCTCAGCCTCGCCAGGAAGGCGTTGAATCCGCCAGCCAGCTCGATCAGCTCGGCGTGGGTGTCGATTTCCAGCTCACGGGTAAGGTCCCCTTCGGCACTGGCCAGGTTCTTCATGCGATCCCGGATCTCATCCAGCGGGCGGGTCACCGAGCGGACCAGGAGAACGAGGGCGACAACAGCAAGAACCACGACACCGATGCCTACCAGGGTCTGGCGGGTCGCGGTCGCGGCCACTTCGTCTGACAGCAGGCCCGTGATTTCGGAAACGCTGGCAAGCGCGGCATCTCTTGGCAGTTCAATCAACAACGACCACTCGGCATCGGGCAGACTGATTTCGACGGGATAGGCCACGGCCAGGGTCTGGCCGTCATCGAAGGTCCCCCCACCCTGATGCAGTCCCGAGAAGGTATCGCCATGCTCCGGCAACGCCTCCCGGAGGGGCCGACCAAGATGAGCCTCATAATGACTGGATGCCGCGATAAGACCCTGCTCGCTGATCAGCGTGACCCTGGACTTGCCGTCAAACAGTTCCTTGCTGACACCAGAAATGGTTCTTTGCAGTGTCGAGAGATTGATATCGACGCCCACCACGCCGGCGAATGCTCCGTCGTCCAGAATCGGAACCACCAGGCTGGTCATCAGCTCGGAATAGCCCTCACTGATTTCGTAATCATAGGGCTCCATGATGCAGGGTGCCCTGGTGTCCCGCGAGCACAGATACCACTCGGCTTCCCGAATCCCGAATTCGTTCAGGCTATCCAGATACTTCGTAGCCGGGTCCTCGGTGCGGCTGAAGTGAACCTTGCCCTCCGGATCCCGGTAGTAATAGATTTCCAGGGTGCCCTCGTCGCTGCTGTGCTCCTCAACACCACCGGTGAAATAGCGATCCTGCCCGTCATAGCCATCCGGCTCGAACTGTGCGTATATCGAGCTCAGACTTTTCTGCTCCTCAAGCACGGCGCCAACAGTCTCCTGCAGGGCCGTCCTGCTGATTCGACCGGAACTGTCGGACTGAATATTGCGGGTAATAACATTGCGGACGACTTCCGGGGTCCGAAAGGCAGTTGCAAACTGACCACTGACCAGCTCGCCGAACTTGCCAGCGGTTGCGCTGAGCTGATCCATTACAATGCCCTGCACCGTATCCCGGGTCTCGACACTCAACCTCTTCTCCATGGCTCCGAGAGACAGCTGGGCAGTCACCACGATACTGATGCCCATTATCAGAAGCAGGGACACAACGAGGGCGTAGAGCTTGAAGCGGAGCGATAACTGTTTCATGGTGAAGGCGGACCTGCGGGGAGTTGGGGGTTCATTCTATTTTAGAGCACGGAGGAGCCGGTGGCCTACCTGACGCTATTTCTGACCGCGTTCGCCGCTGCCACGCTGCTGCCCGCTTACTCGGAAGTTCTGCTGGGCACGCTGATAACACAGGGTTACTCCTGGTGGTGGCTGTGGTTCTGGGCAACACTGGGTAACACGCTGGGCTCGGTCGTTAACGGAGTTATCGGCCGGCAGGTAGATCGCTTTAAGCATAAACCCTGGTTTCCGATCAGCGAGATGCAATTGCACAAGGCGAGGAACCGCTTTAACCGATATGGCCAATGGTCTCTGCTGATGGGCTGGCTGCCTCTGGGCGGCGACGCGCTGACCCTGGTTGGCGGGATCATGCGCGTGCCGTGGCTCAATTTTGTGATACTGGTAGGAATCGGCAAGGGGGCCCGCTACGCCTTTGTGCTCTGGCTCGTCGCGGAGGCGTCCGGTGCATCGTCACCTTCACCGTAGAGGTATTTCCGAAGCAGCGGCTCGCCGTTAAATTCGGAATTCAGAACCGCAACGAAGGTGTAGACCCCGATCAGTTTACGGTTAAGGAACACGAACTCCTTCGGGGGCACGCGGAAATAGCGACTGATCGCCGACCGGGCCGCCTGACGCGCCACCCGGGACGGCAGTTCACTCTGCTTCCAACGATACTGGCCGTGGCTGTTTACTGCATAGTCTGGCCAGGAATCCTTGTCGCTGGAGAGCGGTTCAAGCACCGACATGCAGACCTGGCCAAACTTCTCCAGTACCTCCTCCGGCCACTCGGTGCTCATGAAACGCAGCTTCACGCCACCATCGATTACCGCATCGAGATCGTTCTCGTAGGATGCCTTGATCATCTGGATGACCGGTTTGAGAAACTCGTCCGAGTAGGACTGCACGGCGCCGAAATCGAGGAGGACGATACGGTCGTACCCCGGGTCATCCCCTTCCTCCCCGGCAATCCGGATGCGGTAGTTGCCGAAATTGGGATCGGTCTGTATTTCGCCCCAGATGAACAATTCCCGGAAAAACAGCTCCAGGGCGGCCTTGCCAAGGGCACTGCGACGTTCCAGCGGCAGGTCCCTGACCGACTGGGAACTGACCGAATGCCCGTGCTCGTAGGTTGAACAAATAACGTGCTCGGTTGAAAACTCCGGCAGGACCCTGGGCACAATGAATCTCGGATCCGATGCCAGCATGTTGCGGAATTTCTCGGTGGTCTTCGCCTCAAGGCGATAGTCCACCTCCCGATGCATCATCTGCCGGACTTCCTCCAGCCAGTCATTGAACTCGGGGCCAAAACTGACCAGCCTGGCCACTCGCAGCAACTGGGCGACAGCATTCAGGTCGCTGTCTACCGCGTCGGCAACGCCCGGGTATTGCACCTTCAGCACCAGCTCCAGGCCGTCACTGCGGCGCCAGGCCCGATGGACCTGCCCCAGCGACGCAGCGCCAATAGGCTCGGGCTCTACATCCAGTTGCGCCAGACGCTCCGCGCCCAGCTCGTCTTTCAGCACACGCTCGATAGCCGGCCATTCCAGAGAAGTGGTCTGATCTTCCAGGGTGTGGAGCGCTTCGGTGACTTCCTCGGGCAAAAAATGCTCGCCGTACAGAGCCATAACCTGGCCAATCTTGACCACGCTGCCCTTTAACTTGCCCAGTTCATCCACCAGGAACCGGGCCTGGCTCGAAAGCATGGCGCGGTGACGTTTTTCCCGATTTTCCCGAGTGCTGAACCAGTTGGTTGCCATATGTGAGGCCATACGGGTACCGGCAAACAACCCGGCACGGGTCAGACTCAGCCTGCGCTCGAAACTGCCTGTCTTGATGCGGGAAACCGAATTTCCTGAACGTCTGGAAGACATAGTGACCTGTTCGGATCAGAGAATTTCACCACGTTTGGCGGCTTACACCATTATACGGATAGTCAGGGGAGCTGACCTAACCGAGTCGACCGGCCTGCCGCGGCCACGGGGCCAATGCGCCAGCCCCGTTGCCGGTTTACATCTGCACAACCGGATCGTTTACGTTTCGACACAGTTTCCGCCGGGAAACCGGTCTAGTATTTCTAGATACGTAAGGTCCAACAACGACTATCACAACAACAAGATCTGAAAATGCCGCAATCCGCAAGAAAAACGCCGGATACGGAGCTGTCGCAGTTCCGGGTCAAGGGCGAGATTCCTGTCCCGATCCTGATCAACTGGCTGACCGCTGTTGCCGTGCCCCTGCTCTGTTTCTTTGCCTGGCGCTCCAGCCTGCAGAACGACCCGATCACGCCGCCACTACTGGTTGGCTTCGCCGTTCTTCTTGCCGTCAACTCTGTGAGCTACCTGCTCTTCGGTAACAAGACCCTGCAGCGTCGCGGCTTCATAACCCTGATTACGGTGCTGTTCACCTACCTGGCTATCAACGCGGTAGAGGACGGTTCCGCCATTATCTGGTTGTTTGCCTACCCGCCCATCATTTTCTACATCAGCGAATCCCGGGTTGGGGTGCTCGCCTGCTGTGGCGGGTTCGCCGCCGTCATCTTCCTTTTCAGCCCACTGGGGGATTTCCTGTTCGATCCGCCGCACAGCACCAGTTTCAGAATCACCATGATAGCGGTGCTGGGTTTTGAAATGGTCACCTGTTACATCCTTGACCAGAGCCGTCGACGCAGCAAGCTGGGGTTGCTGAAGCTGGCCGCGGAATTCGAGTATGCCGCCAAGCACGATGCCCTGACCGGCCTGGCCAATCGCCGCGAAGCGCTTGAGCAACTGGACATCGAGTATCAGCGCTATCTTCGCAACGCCCGGCCCTTTTCGGTGCTGCTGATGGACATTGACCTGTTCAAGAGCGTTAACGACAACTATGGGCACCATGTGGGTGACGAATTGATCATTCTGGTGGCCAGGACCCTTCGGGAACAATGCCGCAAAGTTGATACGCTGGCCCGATGGGGCGGTGAGGAGTACCTGGTTCTGCTGCCCGAAACCAATACCGGGGAGGCGCTGGCATCCGCAAACCGGATCCGTGAAGCTTTTGCCGCCAGATCCGTAAGCACGGAGAAGGGCCCGATTCAGGCAACCATCAGTGTGGGGGTGGCGTCGATCCGTGGCTCGGAATCCATCGATCGCCTGCTGCAGCGGTCAGACGAAGCCCTGTATCGGGCGAAATCCGAGGGACGTAACCGCGCATGCGGTTACGAGAATGAAGCCGCGGCCTGAGCTACCAGCCCTCGCGGAAATCGACATCGTGGTGAGCCAGGCCACTGACCAGCTGCTGCGACAACCTCCGCTGCACGTCAGCCAGTGTCACACCGGGAACAAAGTCGCGAACCTGACACATGGCCATTCCGGCGTAGCCGCAGGGGTTTATGCGCTGAAAAGGCTCCATGTCCATATCCACATTCAGCGCCAGGCCATGAAAGGAACAACCCCGGCGAACCCTCAGTCCGAGCGAGGCAATCTTGGCGTCGCCCACGTAAACGCCCGGGGCGTCCGGTCTCGGAGCGGCCTCAACGCCCAATTCTGCAAGCGTGCGGACGATGGCCTGTTCGATCTCGTCCACCAGAGAACGTACACCAAGTTTTTTGCGAGTCAGATTGATCATCAGGTAAATCACGAGCTGGCCGGGACCGTGGTAGGTCACCTGCCCGCCCCGATCCACCGGGATCACCGGGATGTCGCCCGGGGCAAGAATATGTTCGGCCTTCCCCGCCTGGCCCTGGGTATAAACCCGCGGATGCTGCAAACACCAGAGTTCATCCGCCACACTGTCATCGCGGTCAGCGGTGAAGGCTTTCATGGCCTCCCAGGTTTCCAGATAGGGCTGCTCACCCAGGGATCGGACAATCAGGTCAGGCATCGGGCTCAGAGCACCATGTGTACGCGGCCACTGGCCTTGAGATCCTCGAACAGGGCCTTCAGTTGCGCTTCACCCGTGGCCACAATCTTCAGTTGAACCGAGGAAAAACGGCCTTTGCTGCTGTCGTTAACGGTGATATCGGTCTCGCTGATTCCGGGGGCATGCTGCTCCACAACCTCGACCACGAACTCGGTGAAATCCGGGGCCGCATTGCCAATCACCTTGATCACATAGTCGCAAGGAAACTCAATTTTTGGTGCTTTCGGCTCACTCATGCCGTTTTACTCCCCGGGATCAACATCACCTTACTGAAATAACTGAATGAAAAAGAGCTTGATGGCGTCCCAGATGCGTTTGAAAAAGCCACCTTCGGGAACCTCGGTCAGGGCCAACACCGGCTGATCAACCAGTACCTCGCCGTTATAGGAGACCTTCACCCGTCCCAGCTCGTCCCCAACTTTAATGGGTGCCTTAATCACAGAATCAAGGTCGACCGTCGATTCCAGATCGTTTCGTGAACTCCGTGGAATGGTCACGTAGACATCCTCAGTCATGCCAACGGAGAGCTGATCAGCCTGACCGCCCCAGACACGGGCTTCGATGAGCTCCTGGCCTGACCGGAACAGGCGTTCGCTCTCATAGTAGCGGAAGCCGTAGTTCAGCATTTTCTGGATTTCCTGGGCCCGTGCTTCTGAACTGTTGGTGCCCATAACCACGGCAATAAAACGGGTGTCGTTGCGTTTGGCAGAGGCAACAAGGCAATAACCCGCCTCCTCGGTATGGCCTGTTTTCAGGCCGTCGACGCTATCATCGCGCCAGAGCAGACTGTTCCGGTTCGGCTGGCGAATGTTGTTGTAGGTGAAATGTTTTTCAGCGTAGAGCGGATAGTTCTCCGGGTAATCGTTGATGATCGCGCGGGCCAGCATCGCCAGGTCATAGGCTGTTGAGAAATGCTCCGGCGAGGGCAGGCCGGTCGCGTTCACGAAATTGGTGTCTTTCATTCCCAGCAGTTGGGCCTGCTGGTTCATGATGTCAACGAAGGCTCCTTCACTGCCTGCAACGAATTCCGCCAGGGCAACAGACGCGTCGTTGCCCGACTGAATGATGACCCCCCTGAGCAGATCTTCGACCGAAACCTGGGTGCCTTCCCGAACGAAGGTGCGCGAACCTTCGGTCTTCCAGGCATTAACGCTGATGGGAACCATGTCGGACATGGCAATGCGGCCCTCATCAAGCTCACGCTCGACAATATAGGCCGTCATCATTTTGGTCAGACTGGCCGGAGGCAAACGCTCGTGGCTATTCTCCTCCATGATGATCCGTCCGCTCTTGGGATCCATCAACACGTAGGAGCTGCCGGCAATCTGCGGCGGCGACGGAATCAGCACCGACTGGGACATTGCCTTGCCTGTCAGGGCAAGCATCAGCACAAGGACAACGGAGAGAGTTCGAAAAGCAGAGTTTAAGGCCATGGGTCCATTCATTCGTCGTTAAGTGTATTTTTTTAAATATGTCGTGTTCGGCTTATTCAGTGCGTATCGGTCAGTAGGATGGACTGATCGAAACCACGGGCTTCCAGCAGGCTTTGGGTACGCCTGGCGCTGTCTTCGTCATTGAAGGGGCCCACCTGGACCCGATGGAAGCGCCCCGCGGAGGTATCCACTGCCCGAACGCGCATCGGATTCTCCAGCACCGCCCTCACCTGGCTGAGCAGTTTTTCAGCCGGATCCCGGCTGCTGAAGGACCCCAGCTGCACAAACAATGACCGGTTGGTCATGGCCATGTCGCCGCTTGCCTCCACCCGGCTTTCAGCGTATCCGGCCGGATCTCCCGGGGAATAAGGCTCGCCGGCAATGAACATGGCGCCATCCGGCCTGACGGTGATGGCAGCCACCTCCACACGGGCCGTGCCCCTGGCCTGGTACCCCAGCTTCTTGGCAGCGGCGTATGACAGGTCGATGATCCTGTCGCTGTGAAAGGGACCGCGGTCGTTGACACGGACAATCACCGAGCGACCGTTATCAAGGTTCGTTACACGTGCATAGCCGGGGATCCGCAGGGATTTGTGCGCGGCGGACATGGTGTACATGTTAAAGGTTTCGCCGTTGGAGGTCTTGTGGCCATGAAATTTCTCGCCGTACCAGCTCGCCGTACCCCGCTCCACATAGCCATCGTTGCTGTCGAGCACGTGGTACTGCTTGCCCCAGACCTGGTAGGGCGATTTATTGCCCGCCCTCCTGGGAGCCTCGTAAACCGGTACCGCATCGTCAAGACCGGACACATCGAAGTTACCCGAAGGGGCCCTGTCGGTTGCCAGGGTATAGCGGGACGAATGGTCCGTTTCCGGGGCCGACGCGCAGCCGCCGAGTATCAGCGACACAACCACCGACAGCAGGAGGGAGAATGAGGGCTTGCAGTTCACTGTCCGGAATTCCTCTTGACTACACTGGCCACCGGTATCAGGTTCCCGGTGGTCCAGCCTTCATTGTAACGGGTTCTCCGAAGGAATCACCATTACCCTGTGGCCATGGTTTGATTGACCGAATCAGGCGCCAATCATTCGCCGATGGGTATGAATCGACATCAAAACACCAAAGGCTGCCATCAGGGTGACCCCCGACGTACCACCGTAGCTGATCAGGGGCAATGGCACACCAACGATTGGCAAAAGTCCACTTACCATCCCGACATTTACGAAGATGTAGATGAAGAACGTCATGGTGAGCGCACCCGCGAGAAGGCGGCTGAATGAATCCTGGGCTGTCGCGGCAATATACAGGCACCGCAGTATGATCAGGAAATACACCGTCATCAGGATCAGCATGCCCACGAACCCGAACTCTTCAGCCAGCACTGCGACGATGAAGTCGGTATGACTCTCTGGCAGAAACTCCAGGTGCGACTGGGTTCCCTGAAGCCAGCCCTTGCCATCCACGCCACCGGAACCGATGGCGGTCTTGGACTGGATGATGTTCCAGCCGGCGCCAAGGGGGTCACTCTGAGGGTCCAGAAGCGTCAACACACGCTGTTTCTGGTATTCCCTCATGACGAAGAACCACATCAGCGGGGCCGAAACGGACACCATGGCCACGAACGCCGTGATCAGTTTCCAGCTGATGCCCGCAAAAAACACCACGAAGATACCGGCCATGCCGACCAGCAGCGAGGTCCCCAGGTCCGGCTGCTGCATGATCATGACCATGGGCACCAGAACGATCGCCAGCCCGACGGTTACATGCCGGAATCTGGGCGGCAGGAAATGCCTGGACAGATACCAGGCCGCCATCATGGGAACCACCAGCTTCATCAATTCCGATGGCTGGAAACGCGGAAGTCCCGGAATAGCCAGCCATCGTTGCGCACCCTTGGCACCAACGCCCACCAGCAGAACCGCAATCAGGGCCACAATACCGGCGCCGTAGAGCCACGGCGCCCAACGGCGAAACACCGAGGGATCCAGCTGGGCAAATACCAGCATCACGACAAACGCCACGCCCAGCCGGATGCCCTGGGCCTTGACGACCTCAAGGTTCCGGTCGGCACCGCTGTAGAGTACGAACAGCCCGCCGGAAACCAGCAGGAGTAACAGCAGCAACAGGATTGGATCCAGATGCAGCGCTGTCCAGATGCTCCGGTGCCGGCCAAGAGGGTTGCTTGCGGTTGAATCCAGTAACGCCTTGAACGCCATCAGTCAGCCACCTCGCCGACACCACTGACCAATGCGCTATCCCCCTGGCCATAATCCAGCAACCAGGAGTCAAACAGCGCCCGCGCGACCGGTGCCGCGGTGCCACTGCCGCTGCCGCCGTTCTCGACAATAACGGCGACGGCAATTTTCGGGTTATCTACCGGCGCAAAACCCACGAAAAGCGCATGATCCCGAAGCCGCTCGCGGATTTCTTCCTCATCGTATTCTTCATCCTCGGCCAGACTGAAGACCTGGGCAGTTCCTGTCTTGCCTGCCATCTTGTAGGGGGCACCACGACCAGCACCCCGGGCAGTGCCCTTCGCTCCGTGCATGACTTCAACCATGGTTTCCACCACATACTCCCAGTCGTCCGGGTTCTTCAACTTGAGCGGCTCGTGGGTTTCGGCGGGTAGGAACTCCTCGACCGGGCGATCCCCCTTGATATCTTTCAGTAACCTCGGCTCGACCCACTCGCCTCGATTGGCGATTAGGGCGGTCGCTGTCGCCAGTTGCAACGGTGTTGCCAACATGAAGCCCTGGCCGATACCCAGGTTCACGGAATCTCCCGGATACCAGGGTTCATTGCGCACTGCCCTTTTCCAGTCTCTGGAAGGAAGCAAGCCGCTCAGGGCCCCGGAGACATCAAGCGTCGCGTCTTCCCCGAAGCCAAAATGAGACAGGTAGCTGTGCATGGTATCCACGCCCATTTCGACCGCCGCCTCGTAGAAGTAGACGTCACAGGATTCGGCCACAGCGTCCTTGAGATCAACCCAGCCGTGCCCCGTCCGCTTCCAGTCGCGCCAGACCCGGCCACCCTGATTCAGTCGGAAATGCCCCGGATCCCAGATGGTGTAATCCCGGGTGGTCGCGCCACTGTCGAGGGCGGCGACCGCAAGCATGGGCTTGAGGGTTGAGCCTGGCGGGTACTGACCGCGCAAGGCACGATTAAACAGGGGCTTGTCTTTGCTGTCGCTCAATTCCCGATAATCGTTGACGCTGATACCGGTGACGAATTTGTTGGCATCAAACCCCGGCACGCTGGCCAGCGCGAGAATGCCGCCGGTATCCGGTTCTATGGCAATGATGGCGCCCCGACGACCATCAAGAAGCTCGTGGGCACGCTGTTGCAGCCTGAGATCCAGATGCAGCTGCAGATCCTCCCCGGGAACCGGGTTCTCACGTTCCAGAACCCTGAGAGTCCGGCCCCGGGCATTGGTTTCGACATGCTGGTAACCGACCTGGCCGTGGAGGATTTCCTCGTAGAACCGCTCAATGCCCGACTTGCCGATGTAGTTGGTGCCTGCGTAGTTGACCGGATCGATCCTTTGCAACTCATCCCGATTGATACGTCCGACAAACCCCAGGGCATGGGCCGTCAGCTCACTGTGGGGGTAATACCGTACCAGCTCAGCCTTGACCTCGACGCCCGGAAGCTCGTGGCGATGCACGGCGAGGCGCGCCATCTCCTGCTCATTAAGGTCATAGCGAAGGGGGATTTCCTGGAAGGGTCGGCGGGGCTCCTGAAGCCGACGCTGAAACCGTTCGCGGTCTTCCTCGGAGATCTCCAGGATCGCGTCAAGCTGCGCCAGGGTATCGTCCATGCCCTGCACCCGCTCGGGCACAAGCGTTACACTGAAAACGGGGCGGTTCTCCGCCAGCAGGGTGTTATTGCGGTCGTATACCAGCCCCCGGGGAGGAGGCACCGACTGGACCTGGACGCGATTCTTGTCTGAGAGCGTGGTGTATATCTCATGCTCCACGACCTGAAGCTGGTACATCCGGGCAATCAGGCCGCCGATAGCGAGCATGACAATTACCAGCATGACCAGGGTCCGCCGTTGGAACAGCCGGCGTTCCGCTGCCGTATCCTTGAACTCACCCCATGGCATAACGTCCCCCTAGGCCCGGTGATACGGGTGATTGCGGGTGATCGACCAGGCCCGGTAGAGCTGTTCTGCAAGAACAATACGCACCAGGGGATGAGGCAGGGTCAGGGGCGACAACGACCATTGCTGGTCGGCCCGTTTGCGGCAATCGTCGGCGAGGCCATCCGGGCCGCCCACCAGAAAGCTGACGTCCCGGCCATCCTGTTGCCAGTTCTCCAGCTGCGCCGCAAGCTTTTCGGTCGACCACGGCCGCCCACCAACCTCCAGCGCGATGACCCGGTCCTTCGCGCCGGTGGCCGCCAGAATGGCGTCGCTTTCTCGCTGCATCAGCCTGGGGATATCGGGATTCTTGCCCCGGTGGGCGACGGGGATTTCAACCAGTTCCACGGGTAGCTCCGGCGGCATGCGGCGGGCGTAATCTCCGAATCCGGTACTGACCCAGTCGGGCATTTTCTGCCCCACACAGATCAGGCGTAACCGCATGATTATTCGCTGCCCGCAACACCAAGATCCGGAGCATCACGCCAGAAGCGCTCCAGATCGTAAAATTCTCGTGTGGCAGGCATCATGACGTGAACAACCACATCGCCCAGATCCACGAGAATCCAGTCGCTGACGCCGGCACCTTCAACATTGCTCGCGCGCACGCCCTTCTCCTTCGCTTCGACCACGACGGAGTCTGCCAGGGATTTTACATGTCGGTTGGACGTTCCGGATGCCAGAACCATGAAGTCGGTGACACTGGTGCGGTCACGGACATCGATTACGCTGATGTCCTGTGCTTTCACATCTTCAAGCGCATTAATTACCAGATCTTTCAGTTGCTCTGCCTGCATAATCACCCTGTTGGACGGGCGTTTGCCGGTATGGCCGCCCGAAATGTCATATTCAGACGCGATTGTAGCACTAAAAGTTCCCGTCAGGGCATGCTCCATAGAGCCCCTGGCGGCGAATTTCTGTCCAGACCGAGTCAGGCACCAGATAGCGTGGCGAACGGCCGTCACCGATACGCTCCCGAATACCGGTCGCGGAAACATCCAGCAAGGGTGGATCCAGCTCGAGAACGCAGCCGCAGGGGCTGTCATGCAGGGCCTCCGGGCTTTCCACACCACGCTCTGCCAGTAATCGGGCCGGTTCGGAGGATGGGTCCAATGCCGGGCCCGGCCGACGGACCACAACCACATGCGCCAGACCCGGAATCTGCTGCCATTCCCGCCAGCGATCGAAGCCAGCAAATGCGTCCGTGCCAACCACCATCACCAGGGGTTCATCCGGGCCAAGCTCGGCCCGGAGTTGGCGAAGGGTATCGGCGGTGTAGGACGCTCCTTCCCGTGAGAGCTCACGGTCGTCAATCCGCAACTGGGGCTCACCGGCCACTGCCAGCCTCAACAACTCCAGGCGCTGACTGGAAGACGCCCCGGTTTGCCCCCGGTGCGGCGGAATATGACAGGGCACCAGGCTGACGTAATCCACGCCAAGACGATCGCTGATTTCCAGCGCAAGCCTGAGATGGCCATGATGCACCGGGTCGAAGGTCCCCCCATAAATGACATGCATGGGCATCAGGTCCGGATGTGCCCGTCACCGAAGACCACGTATTTCTGGGATGTGAGGCCTTCCAGCCCCACCGGTCCCCGGGCGTGGATCTTGTCAGTGGAGATGCCGATTTCGGCCCCCAGACCATACTCGAACCCATCGGCGAAGCGCGTGGAGGCATTGACCATCACCGAACTGGAATCCACCTCCGTGATGAAGCGCCGTGCCCGCGTGTAGTTCTCAGTAATGATGCTGTCGGTATGCTGGGAGCTGTAGCGGTTGATATGGGCAATGGCGCCTTCCAGGCCGTCAACCACACGCACTGCCAGGACCGGAGCAAGATATTCGGCTTCCCAGTCTGCCTCGGTAGCTTCTACCACGCCTTCGACGATGGCCCGTGTCCGCTCGCAGCCCCGCAATTCCACGCCTTTTTCAACAAAAGCCTGGGCCAGCAGAGGCAGGATATCCTCGGCGATTTCTGCATCCACCAATAGGGTTTCCATGGTGTTGCAGGTTCCGTACCGGTGGGTTTTGGCGTTGATCGCCACCTTCAGCGCCTTTTCCGGATCGGCATGGCTATCGATGTAGACATGGCAGACGCCATCAAGGTGTTTGATAACAGGCACCCGGGCATCGCGGCTGATGCGCTCGATCAGCCCCTTGCCGCCCCTGGGCACAATCACATCAACGTAGTCCGGCATGGTGATCAACTCTCCGACCGCAGCGCGGTCCGTTGTCTTGATCACCTGCACCGCATTCTCGGGCAGTCCCGCTTTCGCGAGCCCCACGGAAAGACAGCGGGCAATGGCCTGGTTGGAATGAATGGACTCTGAGCCGCCCCGGAGAATGGTCGCATTGCCCGACTTGAGGCACAGACTCGCAGCCTCGACCGTCACGTTGGGACGGGACTCGTAAATAATACCGATGACGCCCAGCGGAACACGCATCTTGCCCACCTGGATACCGGAGGGCCGGTAGTTCATGTCGGTGATGGCACCGATCGGGTCTGGCAGGGAGGCCACCTGGCGCAGGCCCTCAATCATGGTATCGATTCGCTGGGGTGTCAGCTCCAGCCGGTCAAGCATCGCCGCATCCAGGCCATTTTCCCGGCCCATCTGCAGATCCTTGCCATTGGCGAGGGCCAGCTCTTCCCGGGCTGCATCCAGGGCCTCGGCCGTCGCCAGGAGCGCCTGATTACGCACGGCGGTGGTCGAACGAGCCACTCCGGTTGCCGCTGCACGGGCCTGCTGCCCAACCTCAGCCATGTACGCTGCAATATCCATTCAAATACCTTTCTGTTTTCAAGCGGAATCAGGAATCAGGGCCTAACTTTACCTTTCCCGTTTCAAGTACGCATCCCAAACAGATATTATACCGCTGCGATATGCCATACTCGGACCTATAAAGGTTCCCCGGGGACGGTTTTTCAAGGGAGTTCGGGAAAAGGAAGGACACCATGGCCCAGATGGCCGAAAAATTCCTGTTGAGCAAGTTGTCGCGAGCGGGCTTCGTGGCCCTGATCGCCATTGCGACCCTTTGCGCCGTGCTGGGCGAACCCATGGTTGCCGCAGCCGCGGCTGCCGCGGCAGGTATTGTCATTGCCGGAAAGACGTTCCACCCCAACCGGGTCCACCAGCCCTGGCCGAGAATCCAGCAGGCTTTCTTTGTCGTGCTTCTGCTGATACTGCTGGCCAGTTTCTGGACCGGCCCATGGATCCTGAGCCACTGGCTTTACGCGCTGCCTCTGGTTGCTTTCGCCCTGGTTCCGCCAGCGGCCGCAGCCGTGGTAACACTGATCATCGCTGTACTGGCAATGATCGCGACACAATGGGCGGTAGGCCTTGCCGACCGCCACCAGATGATCAGCGCCTTTCTTCTTACCCTGCTGCTTTCGGCGTTGCTGGTCTTCCTGCGGGACTACAAGACCCGTCAACTCGCGCCGTTGCGCCGTACCGACGAGCTGACCCAGGCAGCCAGCCGGGAATACCTGTCTGCCGACCTGCACAAGGAAATCCAGCGCAGTGAGCGGGAGGGCACCGATATGTCGATTATCATGATCGGGCTGGACACCCATTTGAGCGATGACGAACCGGATGAGGACATCCGCTCGATTCTTCCCCGCATTGGTCGCTACCTGCATTCCCAGATCCGTGATTTCGACACCTACTACCGGGTCGCGGACCTGCAGTTTCTGGTGATCCTGCCGGGCATTTCCACCAGCGACGCGATCGCCCGCGCCGAGACGATCCGCAAGGGCCTGGCAACGCTTCTGGAATCCCACGGTATGAACCTGACCGTCAGCACCGGTATCGCCGGCCTGAATATCGGTGACGATGCCAACAGTCTGCAGCAGAGTGCCGCGAATGCCCTGCGCCGGGCCCAGCAGCAGGGAGGCAACCGAAGCCAGGCCTACAGTTCATGGTCGCAGCCGGCACAACCAAACCAGCCTCGGGCAGAGGGGCCAGTGGCATGACAGAGACCCGACTGAGAACCTGGACACATGCCTTTGGCTACGGCATCGCCTGCCTGTTCATTTTCACCCTGGCGATGCAGAACCTCCGCTATGGTTTCTACGAACTCTTTTACCTGGCCTCAGGGATGGCTGTTCTGACCCTCGCGGGTGCCGTTTACACCATCATTTGCCGCCGGCACCAGCTGTCGGCCCCCGGGCACCTGGTCATCCTCTCCGGCCTGAACAGTGGCATGCTGGCAGCGCTGCTGACCATGGATGCCCCTGGCATCAGCCACTGGGCCATGCCCCTGCTGGTGCTGAATCTGCTTATCCTGCCCCTGCGTCAGGGCGTCGGGCTATCGCTCCTGCTGCTGGTACCCATGTCGATCATCCTGTTCCTCGAAAAGGCACCGGCTGACGCCATTGCCATCACGGGGGGCCTGTTCATCCTTCTGGCGGTTGCAGCCCTGTACATCTGGCACTATGACCACATGGCCCAGTCGGCAGAGGACCTCGCCATTACCGATCCGGTGACTGGCGCCCATAATGCCCGCTTTCTGGATGAAACCCTTCAGAAAGAGATCAGCCGTGCCATCGCCACGGGGCACTGCCTGTCCGTCATCGACCTGAGCATTGATTACGCCGACGAAGTGGCCGACCTTCACGGCAGGGACCAGGTTCAGGGCCTGTTCAGGGATATGACCGAGCACCTCTTCGGCGTGATTCGGGCCGGCGATACCCTGTACACACTGAAAGACTCGGAGTTTTTCCTGATCCTGCCGTTTACTCCGGAAGAAGGCGTGCGAGTGATTGCCGAGCGGATTCGCCGCACCATTGCCGAACACCACTGGCCGGTGGTTGGCAAAGCCACAGTAAGCCTCGGCTGCACCACCCGCGGCAGTGGCGACACCCGTACCGACACACTCAGGGACCGGGCCCACCAGGCCATGGAAGAAGCTCGCAGACGCGGTACGGATTCGGTCTGGTTCAGCCCGGGAGAAACCATCGAAACATGAGCAGTGCCTGGCTGAACGATCTGTCGGCATGGCTCAGCCTGCATCCCGGCTGGCTGGCAACAGCCCTGTTTACGACTGCCTTCATCGAATCACTCGCTATAGCCGGCATTATTGTCCCGGGTGTCGCCATCCTGTTTGCCGTCGCCGTATTGGCGGGGGAGACCGGCATGCCGCTTGCGGAAGCACTGCTTTGGGCGGGCCTTGGGGCCATCGCCGGCGACACGGCAAGTTTTGGCCTGGGGCGACTGCTGCAGGGGCGCCTGACAACCGCCTGGCCACTGAGCCGCTATCCAAAAATCATCGGTACCGGGGAGCGCTTCTTCAAGCGTCACGGCGGCAAGAGTGTGATCATCGGCCGCTTCGTCGGCCCGGTCAGACCGATCATCCCGCTCGTGGCCGGGGCCCTGATGATGTCCTGGCGACGCTTTCTGGCTTTCAACATCGGCTCCGCTGTTGCCTGGGCGCCAGTCTACATCTTCCCGGGGTTTCTGGTGGGCAGTGCCCTGGCCAGTGATATCAGGCCTCCGGCGCATTTTTACGCGGTCATCGGCATCAGCCTCGCGGCCCTGACGGTGGTCTATTTCGTGCTGCTGAGGTTTCAGCTGGGACTTGGGGAGGACAGCCGTTTCTACCGCTGGCTGAAGCAGTGGATGGCGCAATACGAGGCTACGAACCGTTTCTGGCGCTTGTACACGAATCAACGACCGGCCCGGGAGGGCGAATTCCCGCTGGCCTCATTCATGCTGGCACTGGGTGCCTCCGCACTACTTCTGATCTGGGGGCAGTTGGCTACCGCCACCAGCCTCCTGGATGGGTTCGATCAGGCCACCCTTCTCTGGTTTGAGCAACTCCGGCAACCTCTGTTGGACGGTCCCTTCATTGCCATTACCCTGCTGGGTGACGCGCCGGTGTTAATGACCGCCGGTGTGCTCGCCTGCGCGGCACTGCTATTCCGGGGCTATTACGCCGCGGCCATCCATGTTATGACGGCTATCGCAGTGACGGTGGTTCTGGTCTGGGGCCTGAAGGCGCTGCTGGGCGTGCCCCGGCCGGATGAAGTCATGGGCCCGCCGAATTCCGGCGCTTTTCCCAGTGGTCACACGGCGGGCATTACCCTGATGGTGACGCTGCTGGCAAGTTTCGTCGCCGGCGAAAGCAGGCATCGGAGACGTTGGCAATACTACGTGCTGCTCTCGCTGCCACTGGTGCCCGTGGCTTTGAGCCGGCTCTACCTTGGGGTGCACTGGTTCACCGATGTGATTGGAGGACTACTGCTTGCCCTGGCCGTTACCGGTGCAGTGCGGGCCAGTTACAGCCGCTATGACAAGGTTCCGTTGGCGCCCGATATCACCATCGTTGGTGCAGCGGTGGTGTGGTTAATCCTTACGGGAGCCTACATCCTGCTGTCCTGGGATCAGGCGGTTCTGAACTTCAGGCCGGTTGCTGGCACCTAACCTTCTTCCAGCGCCTCCAGGAGCCCCTGAAGCCGGGTGAGCCGCTCCAGAGGGTCCTGCAATTCCACCAGCTTCTGTTTCTCCTGCTTGTCCAGTGGCAGAAGTTCGGTGAGCCGCCAGCCAACATCCCGGGCATCACCATAGTCAATGTCCATGTTCAGGTCCCGGATGACCGGATGACGAAACAACGCCTTCAGAACCGAGGGCAACTCGCTGAAACGCTCCGGCACCTCACTCTCTGCCTCTTCAATCAGGCACTCGACGTCTCCCACATTCAGGCCGTCTTCCTGCTGCCAGCTGCGGACCACGGAGACCTTGGATTCGCCTTCAACGGTAATCCCCAGAAGGCCGTTTTCCAGCTGCTGGAAATCAATAATACGTACATAAGTGCCGATATCGTAGAAGGCGGCGGTGCGCCCGGCCTCTCCGCCTTCCTGCAACAGCACCACAACGAACCCACGATCCTCCTTGAGACAACGGGTCAGCATGTCGATGTAGCGCGGCTCGAACAGCTGCAAGGGAATCCTCCCCCTGGGCAGGACGATGGAATTCAGGGGGAACAAAGGTACATTCATAAGTGCAACAGTCACCGGAAAGCAGACTCCACAGTTTACACAGCCCGGACAATCACCGGATGGACAGCAATTGCTGAACTTCGTCGACCCGGGCCCTGGCCTCCGTCAGAAGCTGCAAACTGCGAGAAGCATTGAGTTCAAGCTCGCCCAGACGCCGATACGCCGGCACCTGGTCGAACGGGGGAAGCTCGGCATTCTGGCTGGAACCGATCATCGAATGCAATTGCGCCACGATAACCACATCCACCAATTGGGGTGATGTCTCTCGGCATTCATAGCCCCAGTCCTCGGCATGACGGACCGCCTCAACGAACGCCGGCGGGAACGACCAGTTCTCCAGAACCGCCGTACCCACATCCGCCCTGAGTTCGCGGATTGCATGGCTGAGGTTGGCCTCATCGGCAAAGAGATTCACATGATGTTCCGCCTGGACCAGGATCGGTACCACGCCGATATCATGGAGCAGTCCCGCCAGCAACGCCTCCTCCGGATTCAATTTGGTGGCGTGATCCGCCAGCACCCAGCAAAGGGCAGCCACTTCACGAGAGTGACGCCAAAGCTTTTCCATCTCTTTCTGAAGCGACGCCTGACGGGTCTTGAACACCTCACGCATGGAAAACACCGTCACCAGCTGGCGGGTGGTGCGCATGCCCAAACGGACCACTGCTTCCCGGACATTCCGGACATCACTGAATCCGCGATAAAGCGGGCTATTACAGGCGCGAACGAGCTTGGCCGCCATCGCCGGGTCGGCCGATACGGCAAGAGCCACCTGATCCGCCGTCGACTCCTCTCTATCTACCGCCCGCCGGACCTTCCAGGCCACATCCGGCACACTGGGAAGCTTCACCTGGTTCGATCTCAGCTCCGACAGGAATTCCATCAGCAGGTGATGTTCCTCGCTCTCGAGCCCTCCATTGCCTTCACCTGAATCCATCTCAACCTGTTCGACAGGCGCCGAACGCAGCAACTGGTTAAGGATGTCCTGTTCGACGACCAGGAATTCCGAGGGTTTGACGGCTGTAACGTCGTACATTCGTGGCTGGAGTCTGGCAATCGGGTTCTGGGCTTTCTCGGTTTCGGCTTCGATGATCGTTTTTCGGCCATCCACGGACTCAAGCTCAATCTTTCCTGCCACCAGGAAAAAATCGAGACCGTCACGGACACCGCGTTCCAGCACCCTCTGCCCGGGCCCATGGGTACGACGCTCGGCCCGGCTGGCAAGCAAAACCAACTGGTCATCGGTCAGCCGGTTCAAGGGCTGAAACTCTTTAAGGCGACGAAGCGGCAGGCTTTCCTGGCCGGCCATAGGCATACTCCTTGTCGGATCAAACCGGAAAATAAGTTGGCAACTGTGTTAACTATTGTAAACAGAGGCTCTGAAAACAACCATGCGCCTGGAGTCTAATCTGGTATCCTCTGTTTTTTTGATCAACGTCATCAGGTAACAACAGAGAGAAAAGAACCCCATGCCCCAGTATCGTTCGCGGACATCCACCGCAGGCCGCAACATGGCCGGCGCCCGTGCCCTCTGGCGCGCCACCGGCATGAAAGACGGCGACTTCGGCAAACCGATCATCGCGGTTGCCAACTCTTTCACCCAGTTCGTGCCCGGCCACGTGCACCTTAAGGACCTCGGGCAACTGGTGTGCCGCGAAATCGAGTCCGCCGGCGGTGTTGCCAAGGAATTCAACACCATCGCGGTCGATGATGGCATCGCCATGGGCCATGACGGCATGCTTTACTCCCTGCCATCCCGGGAGATCATCGCCGACTCCGTAGAGTACATGGTCAATGCCCACTGTGCCGATGCGCTTGTGTGTATTTCCAACTGCGACAAGATCACCCCGGGCATGCTGATGGCTGCCATGCGCCTCAACATCCCCACGATCTTCGTCTCTGGCGGCCCCATGGAAGCAGGCAAGACCAAACTGTCGGAGCACAAGCTCGACCTGGTGGACGCCATGGTCATTGCTGCAGATCCCAACGCCTCCGACGAACAGGTGGAAGAGTATGAGCGCAGCGCCTGTCCGACCTGTGGCTCCTGTTCCGGCATGTTCACCGCCAACTCCATGAACTGCCTCACCGAGGCCATCGGTCTGGCGCTGCCGGGCAACGGTTCGCTCCTGGCAACGCACGCCGACCGGGAGCAGCTGTTCCTCAAAGCCGGTCGACAGATTGTGGAGAATGCGCGGCGCTATTACGAGGAGGATGACGCCAGCGTACTGCCGTTGAGCATTGCTTCAATGGCGGCTTTCGAAAACGCCATGGTCATGGACATCGCCATGGGCGGCTCAACCAACACCATCCTCCATTTGCTGGCGGCAGCCCAGGAAGGCGGTGTCCCGTTCACCCTGAACGAGATCGACCAACTGTCACGTCGTGTACCGCAACTTTGCAAAGTGGCTCCGAACTCACCCAAATATCACATGGAAGATGTGCACCGGGCCGGCGGTATCATGGGCATTCTCGGCGAGCTGGAACGGGGCGGCCTGATCAACACCGACCTTCCCACCGTGCACAGCAAGACCATGCGAGAAGCGCTCGAGACCTGGGATATCATGAGGTCGCCGCCCACCGAAGTGGTCGAGTTCTACAAGGCCGGCCCTGCCGGCATTCCCACGCAGACCGCCTTCTCCCAGAGCACCCGCTGGCCAACCCTGGACGGTGACCGGGAAACCGGCTGCATCCGCTCGGTTGAGAACGCCTACAGTTCCGAAGGCGGCCTGGCCGTACTCTATGGCAATATTGCCCTTGACGGCTGCGTGGTCAAGACTGCGGGCGTAGACGAGAGCATCTTCGTGTTCGAAGGCAAGGCAAGGGTATTCGAGAGCCAGGATTCCGCCGTTGCCGGAATTCTCTCCGACGAGGTCAAGCCGGGCGAGGTTGTCATCATCCGTTACGAAGGGCCCCGTGGCGGACCGGGCATGCAGGAAATGCTGTATCCGACCAGCTACCTGAAATCCAAGGGACTCGGCAAAGACTGCGCGCTACTGACGGACGGACGTTTCTCTGGCGGCACTTCCGGCCTGTCCATCGGCCACGCGTCGCCGGAAGCGGCCGCCGGCGGAGCCATTGGCCTGATCGAAAATGGCGACACAATCCGCATCGACATTCCGAACCGGAGCATCAACGTGGAGCTGGATCAGCCCGAACTGGATCGTCGCCGGGAAGCCAGGGACGCCAAGGGCTGGAAACCGGAACTGCCACGGGACCGCAAGGTGTCTGCAGCCCTGAAAGCCTATGCGCTACTGGCCACGAGCGCCGATAAGGGCGCCGTTAGGGATCTCGAAAAGCTCGACTGAGCACTGAGATCCTGAACCAACAAAAAAGCCCGGCGGGACATCTCGCCGGGCTTTTTTGTTCAGGAAACTCCGATTACCAGAGCGACCAGCCGCCATCTTCCTCTTCTTCAATGGCGTCATCCTGCTCAGGCTCCGGGGCCGAGGTTTCTGCCGCGGAAGAAGCCGACTCCTGAGCCGGCGCGCTGCTGGCTGCGGCGGACTGTGACGGTGCCGAAGCGGCAACCTGAACCGATATCATACCCAAGGCTTCCTTGGTCGGATCGTCCAGATTTCCCGTGGCCTGAAGACCATTATCCTGCTGGAACCGGGTTAGCGCGGACCGGGTTGAGTCATCCATCTGCGGGCTGACATTGGTAATGTCGTATCCTGCTCCGTAGAGCGCGTTCTTGAGTGCAACGATCTCATCCGCGAAGGCTGCAGGGGCAAAGCCCAGTGTGACCGCCAATCCGGCCGCTGCGGCCAGGCGTCCCAATCGGGTTGTTGCGTTTCTCATGGTACTCACCTGCTAACTCCTGATATCTCATCGATATCCGTTTCTTTCTTGTTGTGTGGTGCCTATCTCCACAGGCTGGGGCAAACGGTTAAAAGACTACCATACTTTTGTCGCATGTCGCCTTACGGGACATCATGTCCCGTTTTCTTGCTCTGCGCAGGGGTCTCTTCGTCCGCAGAAGCGGCTGGGCGGTGGGCTTCTTCGCTGAATTCGCGGATGAAAATGCCCCAGAACGCCATAAACAGTGCAGCTACCAGCGGTCCCATTACGAATCCGTTGATGCCGAACATGACAATGCCCCCAAGGGTCGACAACAGAACAATGTAGTCCGGCAGTTTGGTATCACGACCAACCAGTACCGGGCGCAGCAGGTTGTCTGCCAACCCGATGACCACCACGCCAAAGGCTGTCAGCACCACCGCTTCGACAACATCGCCCACGGCCGCCAGGTAGATGGCTGCCGGCACCCAGACCAACGCCGCACCCACAGCCGGCAACAGCGATACGATCGCCATAACCACACCCCAGAGCAACGCACCGCTGATGCCCAGGATCCAGAAAATCAGCCCGCCCAGAGCCCCCTGGATGATGGCAATCAGCAGGTTGCCCTTGACGGTCGCGCGGGTCACCTCCGCAAACTTGGCAAACAGCAACCGCTCCCGCTCATCGCCCAGCGGCAGAGCCCGAATCATCAGCTCGACCAGCGCACGGCCATCCCGAAGCAGAAAGAACGCCAGATACACCATCAAGGCCAGGCCCAGAAAAAACTGGAAGGTATTCTGGCCCACGCCCAGCGCCTGCCTGCCCAGGAACTGGCTTCCTCCGACAAAGATACTCACGGCTCGGTCCCTCAGCTCGGCAAAGCTGATATCAAACTGTGCTAGGAAGGCCTGGATGGCGGGGAACGACTGGTTGACCCGATCTATGTATTCCCCGGGGCGTATTTCACCACTCTGGATCTGCTGATAAAGCGCGACGCCCTCGGCAACCAATGAGGTCACCAGTACCAGAACCGGGATAACCACGATGAACATGCAGATACACAGGGTAATCAGTGCATTTACATTGGGCCTGTCCCCGAGTTTCCGCTCCAGCAGTTGCTGCACCGGGTGGAAAATCAGGGCGATGGCGACCGCCCAGAATATGGGCCCGAAAAAGGGCTTCATAAGAAAAACAAAGGCAAGGGAAACGCCGACCAGCAACGCCAGAAAAGTCCGTGTTTCAAGTTTTGCGTACATAGATTATGCGGTTCCCTGATGTTGGTTCTGCGATATAACGAGTCATTCTACCCTACCACGCTGGCGTGGCCACTGTAGCTGTCTTCGGGTTATAGTGGACGGTTGTTGATCAACTAATAGACAGGTCATGTTGTTGGAACTGGAAACCTTCACCATCGAAACAGCCCTGGATGCGGCCACCGAGTTGCGCAAGGTTCTGGCCGCCCGAACGCACCGGCGCAAAGTGATGGGTCAGGAAGTCATGGTGCCGGGTCAGCTAGGCGAGGCCCTGCAGCTACCACGCATTATCAACCGGCTCCAGAGCAAGCAGATGAAGCAGAGGGAGCTCGGCCTCGAGGACTTCCAGGAGCTGTGGCCTACCCTGTCGCCACAGACTCGGGAGAGAGTGCTGGGGGCAATCGGCTGGTATGACCCCAAGGAACTTGACTGGGATGACAAGCGCTCCAACCGTCGGCCACTGGTCGATCCTGACAGTTAAGCCGTATAACACCGGCATCCCGACTTTGAAATGTCATACTTGGCCCATATGTTGGGCAGTATCAGGAGGATATTTATGACTGAACAACATCAATACACAGCACTTCTTGCTGAAGGCAGCGCGGTTCCCACACTCCTTTGTGGCCACTGCCACTCGATTCTCTCCAGGGCCCGGATTTTCCGGAATGAGGGCGACCAGCACCAGAACATGGAGTGCCAGACCATTGGCCTTTGCTCAGCCGACGATTGCGGCGCCGTCAATTGTTGCGATGACGCTCTGGCCCGCGTTGACAACCCCGAACGCCTGTTTGGCATTGCGTCCTGATTCAAAGCCACAACGCTCTGTTACGCAACTCAAACACACAAAATTTCCATCTGCTTTATCCTGATCTTCGACGATTGTAGTAGGGCACTATGAGCACCGGATGCCGCCCGGCAATCACGCAACCAATCAGTCAGGACAGTCGATGGCATGCGTATTCTGAGAACCGATGAAGCCCGCTTCGCAGGTCTTCCGGATTACCCCTTTGCTCCAAACCATCTTGACGTAGAACCGGGTCTCCGGATGCACTACGTTGACGAAGGCCCTAGAAACGCCTCGCCGGTTCTCATGCTCCACGGCGAACCATCCTGGTCCTACCTGTACCGGCACATGATCCCTCTGGTGGCCGAGGCCGGTCACCGGGTGTTGGCCCCGGATCTGATCGGCTTCGGCAAATCCGACAAGCCGGCGTCGGTTACAGACTACAGTTACGGCCGCCATCTCACGTGGCTGGCCAGTTGGCTTGAACAGCTCAACCTGACCAATATCACCCTTGTGTGCCAGAACTGGGGATCGTTGCTGGGCCTGCGACTGGCCGCGGAACACCGTCAGCGATTCAGCCGAATCATCGTCGGAAACGGCATGCTGCCGACCGGCGAAACGCCTGTTCCAGCGGTATTTTCCATGTGGAAGGCATTTGCCACCCACAGCCCCTGGTTCCCGGTCGGTCGTATCGTGCAACTGGGCACCGATCGCACCCTGAGCAAAGCTGAAATTGCCGCTTACGAAGCCCCATTCCCGTCAGCAGAGTTCAAGGCCGGAGCCAGGGCGTTTCCAAAACTGGTTCCGACGGAACCGGATACACCGGACAGCGACGCCAACAAGGCGGCCTGGCAGGTCCTGGAGAAGTGGAAGAAGCCCTTCATCACCTGCTTCAGCAGTGGCGACCCGATTACCCGGGGCGGCGACAGGCACATGCAGCGCCGGATTCCCGGTGCCCACGGCCAGCCTCACATCACGCTTCGGGGCGGACATTTCCTGCAGGAAGATTCACCGGAAGATTTCGCCCGTATCATCATCGATGCCCTGAAATCGGAAATGGCGGCCTGAGCCGCCATTTTTCCTGGCCGAACACGGTTACCGTCTGGCGGCGCAGAGTGCCGAGCCCGAGCAGCGGTTAGCTGCCTACAGGACTCATGACAAAGATTCCCCGGCATCGGACGGCAACACAATGACCTGTCCCCGGCAACTACCTATAGCCCCGCCGGGGTTTTGCGTATTAAAGCAACAACAAAACCGCTATAATGTGCGCACATCATGCATTGCCCGGCAATGCTTTACCTCCCGAATTCCGAGTGAATCAATGTCTGAATTGTCCTTTGCCGAACTGGGGCTTGATCCAGCCGTACTTGAAGCTGTGTCCGCCGTTGGCTATGAAACCCCGTCTCCTATCCAGGCCCAGTCCATCCCTGCGCTGCTTGCCGGCAACCATCTGCTGGGCGTTGCCCAGACCGGTACCGGTAAAACCGCAGCGTTTGCACTGCCCCTGCTGAGCCGGATAGACGCCTCCGTCACCGATCCCCAGATTCTGGTTTTGGCACCCACACGGGAGCTGGCCATCCAGGTGGCGGAAGCCTTTACCACCTACGCCAGCAAGTTCCGGAATTTCCACGTTCTGCCCATTTACGGTGGCCAGGACTTTTATCCCCAGATCAAGGGCCTGCGTCGCGGTGCCCAGGTGATCGTGGGCACACCGGGCCGGATGCTCGACCACCTGCGCAAAGGTACCCTGAAGCTGGACAGCCTGAAAGCGCTGGTTCTTGATGAAGCCGACGAAATGCTGCGCATGGGCTTTATCGACGACGTGGAAGCGATCCTGGCGAAGACCCCGGAGAACTGCCAACGGGCATTGTTCTCGGCCACCATGCCGCCGCAGATCAAGAAAGTGGCCCAGACCTACCTGCGCAACGCCACAGAAGTTCGCATTGAAAGCGAAACCCGCACGGTCGAGCGTATCTCCCAGTTCGTTCTGCCGGTCTATGCTGAGCGCAAGCTGGATGCCCTGACCCGCATTCTGGAAGTTGAGCCGATTGATGCCGCCATAATTTTTGTGCGCACCAAAGCGGAAACCACCATGCTGGCCGAAAAGCTTTCTGCCCGGGGCCACGCGGTCGCGCCCCTGAGCGGTGACCTGAACCAACGCCAGCGTGAACAAACGGTTGAAGACCTGAAGCGCGGAAAGAAAGACATTATCATTGCCACCGACGTGGCAGCACGCGGTCTGGACGTGTCCCGTATCACACACGTCATCAACTACGACGTTCCCTACGACACTGAAGCGTACATCCATCGGGTTGGTCGTACTGGTCGTGCCGGTCGCGAAGGCAAGGCGATCCTGCTGGTAACACCCCGCGAGCGCAGTTGGCTGCGAACGCTTGAACGCGCAACAAACTCGCCGATGGAAGCTTACGAGTTGCCGTCTCCCGTTGAGCTCAAGAAAATGAGGGAGCAGCAGTTCGAGTCCCAACTGCTGGGCTTTGCGGAAGACAAGAAGTTGGCAAAGGCGATGTCGCTGCTGGACGAAATCGCCGAGCGCAATGACATGGACATGGCCATGGTAGCCGGCGCCCTCGCCTGCTGGATGGAAGCAGCCCAGCCAGGCTCCCTGCCCCTCGAGCAGCCAGAGGCCTTGCCAACCGTGTCGGCAACACCTCCCCGCCGTGATCGTAAAGGTGGCGGCGGTCGTCCGGGCGAGAATCGCAAGGGCCCGAAAGGCGGTTTCAAGAAAGGTGGCCCGAAGGGTCGTGGCGGCCCCGGTGGTCGAGGCAAACCGCCCGGCAAGGGCGGCAAGCCCGCAGGCAAGCGCCCGCCTCGTCAGGCTTAAGCCTGACGCTGATAGACCACGAAACTGTAGTCGTAAGGGTTGTTATCGGACGCGGAGAAATCCTCCCGTCCGATTTCTTCCCACTCATCCCAGTTTACTTCCGGAAAAAACGCATCGCCGTCCACCTCAGCGTGCACCTGGGTGATGTACATCCGATCAACCATCGGCAATGCCTCGGCGTAGATCTGCCCGCCACCGATAATCATCACTTCGTCACCACCTTCCAGCTCCGCCTGCGCCTCGGCCTTCACCAGCGCTTCGGGCAAAGACTTCGCAGCCACTGTTCCGGTTGGCGCTTCCCACTCTTCATTGCGCGAGATCACCACGTTCATCCGTCCCGGCAATGGCCGCCCAATGGAGTCCCAGGTCTTCCTGCCCATGATAATGGGCTTGCCCATGGTAGCCTGCTTGAAATAACGAAGGTCACCCGGAAGATACCAGGGCAGTTTGTTGTTACGGCCAATAACCCGGTTACGGGACATGGCAACGATCAGGGCTTTTCTCATGTACTCGTCTCTTCGGGGTTCGGTCAAATGGCAATCGGCGCCTTGATGCCCGGATAGGGGTCATAACCCTCAAACTCGAAATCTTCCAGCTCGTATTCGAAGATGCTCGCGGGCTTGCGCTTGATCACGAGTTTAGGCAGGGCCCGGGGCTCGCGTTTCAGCTGCTCGAAGACGATGTCGTCGGTCAGGTGGTTCTGGTACAGATGGCAGTCGCCGAAGGTATGCACAAACTCACCGACATCCAGATCACACTGCTGGGCAATCATGTGCGTCAGCAAGGCGTACGAGGCAATATTAAAAGGTACGCCCAGGAACAGATCGGCGCTTCGCTGGTAAAGCTGGCAGGAGAGCTTGCCGTCGGCCACGTAGAACTGGAAAAGGCAGTGACAGGGTGCCAGCGCCATGCGACCCTCGCGAACGTTATCCTGGGGACCGATGGACTCATCCGGAAGCTCAGCGGGGTTCCAGGCGGACACGATCAGCCGGCGGGAATTCGGTTTGGTGCGAATCTGCTCGATCACTTCGCTGATCTGGTCAACCACCTCGCCATTGGGGCACTGCCAGCTTCGCCACTGTTTGCCATAGATAGGCCCAAGGTCACCATTCTCCAATGCCCACTCGTTCCAGATCGAGACCTTCCGTTCCTGCAGCCAGGAGTTGTCGGTGGAGCCCCGCAGGAACCAGAGCAGTTCGTAAATGATGCTGCGCAGGTGGACTTTCTTGGTAGTGACCAGCGGAAAGCCCTCCTGGAGGTTGAAGCGAATCTGACGGCCAAACACCGACCGGGTGCCGACACCGGTGCGGTCTCCCTTGTCGAATCCGTTATCAACAACGTCTTGCATAAGGTCGAGATAGGCTTTCATCGGGCTTGTCTCCGGTAGGCAATAAACATCAGGGCGGCGCCGGCAACGATCATCGGGAAGGACAGTACCTGCCCCATGGTAAGCCAGTCAAAGGCAAGATAGCCCAGCTGCGGATCCGGCTGACGCACGAATTCCACCAGGAAGCGGAACACGCCGTAGCAAATGAGGAACAGACCGGAAACCGCCATGGTCGGGCGCTGCCGGGATGAGAACCACCACAGGATCACGAACAGGGCAACGCCTTCCAGGGCAAACTGGTAAAGCTGGGAGGGATGACGGGCGAGAGAATCCGGAGCCGTTCGAAACACCATACCCCAGGCAACGTCAGTGGGCTTGCCCCACAACTCGCCGTTAATAAAGTTGCCGATCCGCCCTGCGCCGAGTCCAAGGGGCACCAACGGCGCCACAAAGTCGGCCAGGCGCCAGAATCCGCTGCCCACCTTGCGGCCATACCACCACATGGCAAACATCACGCCCAGCAAACCGCCGTGGAAAGACATGCCCCCTTCCCAGACCCGCAGCAGCCAGAGCGGGTCCGCCAGGAAGGCGTCAAAGTTGTAGAACAGGACATAGCCGAAGCGGCCGCCCAGGATGACCCCCAGGGCCAGGTAAAACAGAAGGTCGCCCATCTGCTCTTCGTTGATCGGCGACCAGGGCTTGCGGGTGCGAATGCGTCCAAGCCACCAGCCGGCTAGAAAACCGAACAGATAAGTCAGACCGTACCAGTGGATCTTGAGGGGGCCGATGGCAATGGCCACCGGATCAATCTGGGGATGCTGCAGCATATACTACCTCTCAGCTCAGGAGAAAACGGAGCCCCACCAGCAGGAGCATGATGGAGAAAGTACGCTTGAGAATCCGGGGGTTCAGCCGATGTGCCAGATTGGCGCCCACCCGGGCAAAGAAAACGCTGGTGAGAATAATACCGATCAGGGCCGGCAGATAAATGAAGCCGGCGCTCGGTTCCGGCAGTGCGGGATTGTCCCACCCTGTCCAGATGTTACCCAGAGCACCGGCAATGGCGATAGGCAGGCCGCAGGCAGCCGATGTGCCCACCGCCTGCTGCATCCGCACGTTGCACCAGCTCAGATAGGGAACCGTCAGAGTTCCACCGCCGATTCCGAAAATCGCCGACGCCCAGCCGATACCGCCCCCGGCAACGCCCAGCCCTGCGACGCCGGGAACATCACGACCGGGCTTGGGGTCGACCTGGTAAAACATCTTCAGGCCCACCAGAATCACGAAAATACCGATCAGCAGTTCCAGCGCTCGCCCGCTCATCAGGGACGCGGTCCAGGCGCCAACCAGGGCACCGGCCACAATCCCCGCGGTCATGGGCCGGAACAGATCCCAGCGCACGGCACCGTGCTTGTTGTGGGAGCGAATGGAGCTGACCGAGGTAAAGACAATGGTCGCCAGCGAGGTGCCAACCGCCAGATGGGGAATAATGTCCGGATTGATTCCCTGCAGACCAAAGCTGAACATCAGCACAGGCACGATGATCAGCCCGCCGCCAATGCCAAACAGGCCCGCGACGGTGCCCGCCAGGGCGCCAAGGGCCAGATAAGATGCTATTACATAGAAAAGGGTCATAGTTTGAGACGCACCCGGGAAAACCAAGGCTGGTATGATACACAGCGCAAGAGTCAACTTCATTAAATCCGGGAGCCTACTCCTAAACCATGTGCCTGATCGCTTTCGCCCTTGGCCAGAACCCTCATTTCCCGCTGGTTGTTGCCGCCAACCGGGATGAATTCTTCCGTCGCCCAACAGCCGCCATGGACTGGTGGACCACAGAATCCGGCACCCGCGTGCTTGCCGGCCGTGATCTGCTTTCCGGGGGCACCTGGCTTGCAGTCAATGCCGATGGCGAGGTCAGTGCCGTGACCAATGTACGGGAAGGCACACCGGAGACCGGTCGAATCAGCCGGGGCGAACTGCCCTTGCGGGCCCTCACCGATTCCCGGGATAGGCTTGAGGGCTATCTACTTGATGAAGCCGATCAGTTTTCCGGCTTCAACCTCGTTCACCTGACCACGGGAGACGGCTGGTATTTCAGTAACCGGGATGCCCACCCCGGCCGGCGGATCCACCGCGGGGTCTACGGCCTGAGCAATCACCTTCTGCAGACACCCTGGCCCAAACTTCTGCGCCTCCGACAGGCCGCAGGGGACACCGTTGCCGCTGCCGGCCGCCACGCAGAAAAGCTGCACAACGAATTGATTCCTCTGCTTCAGGACAGCACGCCGGCACCGGACCACCTGCTGCCTGACACCGGCGTTGGGCTGGAGACCGAGCGCTTCCTGTCGTCGCCCTTTATCGTCGGCTCAGATTACGGCACCCGGGCAACCACCGTGGTGACCGTTTCAGCCAGCGGTGAAATCGAGGTGACGGAACAGAACTGGGGTCCGGATGCCCGGACCGGTGAACGACGTCACTTCCACTGGCGGCGATAGCGATCTGGCTCTGGTATAATCCGCGAAATTCTGCCACCCGATCGGAGGGCCTCTGATGGCCGGTGAACAAGGCGCCACATCGATAGCTGATTTTGAGAAGTCTCTTGATGAACTGGAAAAGCTGGTTCGCGATCTGGAGCAGGGCGAGCTGTCCCTGGAACAGTCCCTGACGGCGTTCGAGCGGGGTGTAAAGCTGACCCGGGAATGCCAGCAGGCGTTGAAGAGCGCCGAGCAACGGGTCGAACAACTGGTCCAGAACAGCGACGGCACCCTGGAAACCCGCCCGTTCTCACCGGATGATGCTGACTGATGTCCGGAAAGAACCTGCTTGCCTCTGATTTTCTGGAAACCTGCCGGGCCCGCGTCGATGCGGAACTGGATCGGTGCATTACCCGTGATTCCGCCTCTGGCCGGCTGCAGGAAGCCATGCGCTACAGCGTGCTGGGCGGTGGCAAGCGAATCCGCCCGGCACTGTGTCTTGCAGCGGCAAAGGCAATGGGACAGACCGGTGACGAGGCCCTGATCCCGGCCTGCTCAGTGGAACTGATCCACGCCTACTCGCTGATCCACGATGACCTGCCGGCCATGGATGACGATGAATTGCGCCGCGGACGGCCTACTACGCACATTGCCTTCGACGAAGCCACCGCCATCCTTGCTGGCGATGCCCTGCAGGCACTGGCTTTTGGCTGGCTTGCCGAAGCGCCGGGACTGCCTGAATCGGTGCGTCTGATCATGGTCCGGGAACTGGCCCGGGCCAGTGGCCACGGAGGAATGGTTGGTGGCCAGGCCATCGATCTGGAGTCCGTCGGCAAAACCCTGGCCCTGGCGCAACTTGAAACCATGCACCGCCACAAGACTGGCGCCCTTATCGAAACCAGCGTGCGAATTGGCGCCCTGACGGCGCCGTCGGTCGACGAACAGGCCCTGGCTTCCCTGACCCAGTACGCCAAAGCCCTGGGCCTGGCCTTCCAGGTTCAGGATGACCTTCTGGACATCGAGGGCGATACAACGGTCATTGGCAAACCCCAGGGCTCGGATGCCGCCCGCGCCAAACCCACCTACCCCGCCCTGCTTGGCCTGGAAGGCGCCAGGGAGCACCTGGCCAATCTGCTGGAACAGGCCCAGCAAAGTTTGCAGGCGTTTGGTCCCGAAGCAGACCCCCTGCGGGCAATGGCCGATTACGTGGTGGCAAGAACCCATTGAATCCCGGCGCTCCGAAGGCGCACACTGGCCGTAAATATTTTCGTAACAACTGGCCCGCTTTGTGTGAAACAGCTTCCCCTGTTCCCTTATAATGCCAGTCAGTTACTGAACGTACCGGAAAAGACCCGAGCAGATGCAGGACACTTATATTTTCAAGGAAATCCCGTCACAGCGGCCCAATACGCCGCTTCTGGACCGGATTGACGAACCGGCCCAGCTCAGAGAGCTGGCCCCGGAACAGCTGACCCGGCTGGCCCGGGAGCTCAGGGCCTTTCTGTTATGGTCAGTGGGCCAGACTGGCGGTCATTTCGGGGCCGGCCTGGGCGTGCTTGAGCTTACTGTCGCCCTTCACTACGTCTTTGATACGCCGAGCGACCGCCTGGTGTGGGACGTCGGCCATCAGGCCTACCCCCACAAGATCCTGACCGGACGGAAAGAGTCCATGGGAAGCATCCGCCGCAAAGGCGGTCTGGCCGGCTTCCCGAAACGGGCCGAAAGCGAGTACGACACCTTTGGCGTCGGCCATTCCAGCACTTCCATCAGCGCAGCGCTGGGCATGGCGATCGCAGCACGCCTGCAGCAGACCGGTCGAAAGAGCATTGCCGTTATTGGTGACGGCGCCATGACCGCCGGCATGGCGTTCGAGGCACTGAACCACGCCGGTCACCTGCACGCCGACATGCTGGTGATCCTCAACGACAATGACATGTCGATTTCCCGGAACGTTGGCGGGCTGTCCAACTACTTTGCCAAACTGCTGTCCAGTCGCACCTACAATCAGGTTCGCGATAGCAGCAAGAAGGTTCTGCAGGGAGCGCCACACCTGATGGCGCTGGCCAAGAAGACCGAGGAACACTTCAAGGGCATGATTGCCCCTGGCACACTGTTCGAGGAACTGGGGTTCAACTACATCGGCCCGATCGATGGCCACGACCTGCCCCTGCTGGTTGAAACCCTGGAGAACATCCGCGAACTTGAAGGTCCGCAGTTTCTGCATGTGGTGACGACCAAAGGCAAGGGTTTTGCCCCGGCCGAAGCCGATCCGATCGGCTATCACGCCATCAACAAGATCGAGCCGGTTCCACCCAGTAAACCCGAACCGGTCAAGTCGAAACCGAAGAAGCCCAAATATGCCAACGTCTTCGGGCAGTGGCTGTGCGATTCCGCCGAACAGGATCAGCGCGTGGTGGGCATCACCCCGGCCATGTGTGAAGGCTCGGATCTGCTGGCATTCTCACAGCGCTTCCCGGAACGCTACTTCGATGTCGCCATCGCCGAACAGCACGCAGTCACGCTGGCAGCAGGGCTCGCCTGTGACGGCGCCAAGCCGGTGGTCGCCATCTACTCGACGTTCCTGCAGCGGGCGTACGATCAACTGATTCACGATGTCGCTATCCAGAACCTGGATGTGCTGTTCGCGATTGATCGCGCAGGCCTGGTCGGTGAAGACGGCCCGACCCACGCTGGCGCCTTCGACATCAGCTACCTGCGCTGCGTGCCGAACATGGTGGTGATGACACCGTCGGACGAAAATGAAACCCGCCAGATGCTCCAGACCGGCATGCTCTACGAAGGACCGGCATCGGTGCGCTACCCCCGTGGCACAGGCCCCGGTGCCGAAATTCAGCAGGAACTGACGCCGCTTGAGATTGGCAAGGGCCGCCGGATTCGCAACGGCAAAGGTGTTGCCATCCTCAACTTTGGCACCCTGCTGGCGCCTGCTCTGGAGGCTGCAGAAGCCATCGGCGCGACGGTCGCAGACATGCGTTTCGTCAAACCCCTGGATGAAGAACTGGTGTTGGAGCTGGCCGAGCAGCATGAACTGCTGGTGACCCTGGAAGAAAACGCCATTGCCGGTGGTGCAGGCAGCGCCGTGACCGAATTCCTGAACAGCCGCCTGGTTACCTTGCCGGTACTTCAACTGGGCCTGCCCGATACCTTTATGGACCACGGCAAGCACGGGGAGCTGCTGGAAGAATGTGGTCTGGATGCCGCAGGTATTGAATCGTCTATCCGCACGCGGATCGAGACCCTGCGCCACCAGAACCTGAAAGCCGTCAAATAGACGGAACACAAACCTGAGAATGCAAAAAGCCCGCGGAGTTCGCGGGCTTTTTCGTATGTGGCGACAAACCCAGCTCAGATTTCGGGATCGTCGTCCTGATGGGTCTCCAGCCAGTGGCCGAGCTTGCTCTGCTTGGTATCGAGGTAGTGTTCATTGTGGGGGTTGCGGCCCACGTGCAGAGGTACCCTTTCCGTAATGTCGATGCCGTAGGAGGAGAGCGCTTTGACCTTGCGGGGATTATTGGTCATCAGCCTCAGGCTCCTGATACCGAGATGCTCCAGCATGTCCTTGCACATGCTGTAGTCACGAAGATCGGCCGCGAAACCCAGACGCTCGTTGGCCTCTACCGTATCCGCGCCCTGATCCTGCAGATGGTAGGCGCGGATCTTGTTCAACAGGCCGATTCCCCGACCCTCCTGACGCAGATACATGAGGATACCCCGACCTTCCCGGGCAATGCTGCGCAGCGCCTCTTCCAGCTGGTAGCCGCAATCACACCGCATGCTATAGAGGGCGTCGCCGGTCAGACATTCGGAATGCGTGCGGGCCAGCATGGGTTCGTCGCTATCCAGGTCGCCGAGAGTCAGGGCGACGTGTTCCTTTCCGGTGTCCGGTTCTTCAAAGCCGTGCATATCAAATACCCCGAACGGGGTCGGCAACCGGCAGGTCTGGATGTAACGAACAGCCACAGTGTTTCCTCGTGGTTCAGTCAATCGGGCCGCGCATTCTATCACGGGCCCGCCCGCTTGGCGTAGTCTCGGCACTGTCGCTCCTCCGGAGTGGTCTTGGTAACCAACACTTACGAGCGCGGCGGTCCGCCAGATCAGGCTTTATCGGCGACCCAGTGGCCACTGCGGCCGCCTTTCTTCTCCAGCAGACGCACGGAATCAATCTCCATGCCACGATCGACCGCCTTGCACATGTCGTATAGCGTCAGTGCCGCCACGCTTGCCGCGGTTAACGCCTCCATCTCGACACCGGTCTGGCCGGAAAGTTTGCAGCGGGTCAGAATATGTACAGATGCCCCGTCGTCGCCCGGAGTCAGTTCAACTTTTACAGACGTCAGGTTCAGCGCATGACACAAGGGAATCAGATCATGGGTTTTCTTTGCGGCCATGATACCGGCGATGCGGGCAACAGCCAGGACATCCCCTTTGGGATGCTCACCCTCAATAATCATGTTCAGGGTTTCCGGCGCCATGCGGATGGTAGCTTCAGCGCGGGCCTCGCGTTCGGTGGCCGCCTTGTCGGTCACGTCCACCATGCGGGCTTCGCCCTTGTCGTCGAGATGGGTCAGTTTACTCACGGTCTCTCCCGGAATCGGTTGTGCAAGATGGTGAAAAATGCAGGAACGACAGCATAACAGACATGGCCACGGCGTCGCTGACAAGTGTCAGCTTTGGGGCCACCAGAAGCGGATACCGGCGATGCCCTGACCGCCCCGCTGGCGAGCCTCACGGAGATCGCCGGGCGACAAACCGCCCAGGGCAAATACCGGAAGCACCGCTTCCGACACCAGGTCGGCAAAGACCGACCATCCCAGGGTCGGCGCACCCGGATGGCTTTCGGTCGGCTGGACTGGCCCCAGGGTCACATAGTCCGCTCCGATAGCCGTCGCATGATCGATTTCCTGCCTGTCATGGCAGGAAACCCCCAGCCAGACATCTTCCGGAACCGGTCTGGCCGAGAGCTTGGCCGCCTCGCGCCAGGGCAGGTGCAGCCCATGGGCGCCGGGTATGGCGCGGAATACCTCCGGTCCACCGTGCACAATCAGTGTAGCTCCGGTCTTTTCACAAACCGGCAACGCGTTCGCCGCCAACTCCCGATAGGCCGGCGGTCTCAACGCCGGAGC
Organism: Marinobacter sp. L-80; assembly: GCF_056859395.1. Lineage (NCBI taxonomy): Bacteria > Pseudomonadati > Pseudomonadota > Gammaproteobacteria > Pseudomonadales > Marinobacteraceae > Marinobacter > Marinobacter sp. L-80. The sequence goes on from NZ_JBSXOI010000075.1 coordinate 294,753, forward strand.
CCGGAGCAGTACCAGCGGTGGTCGAGCGGCGCTCAGACCCTCCTGAAGGTGCGCAAGGGTTGGCTCCAGGCCATTCTCGGAACCGGTGATTGCCAACTGCCGGGGCAAACGCAGAGCGCGAATGATCGGCCGGTTGGCGGCGGGGAAATCCTCATCCCGAAGCTGCTCCGGGGTCAGCCATTCCACGGGCTGCCCCTCACATCCCCTTGCTTCGCCCCCGGCAGAACTGGTTTCCCAGACGTCCAGGAAAACCCGCTTGTCGCCATAATCGTGCCGAATACCGATAACAGGCTCCAGGGAACCCGCCGGCACGTGAAGACCGGTTTCCTCGGCAATTTCGCGCACAAGCGCCGCCTGAACCGTCTCGCCAGGCTCCACCTTGCCACCGGGAAACTCCAGTAAGCCCCCTTGGTGAACGTGGTCTGGCCGTCGGGCGATCAGCACACGGCCATCACGGACGATGACCGCCACGGCAACGTGAACCTCTTTGACCGGCGTCTCTCTGGCAGACATGCTCAGGTACGATACTCGGCGTTGATAGTCACGTAATCGTGGGAGAAGTCACAGGTCCACACGGTTTCCCGAACATCACCCCGCTTGAGGTCGATGGCAATGGTGATCTCCTCCCGATCCATCACGGCCTGCCCGCGGGCTTCCGAGTAATCCTCGGCCCGGCCACCGTTGCGGACCAGGCAGACATCGCCCAGATAGATTTCAAGGGCATTGAGGTCCAGTCCTTCGACACCAGCGCGACCAACCGCCGCCAGAATCCGGCCCCAATTCGGGTCCGAGGCGAACAGTGCGGTCTTGACCAACGGCGAATGCGCCACGGTATAGGCAACGTCCAGAGCCTCCTGCTGACCGGCCGCTCCGCTGACGTCGATGGTGACAAACTTGGTTGCTCCTTCGCCGTCGCGGACAATGGCGTGGGCCAGTTCCAGATAGATTGCCTGCAAGGCCTCCCGCAGCTTCGGCAGCGCCGCGCTGGAGGCCGTGATCTCGGGGCCGGAATACTGGCCGCTGGCCATCAGCATGCAGGCGTCATTGGTAGAGGTGTCGCCATCGATAGTGATGCGGTTGAAGGACTTTTCCCCCAGTTCCGAGGCAAGCGTCTGCAGCAGTTCCGGCGCAATCCGGGCATCGGTGGCAATAAAACCGAGCATCGTCGCCATGTTGGGACGAATCATGCCCGCACCCTTGCTGATGCCCGAGATGGTTACCGTGTGACCATCCAGCTCAATCTGACAGGAAGCGCCCTTGGGGCGGGTGTCCGTGGTCATGATGCCACTGGCCGCTTCAGCCCAGCGATTCTCTACAGTGTTCGCCAAAGCCTCCGGAAGCGCGCCAACGATCTTCTGGACCGGCAACGGCTCGCCAATCACCCCCGTGGAAAACGGCAGAATTTCGGCTTCCGTGACGCCAGCCTGCTTTGCCAAGGCCTGGCAACAGGCCATAGCATCCCGCATACCTTGCTCACCCGTACCGGCGTTGGCATTGCCCGTGTTGATCAAGAGGTACCGAGGCGAGGTCTCGGCCAGATGCCGGCGGCTGAGGGTAACCGGCGCTGCACAGAACTGGTTTTTCGTGAAGATACCGGCAACCCGGCTTTCCGGGGCCAGCTCGAAAACAACCACGTCCTTACGTCCCGGCTTCTTTATACCGGCACTGGCTATGCCGACCTTGATTCCGGCTACCGGATAAAACTCAGGTAAGGTTCCCGGACCTACCGCCATTGTGCCACTCCTCTTGTCTGGGGGTGCGCTCGAGGTAACACACGACCCGCTGAAAACGAAAAAACCCGCATCCCACCAGTTGTGGCTGGCAGAGTGCGGGTTCCGATGGTGCGGTCAGTGCTCTGAATCAGCTGACCTTGCCATGACACTGCTTGTACTTCTTGCCGGACCCGCAGGGGCAGGGTTCGTTTCGACCCACCTTGCGCTCCTGTCGAACGAAGGTTTCCGGAGTCGACTGCCGGGCTTCGTCAGCCTCACCCTCACCCTGGCTCTGGGCCGTGGCGCTGGTTTCGTCGTGGCGCAGACGGGCCTTTGCGAGCTCTTCTTCCAGCTCCTGTTTGCGACGGCGCTCGACTTCTTCCATCTCCTCACGGCTCTGGACACGCACGTGGCAGAGTACCCGGGTAACATCCCGCTTCATGGTATCAAGCATGGTTTCAAACAGGTTGAACGCCTCGCGTTTGTACTCCTGCTTGGGGTTCTTCTGGGCATAACCCCGCAGATGGATACCACGGCGCAGATGGTCCATGTTGGAAAGATGCTCTTTCCAGAGGGTATCGAGCACCTGCAGGAACACCTGCTTCTCGAACTTGCGCATGGCCTCGGAACCGGCAATCTCTTCCTTGGCCTGGTAGGCAGCCACGATCTCGTCGAGAATCTTCTGGCGCAGGTTTTCTTCGTACAGCTTGTTGTCTTCTTCCAGCCACTTCTGAACCGGCAGATCAATCGCCATCTCCGACTGGAGCTGTGCTTCCAGCCCGGCGACGTCCCATTGTTCCGGCATACTCTGGGGCGGAATGTATTCACTGATCAGCGAGTCGACAACGTCTTCCCGAATGGTCGTCACCATGTCCGAAATGTCGTCTGAAGACATGACTTCGTTGCGCTGGTCGTAGATAACCGTGCGCTGGTCGTTGGCTACGTCATCGTATTCCAGCAGGGTCTTACGCATGTCGAAGTTGCGACCTTCCACCTTGCGCTGGGATTTCTCGATCGCGTTGGTCACCATCCGGTGCTCGATGGCCTCCCCCTTCTTCATGCCCATGGCCTGCATCAGGCTCTTGACCCGGTCTGGGGCAAAGATGCGCATAAGGTTGTCTTCCAGAGACAGGAAGAACCTTGAGGAGCCAGGATCACCCTGACGCCCGGCACGACCGCGAAGCTGGTTGTCAATTCGACGGGATTCGTGACGCTCGGTACCAATGATGTGCAGACCGCCGGCCTCCAGCACCTGATTGTGACGCTCGGTCCACTCGGCCTTGGCCCTGGCAATTTCCTCTTCGGAGGGATTGTCCATGGCGGCAACTTCGTGTTCCCAGTTACCGCCCAGCACGATATCGGTACCACGGCCGGCCATGTTGGTGGCGATGGTGACCGCCCCGGGGCGGCCCGCCTGGGCAATGATATGGGCTTCGGATTCGTGCTGCTTGGCGTTCAGGATCTTGTGTTCGATCCGCGCCTTCTTGAGCAGCATGGAGAGCAGTTCGGAGGCCTCGATGGAGGCGGTACCGACGAGAATCGGACGTCCTTCGGCAGTGACATCCTTGATCTCGTCAATAATGGCGTGGAATTTCTCTTCCTGGGTCAGGTAGACCAGGTCGTTGTAATCGGTCCGCTGGATCGGCTTGTTGGGGGGAATGACCACCACATCGAGGCCGTAGATCTGGCGAAACTCGAAGGCTTCGGTATCTGCCGTACCGGTCATGCCGGCCAGCTTGTCGTACAGCCGGAAATAATTCTGGAAGGTGGTCGATGCCAGCGTCTGGCTCTCGGCCTGAATCTTGACGCCCTCTTTGGCCTCAACGGCCTGGTGCAGACCTTCACTCCAGCGACGACCCGGCATGGTACGACCGGTATGCTCGTCGACGATGACCACCTGGCCGCCCTGGACGATATAATCCACGTCTTTCTGGAACAGGTGGTGGGCCCGCAATGCTGAGTGCACATGGTGCAACAGGCTGAGGTTGGCGGCGGAATAGAGGCTCTCACCTTCCTTCAGAAGGCCACGCTCAAGGAGAAGCTCTTCAACCTTCTCGTGACCGCTTTCTGTCAGCTCAACCTGGCGGGATTTCTCATCGATGGTGAAGTCACCGGTCGGCTCTCCTTCCTCAGGCACTTCGCCCTTTTCGAGGTTGGGGATCAGTTCATTGATGGCCTGATAAAGCTTTGAACTGTCCTCGGCTGCCCCGGAGATAATCAGCGGCGTTCTGGCTTCGTCGATCAGGATAGAGTCCACCTCGTCCACGATCGCATAGTTCAGCCCGCGCTGGACCTTGTCTTCGGTACTGAACGCCATGTTGTCGCGCAGGTAGTCGAAGCCGAATTCGTTGTTGGTACCGTAGGTAATATCGGCCTGGTAGGCTGCCCGCTTTTCCTCCGCTGGCTGGCCCGAGGCCACGACACCCACCTGCATGCCCAGGAACCGATAGAGCTTGCCCATCCAGTCGGCATCACGACGGGCCAGGTAATCGTTCACGGTAACCACGTGGACACCCTTGCCGGACAACGCGTTGAGGTACACGGAAGCGGTAGCAACCAGCGTCTTGCCCTCACCGGTCTTCATTTCCGCGATCCGGCCTTCGTGCAGGGTGATACCACCGATCAGCTGGACGTCGTAATGACGCATACCCATAACCCGGCGGCCCGCTTCACGCACGGTTGCGAAGGCTTCCGCAAGAAGCGCATCCAGGGATTCGCCTTCGTCGATCCGACGACGGAACTCCGCGGTCTTGCCCTGCAACTCGGAGTCGGACAGATTGCCATATTGCTCTTCAAGCTCGTTAATGCGCATGACCGTCTTGCGCATTCTCTTGATTTCTCTGGCGTTTTTACTGCCGAACATCTTGGTTGCAAGCTTTGTGAACATAGACCACTGCTTCTTTGATTAAACGGAGGAAGCCGGCATTCTAACCTTATTTTGTAACAGGACAAAAGGTAGGCCTCACACAGGCGCAATAAGTCGCTGATGAGGCACCGGATTCACGGATAAAAACTGGCCGGAGGCCGACTGGCGGGAAAGTACTGACAACGGCTTGCGGGCCGGAACCGAATTAGCGGCTCGCCCGCTTGATGTAGGTTTCCGGGTTTTCAGACTTGCCATTCCGGATGACTTCAAAGTGCACGTGAGGCCCGGTGGAACGGCCTGTGCTGCCCATCAGCGCGACTACCTGGCCTTTCTGGACAACATCGCCCACCTTCACCTTGATAGTCTTGCAGTGGGCATAGCGGGTTATCAGGCCATCACCATGGTCGACTTCCACAAGGTTACCGTAGCCATAGCGCTCTCCGGCATAGGTAACGACACCGCCGGCGACCGAAATAATGTCACTGCCATCCTTGCCGGCCAAATCAACACCGGCATGCCAGGTCCGCTTGCCGGTAAACGGATCGGACCGGTAACCGTACTTCGAAGACAGCCAGCCCCAGGTGATCGGACGGCCTTCCAGGTACAGCTCATCTTCGAGCCGCTTGCTGGAGGCCAGCTGGTCGAGCAACCGCAGTTGCTGCTCGCGGTCTTCGATTCGCCATTCCATTTCCTCAATCATCCGGGTCAGCTCAGGTGCGGAGAAGGAATCCCCGGACAAGGCATCTTCTGGCCCGCCGACTGCAGCCGGCTGATCGAAGTTGAATTCGTCACTGGCCACGAGGCCGGATTCCACAAACCGCTGGCCCAGCGCATCCAGTCGCAGGAGACGGCCCTGGATCTCGCCGAGGCGAAGAGTCAGCGCATCAACCTGTTGCTGAACGTTCTCCTCAATACTGGCCAGTTCTGCCTTCTGGTCTGCCAGCTTCTGTTTCCAATCGGCGACCAGCTCGGAGTTGGTGGGCTCTCTGGCCTCTACCTGCTGCACAGCCATTTGATACCCTGCCCAGCCGGCCGCGACCAGCAGGGAGAGCACGAGGAACAGCAAGCAGGCAGCAAGCGTGCTGTTGATCGACAGCACACGGGACTTTCCGTGGCGTTTGCCAACGAGAATAATGTTCATATCATCATCTGGTTTCATCGTTGAGCCGCAACCGCATCCTGTAGTGTTGCGCCCCGGAAAAATCCGAAGGGGGTCTGCCATCCTTTGGCAACAGCTACATACTGAAAAAATTGCAGCGCCCGGTAGACATACTCATTTATCACAATGTAAAACGAGTGTAATACAGGCACTACGCATAAACCGTGCCGAAGTGTAACCAATCGTAAACGCAGCCGTCGAGTAAAAACGCCGCCATGAAACGCAAAAGCGAGCAAAAAATGACCTTCGACAAGCTTGGCAGAACCCCGGTACTGAAGGATCTTGTGGCAAAGGCCGAGCTCCATCGACAGGCGGAAGGAGAAGTCCTGGCCGCCCTGCCGAGCGAGCTGGTCAACGGGACACGCTTTGTCAGCTGCAAGGACGGAGAGCTGGTCCTGACCACCGAAACCGCGGGTAAAGCGAGTCAGATCCGGTTCCGCCAGCACGAAATCATGGAAAAGCTGCGAGAGAACGAACTGTTCCGGTTCGTCTGGAAACTGAAGGTCAAGGTTGCACCGCCCAGATTTCGGGAAAAACCGGTGTTCAAAAAAGAACCCTTGAGCAAAGAAAATGCCCGGCTCCTCAAAGAGGAGGCCGGGCACACGAAGGATAAAGCATTACGCGAGGTTCTCGAAAAACTCGCTAGCCACGTCCGGGATTAAAGCGTCCTGCTTCAGCCCGCCGCCAGCACAGGCTTCATATAGGAAATCGGGGCAGTGGCCTCGTCATCAAAGGTAACCACTTCCCAGGCATCCTCTTCTGCCCTGAGCTTGCGCAACAGCTTATTGTTCAGATCGTGGCCGGATTTGATCCCCCGGAACTCACCAATCAGGCTGTTGCCCAACTGATAGAGATCGCCGATGGCATCAAGCAGCTTGTGCTTCACAAATTCGTCGTCATAGCGCAGACCGTCTTCGTTGAGGATCTTGTAGTCATCAACAACGATGGCGTTGTCCACACTGCCGCCGAGAGCAAGGTTCATGGCACGCAATTTTTCGATGTCACGCATGAACCCGAAAGTCCGAGCGCGACTCACTTCCTTGACAAAGGAGGTACTGGAAAAATCGACGGTTGCTGTCTGGGCGCGGCCCTTGAACACGGGGTGATCAAAGTCGATACCGAAGCTCACCTTGAAGCCTTCGAAAGGCAGCAGGGTGGCCTTCTTGTCGCCTTCCTCAACCGTTACCTCACGCTTGATGCGGATGAAACGCTTGGCTGCATCCTGTTCGGCAATGCCGGCGGACTGCAGAAGGAACACAAAAGGACCGGCAGAACCGTCCATGATGGGCACTTCCGCGGCACTTAGTTCGACGAAACAGTTATCAATCCCGAGACCAGCCATGGCCGAGAGCAGATGCTCCACAGTCGCCACACGGACACCGTTTTTTACCAGCGTCGTGGACAGCATGGTCTCACCTACATTCTCCGCGCAGGCACGAATCTCAACCATCGGGTCAAGATCGGTACGGCGGAAGATGATACCGGAGTCCACCGGGGCAGGCTTGAGGGTCAGGTAGACCTTCTCACCCGAGTGCAAGCCAACACCGGTGGCACGGATGGTGTTTTTAAGTGTCCGTTGTCTGATCATCGGTACATAATTCCGTCACAAAAAGGCGATATTCTAGGCAAAAATCTGCCCGGAGAATATCAGAAAATAAGACTGAATACCATTTAACCAATCCGTTGTTGCTGAATGTTCATCCAGCATCCAACCCATGGCAATCAGTGCACGTATTTACCGGATACCGGGTTCCATGTTTCGCACAAGAACCACAACCGGATCACAATTGCACCAGATTATCAGTCAGCCTGGCGACGGAGGAATGCGGGAATATCGAGATAGTCGACACCCTGCTCCTCGCTATCCTTGCTCTGGTCGATTGCCACGTTTCCATGGGAAACGGCCCGGCGACGCAGAACAGCGGGACGATCCAGCTGGTTGTAATCGGTTTTTCCATCCAGAGTGCGGGTATTGTCCACCACCTTGGTCGGCTTCTCACGATCACCACCCAGGCCGGTCGCAACAACCGTTACCTTCAGTTCGTCGGTCATTTCCGGATCAATAACGGTACCGACAACGACGGTGGCAGAGTCAGAAGCAAACTCACGCACAATGTCGCCAACCTCGGAGAATTCGCCCAGGTTGAGATCCATGCCCGCGGTAATGTTGACCAGAATACCCTTGGCACCCTGCAGGTTGATGTCTTCGAGCAGCGGGCTGCGAACGGCCGCTTCGGCGGCTTCCCGCGCACGATTTTCACCCGTGGCACGGGCGGTGCCCATCATCGCCATACCCATCTCGGACATGACCGTCTTCACGTCGGCGAAGTCGACGTTGATCATACCGTTGCGGGTAATCAGATCAGCGATACCCTGAACTGCGCCCAGAAGCACATCGTTAGCTGCGGCAAATGCGTCCAGCAGGCTGGTTTTCTTGCCCATGACCGCCAGCAGCTTTTCATTGGGAATGGTAATCAGGGAATCAACGCTTTCTTCCAGCTCTTTCAGACCGGATTCAGCAACGCTCATGCGCTTGCCGCCTTCGAACATGAAAGGCTTGGTGACCACTGCAACGGTCAGGATGCCCAGTTCGCGGGCTACTTCCGCTACGATCGGCGCGGCACCGGTACCGGTACCACCGCCCATGCCCGCGGTAATGAAGACCATATCCGCGCCCTTGATGGCTTCGGCGATACGATCGCGGTCTTCCAGGGCAGACTGGCGACCGACTTCCGGATTGGCGCCGGCACCCAGCCCCTTGGTGATGTTGCCACCGAGCTGGATGATCTGACGCGCGTCCATATCGGTCAGCGCCTGGGCGTCCGTGTTGGCGCAGATGAATTCCACACCTTCGATGTCGCTGTTAAGCATATGGCGCACGGCGTTGCCGCCACCACCGCCTACACCGACGACTTTAATGACAGCGTTTTGCTGGACATTATCGACGAGTTCAAACATTTCCCCTACTCCTTCGTGCTGTTTTCAGCCCTTGTTCCGGGCTGTTTGTTCGAGATTGTGTTTTCGAGATACCTTCGTGTACTACCCGCCCGGCCCCGTCAGAAATGACCGGTAAACCAGGCTTTCATGCGCTCAAACAGCGAGGGTGCATCTTCACCCTTGAGCACCGGTGCCCGCCCCAGATCCATCTGGCGGAAACCATGAATCAACAACCCAACGCCAGTGGCGTAGATCGGATTGTTGACTACCTCCGTCATGCCGGAAACCGCCTGCGGACAGGCCAGCCTTACCGGCATGTGGAAGATCTCTTCGGCCAGCTCCACCACGCCTTCCATGGTGGAGGAACCGCCGGTTATCACGATGCCTGCCGGAATGAGGTCTTCAAATCCGGACCGGCGCAACTCTGACTGAACCAGGGTGAACAGCTCCTCGTAGCGCGGTTCCACCACCTCCGCCAGGGCCTGCCTGGACAGATCGCGCGGCGCGCGATCGCCAACACTGGGCACCTTGATGGTTTCATCCGCACCGGCCAGCTGGGTCAGTGCACAGGCATACTTGATCTTGATTTCTTCAGCATTCTGGGTCGGTGTGCGCAGCGCCATGGCAATGTCGTTGGTCACCTGGTCGCCGGCGATCGGAATCACCGCCGTGTGCCGGATAGCACCGCCGGTAAACACCGCAATATCCGTGGTGCCACCACCGATATCCACCACGCAGACACCCAGCTCTTTCTCATCCTCGGTGAGAATGGCGTGGCTGGATGCCAGCTGCTCCAGGATGATGTCATCCACCTCAAGCCCGCAGCGCTTCACGCATTTCTCTATGTTCTGGGCGGCATTCACCGCGCAGGTCACCAGATGAACCTTTGCCTCCAGGCGCACACCGGACATGCCCATGGGTTCCTTGATGCCTTCCTGGCTGTCGATCACGAACTCCTGGGGCAGAATATGGAGAATCTTCTGGTCTGCAGGAATCGCAACCGCCTGGGCGGCGTCAATGACCCGGTCTATATCGGCCTGGGTGACCTCACGGTCACGGATTGCAACAATGCCGTGGGAATTCAGGCTCTTGATGTGGCTGCCGGCAATACCCGCATACACCGAGTGAATGCGGCACCCGGCCATCAATTCCGCCTCTTCCACCGCGCGCTGAATTGCCTGGACGGTGGTTTCAATATTCACCACCACTCCACGCTTGAGGCCCCGGGAAGGATGGGAACCAATGCCCACCACTTCGATGGTGCCGTCCATCTTGCGCTTGCCGACAATCGCAACCACCTTCGAGGTTCCGATATCGAGGCCGACAATCATGTTTTCCGTTTCAACCGATGACATGTGTTCCACCAAACCGTAGGTCTGAATTAACCGTTGCTATGATTTTGGGCTGGAGGCTGTCTCGACAGCCTTCCACTTGACCGCCACACCGTTGGTGTAGCGGGCATCTACCCGACTGACTTCGTCCGACCTTGCTGCCAGCCGGGTTTCATAAACCGTGATAAACCGCTCGAAGCGTTGTTCCACCTGATCCCGGCCAAGCACCACCTCGATGCCATTGGCCAGCTGCAGGGTCCAGGCGCCCCGATGTTCCAGAGCCAGGCCCGAAAATCCGAGGCCCCGGGCGACCAGCTTGTCACTCATGGTCCGCGCCATATTGATCACATCCCGTACTCTTTCGTCGGGCCCGGCCAGACGGGGAAGTCGACCTGCGACTTCGGGATTGGACGGCGCAAAAAGTTCACCGGTCCGGCTCACCAGGCGCCCATCGGTCCAGTAGGCCAGCGGTTTTTTCTCCCGGATATCGATGACCAGCCGGTCCGGCCACACCCGACGCACTGCGGCGGATTCAACCCAGGGCCGACGCTCAAGGCTCTCCTTGATTTCCGAGAGATCCGTGGCGAAATAGCTCTTGCCGATCCAGTCGCCAGCGGCGCGCTCAATGGCGACCCGGCTATCGCCCACAAATTCTCCCTTCACATCGACGGCAAGGATCTGCTGATCCATGGCGCCCAGCACCTTGCCAGTGCCCCAGGGCACCAGTGCAGCCAACAGCACAATCACCGCGCCCATGCCCACCTGGAGCCAGGGTACAGCTGCCAGCACACCCTTCAACACGCCAAACCGGTCCCGCTCGGGACCGAGGGACGTTGCCCCCCGGCGTCGCGGGGGCTCGGACGGAATCGCCCGGCTCCGGATCAGCAGTGTTTCAAGCATTGGCGCCCTCCAGACTGTCTTTCAGTATCCGGACCACCAGCTCTTCGAAGCTGATGCCTGCGGCCTTTGCAGCCATGGGCACAAGACTGTGGTCCGTCATACCGGGCACGGTATTGACCTCCAGCAGCCAGAACTTGCCGTCGCTGTCCTGCATGATGTCGACCCGGCCCCAGGTCCGACAGCCAACAACCCGGAAGGCCTCCAGTGCCAGGTGCTGAAGACGGACTTCGTCTTCAGGCGCCAGACCACAGGGAATGCGATACCGGGTATCGTCTGCCAGGTACTTGGCCTCGTAATCGTAAAAAACGTGCTCGGTGCTTGCGCTCAGGCCAATGGCCGGAAGCGCCCGATCCTGCAACAGACTGACGGTGAACTCCGGCCCTTCGATCCACTCCTCCACCAGCACCAGATTGTCCAGCGCGGCGGCGGCTTCGTAGGCGTCAGCCAGTTCGGCCGCCGTGTGTACCTTGCGGATGCCGATGCTGGAGCCTTCCCGGGAAGGTTTCACACTCAAGGGCGCCCGCAGTTCACCAATGATCTGTTCGGCCTGATCTGCTCCGGACATGGTGCGGAACTTCGGCGTTGGCAGGCCACAGCCTTCGAACACGTACTTGGTTCTCAGCTTGTCCATGGCCAGTGCCGAGGCCAGCACATCGCTGCCGGTGTAGGGAATACCGGCCTGCGAAAGGATGGCCTGCAAGGTACCGTCCTCGCCTCCACGACCATGCAGCGCGATGAACACCCGGTCAAAATCAGGGTTGTCGACGGTTCTCAGCAGGCAGCCGCGGACGTCCACGGCAAACGCATCCACGCCGGCTGACACCAGCGCCGCCAGTACCGCCTTGCCGCTTTTCAGGGACACTTCCCTTTCAGCGGAATCTCCACCCATGAACACGGCCACCCGACCGAGCGACCGAACGAGCTCCGGTTCGGCCTGATAAGCCTGTGGTTCCCCATGATGCATGTCACTCACCAGCTATCACTCCCGCGGCTGCCAGCCGCGCTGCCACGCCGCCAATATCGCCGGCGCCCTGGGTTATCAGCAGATCACCGTCCTGCAGCACATTGGCCAGCAGGGACTCGATTTCCAGGTTGTCCTCAACAAATACCGGTTCCACCTGCCCCCGCTGGCGAATACTGCGGCACAGGGCCCGACCATCGGCCCCCGGAATCGCCGGTTCGCCGGCGGAATACACGTCCATTAAAAGCAGGCCGTCCACTTCCGAAAGCACCCGGACAAAGTCTTCATAAAGGTCGCGGGTCCGCGTAAAGCGGTGCGGCTGGTAAAGCATGACCAGACGCCGATCGGGCCAGGCATCATGTGCAGCCCGGATAACAGCCTCTACCTCCGTCGGGTGGTGACCGTAATCGTCCACCAGGGTGACCGTGCCCTTGGGGGTCTGGTAATCGCCGTAGACCTGGAACCGGCGACCGACACCGGCAAATCCGGCCAGCCCGCGGCAGATTGCATCATCGGCGACGCCTTCGTCTGTGGCCACGGCTATGGCCGCCAGCGCGTTCAGCACGTTATGACGGCCCGGCATTTTCAGCTCGACCGCGAGGTCGCTGCGCCCGGCCGGACGCTTCACCACAAAGTGGGTCCGCAAACCGTCGGAATTGATACTCTCGGCCCGGTAATCCGCCTCCGGGTTGTCAATTCCGTAGGTGATGATGGCGCGGGATATCCGGGGGATGATCTCCTGAACGTAACCGTCATCGACGCACATCACCGCAACACCGTAAAACGGCAGGTTGTGCAGAAAGTCCACAAAGGTCTGCTTCAGCTTCTCGACATCGCCGCCATAGGTATCCATATGGTCCGCTTCGATGTTGGTTACCAACGAAATCACCGGCGTCAGATGCAGGAAGGACGCATCACTCTCGTCTGCCTCCGCCACCAGATAGCGGGAACCGCCCAACTGAGCGTTGGTGCCGGCGCTGTTCAGCTTGCCGCCAATCACGAAAGTCGGGTCCAGGCCCGCCTCACCCAGAATGGATGCGATCAGGCTGGTGGTTGTGGTCTTGCCATGGGTTCCAGCGACGGCGATGCCGTGGCGATAGCGCATGATTTCCGCGAGCATTTCTGCCCTGGGCACGATCGGCACCCGACGACTGCGGGCCGCCACGACTTCCGGGTTTTCCGCAGACACCGCTGAAGACACCACAACCACATCGGCACTGGCGCTGTTCTCTTCCCGGTGACCGATCTGCACTTCTACGCCCATACCCTTGAGACGATCGGTAACCGCCCCTTCTTTCAGATCCGATCCGGAAACGTCGTAGCCCTGATTCTTGAGAACCTCGGCGATGCCGCTCATCCCCGCACCACCAATCCCCACAAAGTGGATGTGACGGATCCGGCGCATTTCAGGCACCTGATAGACCAGGGGCGGATTATTTGCATCAGCCATTGGCGGCCTCCAGACAGTAATTCACGACTCTCTCCGTTGCATCAGGGCGGGCCAATGTTCGGGCGGCCTTCGCCATTTCGTTTACCCGGTCACGATTCCGGGCCAGATCACCCAGGGTTTCCGCAAGCACCGCCGGGGTCATTTTTGCCTGTGGAATCAGAATGGCTGCCTTCGCCGACACCATTTGTTGCCCGTTTTTCGTCTGGTGATCATCCACGGCGTGGGGAAAAGGCACCAGGACAGCGCCGATACCCGCGGCGCACAATTCCGAAACGGTCAACGCGCCTGCCCGGCACAGCACCAGGTCGGCCCACTGATAGGCCTCGGCCATGTCCTTGATGAACGGCTCAACGGCCGCCTCCACGCCATGCTCCTCATAGGCCTGCTTCGCCGCCTCGGCATGGCGCTCACCACACTGGTGGCGGACCACGGGCCGGTCACCTTCCGGCAACATCGCCAGCGCCTCGGGGAGCTGCTCATTAAAGACCTGCGCGCCGAGACTGCCGCCGATCACCAGCAATCTGAGAGCACCTTCACGGTCCGCCAGGCGCCTTTCCGGAACAGGCAAGGCCGCGAGGTCTTCCCGCACCGGATTGCCGGTACAGCGGGTAACCACTTTCGGCCCGAAGCTACCCGGAAAAGCCTCCAGCACGGTTTCTGCAAACCTGACCAGGATGCGGTTGGTCATTCCGGCGATGGCGTTCTGTTCATGAATCACCAGCGGCGTACGGTTCAGCCAGGCGGCAACACCACCGGGCCCGGTAACAAATCCGCCCATGCCTACAACGCAATCCGGGCGAACCCGGCGCAGGATGGTGAAGGCTTCACCCAGCGCCCGCATCAGCCGGAACGGCGCCAGCAAGAGAGCGAGCTTACCCTTGCCCCGCAAACCGGAAATATGAATCAGTGACAGCGGGATATCGGTTTCGCCGATCAGCCTCTGTTCCATTCCGCCACTGGCTCCGAGCCAGTACACCTGGTGGCCACGAGCCTCAAGCGCCCGAGCCGTTGCCAGGGCCGGGAACACGTGCCCGCCGGTACCGCCGGCCATCATCAGGAAGCGACGCTGTTCAGTCATACACCGCACCTCCCCGCGTCTTCGGACCGGTCTTCTCTCGGGCCAGCTTTTCCTGATCCAGGCGCTCCATTTCCACACGGGCAAGAACGCCAATGCAGATACAGGTAATCATCAGACTGGATCCACCGTAGCTCACCAGCGGCAGAGTCAGCCCCTTGGTGGGCAGAAGCCCGGTGCTGACCGCCATGTTGATGCCTGCCTGCAGGCCAATCAGCAGGGTCAGCCCATAGGCAAAACACGCGCCGAACGGCATGTCCGCCTTCTCGGCCCGGCGGGCAATGACGAATCCGGTCACCACCAGCAGGGTGAACAGACTGAGTACCAGCAAGGATCCCAGGAGACCGAATTCCTCAGCGATAATGGCGAAGATAAAGTCGGTGTGGGCCTCCGGCAGATAGAACAGCTTCTGGATGGAGTTACCCAGGCCGACACCACCCCAGTCTCCGCGACCGAAGGCAATCAGGGACTGGGTCAACTGGTAACCGCTGTCGAACTGGTCTTTCCAGGGATCGAGATAGCTGACAACCCGTTTCAGACGGTAAGGCTGGGTAACGATCAGAATGGCACCCAGGACCACCAGCGTGCCGATCAGGGGCACGAACCGGCTCAGCCGGACACCGCTCAGGAAAATCATCCCCGCCGCTGCCGTCACCAACACCACAGTGGCACCGAAGTCCGGCTGAATAACCAGCAGAACCGATGCCAAACCGAGGACGACCAACGGCTTCAGGAAACCAGGCCAGGTATTGAGCAGTTCATCCCGGCGACGGACCACGTAGCCGGCCAGGTAGGCAATCAGGCAGAGTTTCGCCACTTCCGAGACCTGGACGTTGAACAGGCCGAATGGAATCCAGCGGGTGGAGCCGTTCACGGTACGGCCCAGGGGCGTCAACACGAGAACCAGGACCAACAGACCGATGCCCAGCAGCAGCCAGCCGCTGCGCTCCCACCAGGCCACCGGCACGTTCACCGCTACCAGGGCCAGCAGGCAACCAAGACCGGCAAACATCAGCTGACGGATCACATAGTGGTAGCTGTTACCCATGGTTTCGGCAGCCATATCCATGGACGCCGAGGAAATCATGACCACACCCATCACCAACAATGCCACGGAGCTGATCACCAACATCGGCAGGGGCTGTATCTCGCCCAGCCACGGGTTCCGGTTCTGGAGTGGAAGATCTGCGTGCATCACAGGGCCTCCACCAGAGAACGAAACTGGTCACCGCGATCAAGATAGTCGCGGAACATGTCAAAGCTGGCGCATGCCGGCGAGAGCAACACCCGGTCTCCGGGCATGGCCAGTTCGGCAGAGCGGGAAACCGCCTCGGCAAGGCTACCTACCCGGTGTACCGGAATACCGCTGCCCAGCACATCGGCGATGGCCGGCGCATCGCGACCAATCAACAGCACAGCCCGGCAATGCAATGCAATGGGCGCTTCCAGGGCGATAAAATCGGCACCTTTGCCATCACCACCGGCGATCAGCACGACTTTGCCATTGTCCGGTGCAAGGCTTTCAATGGCGGCCACTGTGGCTCCGACATTGGTGCCCTTGGAATCATTGATGAAATCCACATCGTTCAGCCGGCGCACAAACTCGCAGCGATGCGGCAGCCCCGGAAATTCACGGGCGACCGTCAGCATCACATCCATGGGCAGACCAGCGGCATGGCCCAGTGCCAGAGCAGCCATCACGTTGCTGATGTTGTGATGACCCATCAGCTTCAACTCGCTGGCCAGCAAGAGGTTATCAAACCCGAAGGTAATCCAGGTGCCCTGGTCATCGTCCCGGGTGCTGAACGTCTCCGGATTCACCCGATGGAAGCCGAAACACAGGAACCTCAGGTTGTCCCTTGCCATGGGTGTGCTCAAGGCATCGTCCAGATTAACAATGGCGTTCTTGCAACCCCGGAATATCCGCTGCTTGGCCTGGAAATACGCCATCTTGTTGGGGTAACGGTCCATGTGGTCGTCACTGAGGTTGAGCACCGTTGCCGCAAGGGCGTTCAGCTCGTCCGTGGTCTCAAGCTGGAAACTCGAAAGCTCGAGCACATACAGGTCTGCGCCCTGGCCAAGAAGATCAAGGGCCGGGGTACCGATATTGCCGCCAACGGCGACGTTCCGGCCCGCCGCTCTGGCCATCTCACCCACCAGTGTGGTGACGGTGGTTTTGCCATTGGAGCCAGTGATCGCGACGATCGGCGCATCGGCAGCCTCGGCGAACAGATCAATGTCACCCCGGATTCTTGCTCCCTGGCGGGCGGCAGCTGCAATGGCTGGTTCGGCAATGCTGATTCCCGGGCTGACCACCAGTTCGTTGAAACCGGCAAACAGCTCTGCGTCAAAGGTCCCGAGGTGTACCGGAATATCCGGCCAACCGACCTTCAGCTGATCAAGACCCGGAGGAGCCGTGCGGCTATCGGCCACAGCAACGTCCCGCCCCTGTTCGGACAGATAGCGCACGCAGGAAAGCCCGGTTTTACCGAGCCCTACGATCAGTGTGCGACGATCCGAAACAATGACACTCATAGTTGCAGCGCTTTCCTATCTCAGTTTCAGACTGGCAATGCCAATCAGGACCAGAACGACCGTGATAACCCAGAACCGGACAATCACTCGTGGCTCCGGCCAGCCTTTCAGTTCAAAGTGGTGATGCAGCGGCGCCATGCGGAATATCCGCCGCCCGGTCAGACGGAAGGACGCTACCTGCAGGATCACCGACACGGTTTCCATCACGAACACACCGCCCATGATGAACAGCACTATTTCCTGGCGAACAATCACCGCGACCACACCCAGGGCGGCACCGAGGGCCAAGGCGCCCACATCCCCCATGAAAACCTGAGCCGGGTAGGTGTTGAACCAGAGGAAACCAAGCCCGGCGCCAACGAGTGCGCCGCAGAATACGATAAGCTCCCCGGTGCCCGGGAGATGCGGGATCAACAGGTAATTGGCGAACTGGGCGTGGCCGGACAGGTAAGCGAAGATACCAAGCGCTCCGGCGACCATCACCGTTGGCATGATTGCCAGACCATCCAGGCCGTCGGTCAGGTTGACGGCGTTGCTGCTGCCAACGATCACGAAATAGGTGAGCAGAATGAACAGCACCGGGCCAAGGGTGAGGGATACCTGCTTTACAAAGGGCACATACAGAGACGTCTCCTGGGGCAAGGCGGAACTGAAGAACAACACTACAGCCGCCGTAGCGCCGATAACCGACTGCCAAAAATACTTCCAGCGGGCCGGCAGGCCCCGCGGGTTACGTTCCACGACTTTGCGATAGTCATCAACCCAACCGATTGCGCCGAACAGGAGCGTCACCAGCAGGGTGACCCAGACGTAGCGGTTACCAAGATCCGCCCAGAGCAGCGTACTGATGCCAATGGCCACCAGGATCAGTGCGCCACCCATAGTCGGGGTGCCAGCTTTGCTGAGATGGGTTTGCGGACCGTCATCTCTCACCGCCTGACCAATCTGGTACTGGCTCAGCTTGCGGATCATCACGGGGCCGATGATCAGCGAAATCAGCAGCGCGGTGAGTGTGCCCAGAATTCCACGCAGGGTCAGGTACTGAAACACCGTCAGTGCGGAGAAATACTGTGATAGGACCTCTGTCAGCCAGAGCAGCATGAGTTATTCACCTTTTCTTTAATTCCCTCCACCACACGCTCCATGGCGGAACTGCGAGAACCCTTGACCAGCACTGTCAATGGTGTGTTTTTATCCCCAATCGCCGATTCAACGGCCTGCTCATGGCTCAGCCCGAGTTCCGTGGACTCGCCAAACCCGTCGGCATAACCTTCACAACCCGGCCCCACGGTAATCAGTCGATCGATACCATGCTCCCGGGCGCACACTCCAACTTCCCTGTGCAACGCATTTGCCTTGGCGCCAAGCTCTGCCATGGCACCGAGTACAGCAATCTTCTGACCTGCACGGCCGGCCAGCACGCCGAGCGCGGCTTTCATGGACGACGGGTTGGCGTTGTAACTGTCGTCAATCAGCGTCATTTCCGGCGACAACTCCAAGACCTGAAGCCGCCCTTTCACCGGCGCAACACTGGCCAGCCCTGCAACAATCGCCTGATCACTGGCACCCAACTCACGGGTTGCCGCGATGGCAAGCAGCATGTTGGTGATGTTGTGATCGCCCTCCAGGCCCAGCGTGACCCTGCATAGCCAGCCGTTCGGGCCGCTGACCTGAAAGGTTCTGGTTCCGGCGTCCTGGCCCTCAATGACTGCGTGATAATCCGCCTCGGCGCCGAGACGGCTGACACCTGCGACGCGGCGGGCCCCGGCTCGGGTGCGCCACTGCGCGAAGGCCGGATCGTCACCGTTGAGCACCATCAGCCCGTCTGACGCGACGCCGTCAATGATTTCGCCCTTGGCCAGGACAATGTTCTCGTAGCTGCCAAACCCTTCCAGATGGGCCTCGCCAGCATTGGTGAGAATGGCAACGCGGGGCTTTGCCAGGGCGACGGTATGGGCAATTTCACCCAGCCCACTGGCACCCAGTTCAATCACGCCGTACTGGTGTTCCGGAGAAAGGCCGAACAGCGTAAGCGGAACGCCGATGTGATTGTTCAGGTTGCCTTTCGTTGACAGCGTCTTGCCCATCTGCGACAGAATGGCGGCGCACATTTCCTTGACGGTGGTCTTGCCGCTGCTGCCAGTGATCGCGAGGATGGCCGCTGTGCTTTCTTCACGGTTGGCGGCCGCTAGCCGGGCAAGGGCCTCCAGTGTGTCATTCACTACCAACTGAGGCAGAGCCAGGTTGGTATCAGACGTATCGACCACCAGGCCAACTGCGCCTTTATCCATGGCCTGTTGCAGGAAACGGTGGCCATCGAAATTTTCGCCGCGCAGGGCCACAAACAGCTGGCCAGGCTCGAGGGTGCGGGTATCAGTGGAAACCCCGGCGAAGCTCACCGACGCAAGGTCGCCCGAAGCGCACTGGGCGCCCAGCCAACCCTTGGCTTCCGCCAGCGAAAAGGCGCGCATCATGCCACACCCCCATTGAGTTTCAAGACGTGGCGAACCTGCTCCGCATCACTGAACGGGTATTTCTGGCCGGCGATTTCCTGATAAGCCTCGTGGCCTTTCCCTGCGATCAGAACTACGTCGTTTGGCGTGGCCGAGCGGATCGTCGACTGAATGGCCTCGGCCCGGTCATGGATAACAGAGACCCGGGCGGCGTCCGTGAAACCGGCGAGGATGTGCCGCGCAATTGTTTCGGGGTCCTCACTGCGGGGATTGTCATCAGTAACGACCACCCGATCTGCAAGCCTCTCGGCTTCCCGGGCCATTTCCGGACGTTTACCGGCATCACGGTCACCGCCGCAACCAAACACGCACACCAGTTCACCGGTAACGTGCGGACGCAGTGCTGTCAGAGCATTGGCGAGGGCATCCGGGGTGTGGGCGTAATCGACCACCACCCTGACACCATTAGCACCCACAAACCGCTCCAGCCTGCCCGGTGGCGGTGTGAGCCGACCCACAGCCTGCTGCACGCGCTCGATCGGCACGCCAAGCGTCAGAACCGTTGCCATAGCCGCCAACACATTGCTCGCGTTGAAACTTCCCATCAGCGGAACCGAGACAACAAACCGGCTCCACTCGCCATCGACCTCAGCTTCAAAGCCTTCGTCGGTTGGTCGGAATTCCCGTAACCAGAGCTCGGTCTGGGCCTCGTGCAGGCTGTAGCGCACGCGATCACATTTGCCGTCCAGCTGTTCGAAGAGCTGTCGACCAAATGGATCGTCAAAGTTGATTACCGAAAAATGCAGCTCTTCACGCTGGAAAAGCTGCGCCTTGGCGGCACCATAGGCTTCCATGGAACCGTGATAATCCAGATGATCCCGGGTCAGATTCGTGAATACAGCGCCGGTCATCGAGAGGTTATCCACGCGGCCCTGATCAAGGGCATGGGAGGACACCTCCATCACGGCTGCCCGACCTTCCTGTTTCACGATCCGGGACAGCACCCGGTTAACCTGAACCGCATCCGGTGTCGTATGCGTCGCAGGCTGCAGGGCGCCGGGCATGCCATAGCCCAGGGTGCCGAGGATGCCGCAGGGCGTTCCCGTTTCCTTGAGCAGCTGTGCGACATACTGGCAGACCGACGTCTTGCCATTGGTTCCGGTCACGCCAATCAGGCGAAGTCGTTGCGACGGATGCTCGAAAAAGCGATCAGCGATTCGCCCCACCAGACTGCGTAGGCCAGCGACAGGTACGATCAAGGCACCGTGGTGTTCGGTGCACTCTCCCGCCTGCTGCGCTTCCAGGAGGATGACCGTTGCGCCCGCTGCAATGGCCTTATCGACATAGAAGTCAGCCGGCGTTCGGGCGCCCGAGAGGGCGATAAAGGCATCGCCGGAGGCGACTTCCCGACTGTCGGTTTTCAGTCCGTGGATGGTCACGTCGAACACCGACGGAACCGCTACGATACCCTGCAATAACGTGCTGAGAGATGTGATGCACATAGGCCTACCCTCGCTCTCCGGATGCAGAAGCAGCCATTTCGGCCTCTCCCACTTCCAGTTCAGGCTTCACATTCAACAGTCGCAGTGCGTCACTCATTACCCGTGAGAATACTGGCGCGGCCACTTCACCACCGTAGTATTCTCCGGACTGCGGCGCATCAACGGCCACAACCGTAACCAGCCTCGGGTTATCAATAGGCGCCATACCGGCAAAAATCGCCTTGTACTGGCTATCCTCGTAACCCTGGGCCCCAACAAGATGAACAGTCCCGGTCTTGCCACCAGCCGAGTAGAATCCAGGCTGGGCCCGCTTACCGGTACCCCTTGAAACGGCCTCGCGCAGCATATTGCGAACCTGGAGGGTGACCTGCTCCGAGAGCACTCGCTGCCCCTCCGGCTTCTTGTCCTGCCGGACCAGGCTCAGGGGATAACGCACGCCACCATTGGCGATCACCATATAGGCCTGGGCCAATTGAAGAGCGTTCACGCTCATACCGTATCCATAAGACAGTGTCGCCTCTTCCACGGGGCGCCACTTGGGTGGCGATGGCAATACGCCCACGGCTTCGCCGGGAAAACCGATCCCCGTTGGCTGGCCAAGCCCCAGACGGGCGTAAAGATCACGAATCACATCGCCGCCAAGGTCGGTAGCAATCCGGCTGATTCCGACGTTGCTGGACTTGACGATGATCTCGGTCATATCCATGACGCCATAGTTGCGATGATCCCGGATGGTGAAACGACCGAAACGGCGAAAACCCGGGTTGGTATCAATGGTGCTGTTAACCGAGTAGCTGCCGGATTCCAGAGCCGCCGCCGTGGTGATCGGCTTCATGGTTGAGCCTGGCTCGAACAGGTCGGTGATAGCCTTGTTTCGAAGATTCTCCGCTGCGAGCTGACTGCGGTCATTGGGGTTATAGGACCCCTGGTTGACCATCGCCAGGACCTCACCGGTATCCACGTCGAGCATGACCAGCGTACCCCCTCTGGCATTATGAGCCGTCACCACAGCCTTGAGTTCGCGATAGGCCAGGTACTGGAGGCGCAGGTCGATGCTGAGGGCGAGGTTCTGGCCGGGGCTGGCATCGCGAATCAGGGTCAGATCCTTGATAACCCGGCCACGGTTGTCTTTCAGGACCCGCTTCCGGCCGGTTTCACCGGACAGCCACTGGTTGTAGGCGAGTTCGATCCCTTCCTGCCCGCGTTCGTCGATATCGGTGAAGCCCACAACGTGAGCGGTGACTTCACCTGCAGGGTAATAGCGACGGTATTCCTGACGGGTGTATATCCCGTCAATCTCCAGTTCGAGAACCTTTCTGGCCAGATCCGGCTGAACCTTGCGGCGCAGATAGATGAATTCCCGCCCGGAGTATTCTTCGAGACGCTGCCGGAGAGAGGCTTCATTGATATCGAGCAGCCGCGCAAGGTTGGTGAGTCGCGCCTCGGAGGGATTGGCTTCAGAAGGATTCGCCCAGATGGTCTGCACTGGCGTGCTGACGGCCAGCGGCTCGTCATAACGATCGGTGACAACACCACGATGAGCATCAATACTCTCAACCCGGATGGTCCGGACATCACCCTGTTTACGCAGAAAGTCGTTATCCACGACGTGGAGGTCGACCAGACGCCATCCAAGTACACCAACGACCAGGAGAAAGACGCCCACGACGGAGCCAAAGCGCCAGGCTGCCAGCCCGGACGCCAAACGCTGCCCCCATGTTGTCTTCTTTCCCTGATCGGACACGTCGATCACCCTGAATCGTTGTTGTTTTCGTTTATTATCGGTTTGCAACCGGCGACATCAGCGGTACCAGCACAATATCCTGGCGCCCCGGCACTACCATGCTGAAACGCTCAGCCGCCAGCTTTTCGACTCGACCGTGGGCACTAAGCGCACTTTGTTCAAGCAGCAGCTGACTCCATTCACTTTGATAGCGGTCGCGCTCGGACTGAAGCTGCGACAGGGTATTAAAGAGCTCCCGGTTCTCGTGGGCGCTCACCACCACGCCGATGGAGGACGCCAGCAACACGGCCACCAGCCCAAGCGAGACCAGCACTTTGCCCTGCCGGGTCGCAGCGAATACCTGCCTTGAAATCCGGACCGCAGTTGCAACACCGTCGCGGACCTTCTGCTTGTTGAGCTTTGCCGTTTTTACCGGCTCTTCAATGGCTACCGCGCCCATGGTTACGCGCTCCCCTGCGAGTTTTTCCTGAGATCTGTGCGTTCCAGCACCCGCATGACTGCACTGCGGGCACGTACGTTGTCACTTACTTCGTCAGCGCCGGCCTTGCTGGCCTTACCAACCAAGCGGAAGTCGGAGGCCTCCTGCTCTGCCGTTACCGGAACACCTTTAGGCAACTGCGGCCCGCGGGCCAGATCCCTCATGAAGCGCTTGACCAACCGGTCTTCCAGCGAATGAAAGCTGATCACCACGAGTCGCCCGCCGGGTGCCAGATGGTCAACCGCAGACTTAAGGCCGACTTCCAGATCCTCCAGCTCCCGGTTGATAAAGATCCGGATTGCCTGAAACGTCCGGGTGGCCGGATGCTTATGCTTTTCTTTCTTCGGCACCGCCTCGCTGACCAACTCTGCCAACTGGCGAGTGGTTTCGACGGGCGCTTCCTGCCGACGCTCGACCAGTAGCCGGGCAATGCGCCGCGAGAATTTCTCTTCGCCGTAACGGAAAATCACGTTTGCGATATCCGACTCGCCCGCTGTTGCAAGCCATTCGGCGGCGCTGGGCGATTGTTCGGTATTCATGCGCATGTCCAGTGGACCATCACGCATGAAACTGAATCCACGGGAGGCATCATCAAGCTGCGGCGATGACACGCCGAGATCCAGCAACACACCATTCACTGTCTGCCAACCCTGACCGACCACCGCAGCGCCCAGCTCCGCAAACGAACCGTGGAAACTGTGGAACCGGTTATCCTGGGTTTCCAATTCCTTCGCCGCGCGTATCGCCTCGGGATCCTTGTCGATACCCAGCAACCGCGCCGACGGGCCGAGGCGACCGAGAATCAGGCGGCTGTGACCACCCCGTCCAAAGGTGCCATCCACGTAATTACCGTCGGGGTCGTTGACCAGATAGTCGACCGCCGAATCCAGGAGCACCGAGCGATGCGAGTACGCCGCCCCGGCCTCCTGATTGCGATCGGTGGTCATAAGGACAGCGCCTCCATCTCGGGCGGCATGTCTTCGTCATCAGAGGATTCATCCAGCCAGGCAAACCAGCGCTCTTCGCTCCAGAGCTCTAGCTTCTTGCCTTGCCCGATCAACATCAGCTTTTTCTCCAGATGGGCATAGCTTCTTAGAGTTGGCGGAATCAGAATGCGCCCGGCCGAATCCAGCTCCATGGGCGCAGCATTACCCAGGATCAGGCGCTGCAGCCGCCGGGCCGCCTTATTCATGTTGGGAAGCGCCTCGATTTTAGGCCGTAGAACTTCCCATTCGGGCTCCGGATAGACCAGCAGACACCGCTCCTCGTCAGCGTTTGCTGTCAATACAATGCGCCCACCACAAGCCTGCGCGAGCTCTTCGCGTACCTTGGAGGGGATCGCCAGGCGACCCTTCGCATCCATATTGATGGCATGACTGCCGAGAAAATTACTCATTTACGCTGTCTCTGGGTGCCCGATATCCACAAAAAACCACTAGAAACCACTTTTTCCCACTTCTGCACACTATAGAAACACGCAATACACAATGCAAGCGCCGCAAACAGCGCCACACTTGGAAAACTTCCTTTTATGACAAGAGGTTACAGAGCCAGATTCGATAAAATGGTGAGATTACGGAAAAGAAAAGAAGTAAAATCAAATACCTGCAAAAAACTCTGAAGACTGCAAGTGAGGTTTAAGATTTTTTGGCTATAAAGAACGCCTGTTGAGAATGACAGACGTTTCAGGAAGGGAAAAAGCGAGCTCGCCGATAAGCCGGGTTCTGTCTTGGACAGTCATTCATCTAGGGCCTGCGTCACCACAGGCCTCAAGCAACCTACCCGAATCCAGCGCGGGCCACGCCATTGGATTCCTATTTGGTCTTGCTCCAGGTGGGGTTTACCATCGCCGTGGACTGTTGCCAGCCACGCGGTGCGCTCTTACCGCACCGTTTCACCCTTACCGGCGCCCGAAGGCGCTTAGGCGGTATACTTTCTGTTGCACTTTCCGTCGGCTCGCGCCGCCCAGGCGTTACCTGGCACCTTGCCCTATGGAGCCCGGACTTTCCTCCCCCGGAAAACCGGCGGCGACTGTCTGGCGAGCTCGGGCGAGACAATACTCCTGCGCTCAGAGCCTTGCAAGGGAAAACGCCACTGTACTCAGCTGTCTTTCAGCGCCAGTGCGCGCTGGTACAGCTCATTCTTCGACAGACCGGTCAGCTCCGAGGCCATTTTGGCGACCTTCTTCACCGGAAGCTCTGCCAGCAAAACCCGAAGCACACGGTCCACATCCATGGTAGCCGCGTCATCATTACCAGGTTGCGCCATCGCACCTCGAACCATGACCACGAACTCCCCACGGGTTCCGTGGGGATCCTGCTCCAACTCTGCCAGAACCTCCGCAATCGAACCGGAATAGAAGGTTTCGAAGGTCTTGGTGATTTCCCGCCCCAGAACCATCTCACGATCCTCGCCCAGCACCTCGGCAATATCCCGTACCGACTCCAGAATCCTGTGCGGCGATTCATAGAACACCAGAGTGGCCGGCTCACTGGCCAGCGGCTCAAGACTGGCCCTGCGACCCGAGCGCTTGGCAGGCAGAAATCCCACGTACAGAAAGCGATCCGTCGGCAGGCCGGCCGCGCTCAGAGCCACTACCAGTGCACAGGGCCCCGGAATCGGGCTCACCCGATACCCCGCAGCCCTGGCGTCGCGCACCAGCACGTATCCGGGATCGGAGATAAGCGGTGTACCGGCGTCGGAGATCAGCGCCACATCGCGCCCGGCCTTAAGCTCAGCGAGGATTCCGGCTGCGCGATCTTTTTCGTTATGGTCATGCAATGCGATCATTCGCTTCTGAATGCCCAGATGGCTCAATAGCCGGCCACTGTGGCGCGTATCCTCTGCCGCGACCACATCCACGTGGGCGAGGGTCCGGGTTGCTCTTGGAGATAGATCATCAAGGTTGCCAATCGGGGTGGCAACAACATAAAGAGTGCCGCCCGGTTCATCCCTGCGGCTATCGGACGACGGGTAATCGCTGACCTCGTTTTTCAAAGCGTGTGCCTCTGTGATGGGGTATCCGGGAGCGTGACAGTTACGTCATGTGAATTAACCCCGGAGCTGTTAAACTTGCCAGCGTTAGTCTGGCGCTACAAGCCCAATCATCCGGAGTATGTCGAGCCTGCCATGTTAAATATCCGTATTCATCAACGAGCCCTGGCCAGCGTATTTACTGCCGCCCTTTTGTCGGCGGGCTGCGCCACCGTCAATCTCGAAACCCACGTCGCGCAAACGGCCGACCAGGCCCTCGAGCTTGCCGGCAACGAAGATAATATCGAGACCGCCCAGGCCTACCTCCTCCGGATCGCCAGCAGGTTTCAGGACCAGGGCAACCACGTGGCAGCACGAACGCTACTTCAAAGTTCGCAGCTGGCGCAACCGGCTGCGGACCTTGGCAACCAGAAACTCCTGCTAGCCATGGCAAGCGCCAAGGCCCTTGAGGACGAATCCTGGGCAGAGGCGCTTGCCGCCGAACTCACGCCGTCGACCTTTATAGAGTACCCGGCCGACCTGATGGCCCGGGCCGCCAACCTGCAGGCGGACACTTATGACCTGGCGGGCAAGCCGATGCCTGCGGCCATGACCCTTATCCTGCTGGCCCAGACGGATAACACCGCGGATGCGCAACAGATTCATAACCGCATCTGGTCCCTGCTGGAGAAGGTACCGGGCACCGAGCTGAGCTCGGCCTCTGCCGAAGCGATTGGCTATGAGGCCCAGGGCTGGCTGGAGCTGGCAAACCTGGTGCGCACTGCAGAAACCGGCATAGACGAGCAGGGCCGACTCATCCGGGGTTGGCAAAACAACTGGCCCGGCCATCCTGCCGCCCAGATTCTGCCCTCGGAACTCCAACTGATCGCCACACTGGCGGACAGCCGTCCGGAAAAAATCGCTCTTGCCCTGCCTCTCCAGGGCCCGCTGGCAACGGCGGGCAAGGCCATCCGGGATGGCTTTCTGGCAGCGTACTACCTGGATGACACTGCTGACCGGGGCAAAACCGACATTCGGATCTTTGATACCGCCGGCACGTCTTTCAGCGAACTTTACAAGCAGCTATCGGAACAGGATATCGACCTGATTGTCGGCCCCCTGGAAAAAGAGGCACTGGCCGGACTGGGTTCCATGAATACGCTGCCCGTACCCGCTCTCGGGCTGAATTACCTGCCGGCGGATACCAAGCCTGCTGACGGACTCTACCAGTTCGGTCTCTCGGCAGAGGACGAGGCCCGGCAAATTGCCGACCGGCTTGCCGCAGAACAGCTGCGGCAGGTTCTGGTGCTTATCCCCGGCGGCGAATGGGGCGATCGCGTTGAGGCTGCGTTGCTGAAACGCATGGCGTCCCATGAAGGGGTTGCCCTGGATATCGAGCGCTTCTATCGGGAAGACAACCTCAGGGCGGTAACGGCTGACCTGCTGGGCATTACCGTTTCCCGCGACCGGGCCATCCAGGTTGAACGCACCATTGGCATGAATGTCGAATTCGAGCCGCGTCGCCGGCAGGATGCCGACGCCATCGTCATGGTGGCAGAGCCCACTGTCGCCCGACAGTTCAAACCGCTTTTCGCCTTCTATTTCGGCGGGGACCTGCCTGTGTACTCGCCTTCCATTATCTATGAGGGCACACCCGCACCTTCACGGGACCGTGACCTGAACGGCGTTATTTTCACTGATATTCCCTGGGTACTGGGCGACGACAATGAGCTGCGTACGCGAGCTACCGAAAATCTGTCCGGAACCCGTGGCCAGCCCGGGCGCCTTTTCGCCATGGGCGCCGATGCGTGGCACCTGAGCAAACGCCTGCCGTTGCTGAAACAGGTTGAAAGCGCCTCGATATCAGGCCAAACAGGTGTGCTGACCATGACGCCCGAGGGCAGCATCCATCGGGAACAACTCTGGGCCCAGTTCCGCAACGGCGCCCCTGAACTCATTCCTGAACCGGTAACCGAAGAGGGAGAGATGGAAGGCGCTCAAGAGGAAGCCCCACCTCTCAGCGAATAACACCAACGGAGAAAAACAGTAGCCATGGATGGCACCAAAACCCTGGGTAACCACTTCGAGGGCGTTGCAGCCCGTTACCTCGCCAGTCGGGGCGTCCGGATTATTGAGCGCAACGTCTACAATCGCGGCGGCGAGATTGATCTCGTCGGACAGGAAGGTGAGACTCTCGTATTCTTCGAGGTCCGCTATCGGGGCGCTGGCAGCCTTGTAGATCCTGCAAGCTCCATCAATTACCCCAAACAGAAACGCCTGATTCGTGCAGTCTCGTTTTACCTGCACAGGCACGGGCTCTGGAACAGTCTCTCACGGATAGATGTGGTTGCCATCAGCCCGGGTACCGTCAAAAAATACCGGGTACAATGGATCAGGAATGCAATTCTGGCAGGATAGTGATACCGAAAATGACCGACACCGAACACCAGATCAACCAGTGGTTCGCAAGCCATATGGAGCATACCGCGCAGGCCGCGAGTACGGCCGGCCCTGCTATCGAGGAGGTTGCCAATGCCTTCGTGGAAACTCTGCTCCAGGACGGGAAAATAGTTACCTGCGCCAACGGTAATGCCAACATTCTGGCCCAGTACTTCTGTACCGCGCTTCTGAACCGTTTCGAACAGGACAGGCCGGCACTGCCCGCCATCAATCTCGGCGCCGACGCAACGACCTATTCGGCCATCTGCCGGGATAACCGTTTCAACGATACCTTCTCGCGTCAGGTCCGGGCGATTGGCAAACCCGGGGATCTGTTGTTCGTGATCGTCGACGATGGCCACAAGGCAAATCTTATCCAGGCTATCCAGGTTGCCCATGATCGGGAAATGAGTGTTGTGGTTCTTAGTGCCAGGGAGAAATCGGACATAACCTCTTTGTTGCATCCAGAGGACCACGAAATCGCCCTGAACGATCTCAGTCCCACGGAGGCTACACCTCTGCTGCTGCTCATCATCAATGCCCTTTGCGGGCTTATCGACGCAAAAATCTTCGGGGGATAAAAAAAGCCAGCGTAAGCTGGCTTTTCAAAACGAGTGCGCTGGCGTTATTTCACAACCTTGAGGGTAGGCCTGCCAGAGGGGCGATCCTCCTGACCAGGTGACGCCTGCTCACCATCGCGCTCCTTCGAGGTACCGTCAGGATCGGGAGAGCCCGGCTCACTGCCGAAGACCATGCCCTCGCCGTTTTCCTTGGCGTAGATTGCCATCACCGCCTGCAACGGAATAAACACCTGCATGGGCACGCCACCGAAACGGGCACTGAATTCCAGCGCTCCATTCCCGATGACCAGGCCGCGCACGGCGCCCGGGCTGATATTCAGCACAATCTGCCCGTTCGCGACATGCTCTGTCGGCACCTGCACACCCTGAATGCCTGCGTCCACTACAATGTAGGGGGTACAGTCATTGTCCAGAATCCACTCATTGAATGCTCGTACCAGGTACGGACGGCTGGACGTCATGGTGTTTTTACTCTCAGCCACTGCCACTCTCCTGCTCCGGCAAGCGGAACGTTACCAAATCAGCTGCGAATGTCTTCTTCCAGATCTGACAGGCTTGCCTTGAAGCCTTCCCGGCTGAAGATGCTCTCCATGTACTTCTGAAGTGGCTTGGCCTGCTTTTCATTCAGCTCAATGCCCAGCGACGGGAGACGCCAGAGGATCGGGGCAATACAGCAGTCTACGATGGTGAACTCTTCGGACAAGAAGAAGGGCATCTCCCCAAACAGGGGCGCCGTCGCCAACAGGCTTTCCTTCAGCTCTTTGCGCGCTGTCTCAGAAGCCTTGGCATTCGGCTGAGCCAGAATCTGGTCGACCAGGCCACACCAGTCTTTCTGGATCCGATGGATCATCAGACGGCTGTTGGCTCGAGCAACCGGGTATACCGGCAACAAGGGCGGATGCGGGAAACGCTCGTCGAGGTACTCCATCATGATGTTGGGCTCATAAAGCACCAGATCACGATCCACCAGCGTCGGCAGGGCGTTGTACGGGTTCAGGTCGGCCAGTTCAGCCGGCGGATTGTCGGGATCCACATCAACGATATCGACGGTAACACCCTTCTCTGCCAGTACAATCCGCACTCTGTGGCTGTAATGGCTGGCCGGATCCGAGAAAAACGTCATTGATGACCGCTTGGTCACAACGCCCATAGAACTACCTCACGAGTAAACAAACCGAAATGATCCTGAAAAAACGCAAAAATCCAGCGGGCCGGTTATGCCCGCTGGAACTCAGGGGACGGGATTATACCCTATTTCTCAGTGTACGTCCTTCCAGTACTCACGATTGAGCAGGTAGGCGAACACGAAGAAGATGGCCACAAAGATCAGGACAAAGATCCCCAGACGCTCACGCTCAAGCTTGATCGGATCACCCATGTAAGACATGAAGTTGGTCAGATCATACATGGCCTGGTCAAACTCTGCTCCAGACATGCTGCCTTCGATAGCGTACTCCGGGCAAACATCCGCGTTATTGATGTTGCCACTCAGGGGCTCAACGCTGGCCGGCGTTCCGATTTTCGGTTCAACGGCGCAGAGCCCCTGCAAATCAACCAGAACATGGGGCATACCGACATTCGGGAATACCACGTTATTGACGCCCAGCGGACGGGACTCGTCCTTGTAGAAACCGCGGAGGTAGGAATATACCCACGCTTCGCCACGCAGACGGGTTTCGAGCGTAAGATCCGGTGGCGGAGCACCGAACCAGTCAGCCGCCATGTCTTTGTTCATGGAGTTTTTCATCAGCTCGCCAATTTTGGCGCCGGTGAAGATCAGGTTTTCCTCATACAGCTCATCGGGAATTTCGAGATCCTCAGCCACACGCTTGTAGCGCGCGTACTCCATGGAATGACAACCCATGCAATAGTTGGTAAAGGTTGCCGCTCCGCGCTGGAGAGATGCCTTGTCAGAGTGATCTGACTCAAAGCTGTCCAGCGGCACGGTTGAACCCGCTGCCAGCCCGAGAGCTGGCAGGACCGCGATGAAAAGACCAAAAATCAGCTTTCTCATTATCCTGTCACCCTCTCTGGAACTGGCTTGGTTTTCTCCATGCGCGTATAGAACGGCATGAGGATAAAGTAGAGGAAGTACAGCACCGTCAGAATCTGGGCAACCATTGTGCGGCCTTCGGTAGCGGGTACAAGACCGAGATAGCCGAGGATCACAAAGCTCACCACGAAGATGGCCAGTGCAATACGGCTCAACCAGCCTTTGTAACGCATGGACCGTACCGGGCTCTTATCCAGCCAGGGCAGTACGAACAGGATGGCGATTGCCGCACCCATCACAACAACACCCCAGAACTTGGCGTCAAGACCGAACAGGTCGATCGTCACCGCACGCAGCATTGCGTAGAACGGAGTGAAGTACCACACGGGCGCAATATGATCTGGTGTTTTCAACGGGTTTGCCGGCTCGAAATTCGGCTTCTCGATGAACAACCCGCCACCTTCCGGGAAGAAGAACACCACGATAAAGAAGATGAAGAAGAAAACGCCCACGCCGAGAAGATCGTGCACGGTGTAGTAAGGATGGAACGGGATTCCGTCTTTGGGGATGCCGTTTTCGTCCTTGTTCTTCTTGATATCGATACCGTCGGGGTTGTTGGAGCCCACTTCGTGCAGTGCCAGGATGTGAAGCACTACCAGGCCCAGAAGCACGATCGGCAGCGCCACCACGTGCAGCGCAAAGAATCGGTTGAGGGTAATACCGGAAATCAGGTAGTCACCACGAATCCAGAGAGAGAGATCCTCACCGATCACGGGTATAGCACCAAACAGGTTAACGATAACCTGCGCACCCCAGTAGGACATCTGGCCCCACGGCAGGAGATAGCCCATGAACGCTTCAGCCATCAGGATCAGGTAGATCAGCATACCGAAGATCCAGATCAGCTCACGCGGCTTTTGATAGGAGCCATACATCAGCCCCCGGAACATGTGCAGATACACCACAACGAAAAATGCGGACGCTCCTGTGGAGTGCAGATAACGCAGCAGCCAGCCCCACTCGACATCACGCATGATGTACTCGACAGAGGCAAATGCACCTTCAGCCGAGGGGTTATAGCTCATGGTGAGCCAGATACCGGTCACCAGCTGGTTAACCAGTACCAGCATCGCCAGTGATCCGAAGAAGTACCAGATGTTGAAGTTTTTCGGAGCATAGTACTTGCCCAGATGCTTGTTCCAGGCTTCGATGACCGGAAGGCGCTCGTCCACCCAGTGAAGTAATTTGCTCATTACGCTGCCTCCGGATCAAGACCAATCGTGAGGGTCGAATCATCGTCGAAACGGTACGGCGGAACCACAAGGTTTGTGGGTGCTGGCTGTGCCTCGTATACCCTTCCTGCCATGTCGTAGCGGGAACCATGACAAGGACAGAAGAGACCGCCCAGCCACTCATCACCCAGGTCTGCCGGTGCAACTTCCGGCCGGTAGGACGGAACACAACCGAGGTGCGTACACAGCCCGACCAACACAGCAAATTCCGGCTTCAGCGACCGGAGTATGCCGTCGATGTACTCAGGTTGTTGCGGCACTTCCGAGTTCGGATCTTTCACCCGATCGTTAAGCTTTTCGATGTTCTCATTCATCTCGTCGGTACGGCGAATGATCCAAACCGGCTGACCCCGCCATTCAACGGTGATCTGCTGACCCGGTTCAATCTTGCTGATATTGACGGTTACCGGTGCACCGGCTGCTTCCGCTTTTGCACTGGGGTTCCACGACCCCAGGAACGGAACCGCCGCACCGACGACGCCGACTCCACCCACCACAGACGTAGCACCGATCAGAAACCGGCGCCGGCCTTGGCTAACGTCGCCATTATTCATTATGGTCTTCTCCCATCAGGCGATGCCACCGCCCGCAACACAGCCGACAATGCGCATCAAAAGGACTTCACAACCCAAAAATATAAGCGTCCAAATGGTAATGAAATTACCAGAGGCTTACAAGTCAGAAAGCCGCCGCTGGCGCCTCACCCCTGCTCCAGATCAATTTGCTGACAGATCACTCGAACATAAAAAAACCCGACCGAAAAGGGCCGGGTTTTCCAGGATCCTGCTCCAGCGAAATTAACGCTTGGAGTACTGAGGACGCTTACGCGCCTTGCGCAGACCCACTTTCTTACGCTCAACTTCACGTGCATCACGGGTAACATAACCCGCTTTACGCAGCGCCGGGCGCAAAGTTTCGTCGTAATCCATCAGAGCGCGGGTCAGACCGTGGCGAATTGCGCCGGCCTGGCCACTGATACCACCACCCTTAACGGTAATGTTGATATCAAAACGATCGGTAGACTCGGCAACCACCAGGGGCTGACGAACGATCATGCGCAGGGTTTCGCGACCGAAGAAATCTTCGATGGTGCGACCGTTGATGGAGATGTTACCGCTTCCCGGCTTGATAAAAACCCGAGCCGTGGATGTCTTGCGGCGACCAGTACCGTAATTTTGTGCTACAGACATATCCGCCTTCCGTTAAATGTCGAGTTCTTTGGGCTGCTGGGCTGCGTGAGGGTGCTCAGCGCCGGCATAGATTTTCAGCTTCTTGAACATGGCGCGACCGAGCGGTCCCTTCGGAAGCATGCCTTTGACAGACTTCTGGATGATTTGCTCGGGTGCCTTGTCGACCAGCTTCTCGAAGTTGATGGATTTGATTCCACCCGGAAAGCCGGTATGACTGTAGTACATCTTGTCAGATGCTTTCTTGCCGGTAACCCGCACCTGGCTGGCGTTGATCACTACAATGTAATCGCCAGTGTCTACGTGGGGGGTGTACTCAGGCTTATGCTTGCCCCGCAGACGAAGGGCGATTTCGGTTGACAGACGACCCAGCGTCTTGCCGGCTGCGTCTACAACGTACCAGTCACGTTTTACTGTTTCTGGTTTCGCACTCAGAGTCTTCATTGATTCCGCCTTGAACGCTATATAAGAAACGTTAAAAACCACCGCCGGTAAATGCAAGGCATCCGGAGGGGGTTCCATACCTGTGTTGCGTTGCCATCATTCGGGGCTGAGATAATGACATCGCCTTGAAAAGCCAGGGCGCGAAGTATACTCGAACCACCCAGGAAAGCCAACCCTGTGTCGATTCGTTTCGTTATTCCCCTATACCGGCAGTCGCCCAACCGTACAGCCCCGACACGTTATCCAGAAGCGCCGGCGCCAGATGCTCCGGCGACGTGCCACGGAGCTCCGCGAGCGCGTCCAGAATATCCGGCAGATAGCGTGGGGAGTTCTCTCCCTGTGGCACGCCTTCCGGCGCCATGTCCGGGGCGTCTGTCTCAAGCACCAGCGCCTCCAGTGGCAATTTTGCGACTGCGTCGCGGGTCTTTCGGGCCCTGGGATGGGTGATCACACCCCCTACCCCGATAAAGCACCCAAGATCGACCAGCTTTGCAGCCTGCTGGAAGCTTCCGCTGAATCCGTGAATCAGTGCTCGACCCTGCCACTGGCGACGATTGAGCACACCGTGAACTTCGTCATGGGTCTTGACGGAGTGGATCACCAGCGGCAAATTCAGTTCGTCAGCCAGCGCCACCTGGGCTTCAAACCAGGGCAACTGCGCTTCGAGACTTCCCCGGATTCGATCGAGTCCGCATTCACCGATTGCCACACAGCGGTCGGGACGACCCTCCAGCAATCGGCGGAGCTGAGTCAGATCTTCTTCAGAATGCTCTTCCACAAACCAGGGGTGAATGCCGAGACAGTAAAACAGACCATCATGAGCCAGCGCTGTCTCGCGGACGCGGTCCCAGTCCGCTCGCCGGACACCGGGTATCACCAGCCCCCGGAGTCCGCGCGATCGGCCCTGCTCAAGCTCTTTATCGCGGCGGCCATCGAACTGGGGAAAATCGAAATGGCAATGGGCGTCGATCAGCTGCACAGTCACCTCCGCCCGGAACCGTTAATGCTCCCGGGTCTTGTGGAACTGGATGTCCGGATACCGCTCCTGGGCCAGGTTCAGGTTGACCATGGTCGGAGCAATGTAGGCCAGCCTGTCACTCCCATCGAGGGCCAGGTTGTCGTTATTCTTGCGCTGGAACTCATCAAGTTTGCGCTCATCGCTGCAGGTGACCCACCGCGCAGTAGCTACGTTAATTGGCTCGTAGATGGCCTCCACCTTGTATTCGCTTTTCAAGCGACTGACCACCACATCGAACTGCAGCACACCGACCGCCCCGACGATGAGATCGTTATTCCGAAGCGGCCTGAACACCTGGACGGCACCCTCTTCGGACAGCTGTATCAGCCCTTTCTGGAGCTGCTTGGCCTTGAGCGGATCCTTCAGGCGAATCCGGCGGAACAATTCGGGCGCAAAGTTGGGGATGCCGGTGAACTTCATGTCGTCGCCAGCAGTAAAGGTATCACCCAACTGAATGGTGCCATGGTTGTGCAGGCCGATAATATCGCCGGCAAACGCCTGCTCGGCGTGTTCGCGGTCGCCGGCCATGAACGTCAGCGCGTCGGAAAACCGGACTTCCTTGCCAATACGGACATGACGAGCCTTCATACCCTGGTTGTAACTGCCGGAGACAATGCGGAGGAAGGCAACACGGTCACGATGCTGTGGATCCATATTTGCCTGAATCTTGAATACGAAGCCCGAGAACCCGTCCTCGGCCGGCTGGACCAGTCTCTGGTCGGTTTCCCGCGGTTGCGGCGCCGGGGCCCACTCCACCAGACCATCGAGCATGTGGTCCACGCCGAAGTTACCCAGTGCGGTACCAAAGAAGACTGGCGTCAGTTCACCGGCAAGAAAAGCTTCCTGGTCAAACTCGTGGGACGCGCCTTTGACCAGCTCAATTTCATCACGCAGATCGCCGGCGTAAGCGCCAATCGCCTGATCAAGCTCGGGATTGTCCAGCCCCGAGATAACGCGCTTGTCCTGAATCATATGGCCCTGGCCGGACTGATACAGAATAACCTCGTCCCGAAGCAGGTGATAAACCCCTTTGAAGCTCTTGCCCATACCGATGGGCCAGGTGATCGGTGCACAGGCAATTTTCAGAACTTCCTCAACCTCGTCCATCAGCTCCACCGGATCCCGGGTGTCCCGATCCAGCTTGTTCATGAACGTGATAATCGGCGTATCCCGCAGCCGGGTAACCTCCATCAGTTTGATGGTCCGTTCCTCGACACCCTTGGCGCTGTCAATAACCATCAGACAGGAGTCCACCGCCGTGAGCGTGCGGTAGGTGTCCTCCGAGAAGTCTTCGTGGCCCGGCGTATCCAGCAGGTTCACCAGCTTGCCACCATAAGGAAACTGCATGACGGAGGTGGTTACCGAAATACCCCGCTCTTTCTCCATTTCCATCCAGTCGGACTTGGCGTGCTGGCCAGACTTCTTTCCCTTGACGGTACCGGCCTTCTGGATTGCCTGCCCGAACAATAGCACCTTCTCGGTAATCGTGGTCTTACCGGCATCCGGGTGCGAGATAATGGCGAAGGTGCGGCGCTTGGCCACTTCCTGGGAAAGGTTAGACATAATCGAAAAGCAACCTGAATCTGAAGTTCTGGAAAAGGCGGCCATTATAGGCCCTATGCCGCTGTGACGCTAACTCGCACTGCAGTGATCACTGGCCGAGGGCAAGCATCAGGACCCGGGCATCCTCCCGCCCACTGGCAGACGGATAATACCCGGGGCGCTGGCCGATCTCGTGAAAGCCTTCATTCTGGTACAACGCGATAGCGGCATGATTGCTGTCCCTTACTTCGAGCAACAGCTGAGCCATACCTTCATGAGCTGCGGTTGCCAGAACATGCCTCAGAAGATAGCGCCCCACCCCCTCACCGCGGGCTCTCGGGTGGACGCAGATATTCAGCAAATGCGCTTCATCAACCATGTAGGCCACGACAGCGTACGCGGTGAGTTTGCCCCCATGGCAGGCACCCCAGAGCCGGTAGTTGTCCTTGAAACAATCCAGAAACACCGATTCGCTCCAGGGGTGCGAATAACCCTGGCGCTCTATATCGAGCACATCCGGGACATCCTCGGGCACCAGGGGGCGCACAATAAGATCGGCATCAAGAACTTTTTGGTAGGTTTCCGGATAAGGCATTAACGGGCGACCAGAGGCCGTATCTGTTGCCACAGGGAGCGCTTCAATGTCGGGTTGCCGGCAATCTCAGCAAGGGTGTGCGGAAACCGGACTGCTGCGTCGTGTCCAAGGGCTTCGCTCAGCCAGCTTTTTTCTGCATCCTCTCCACCCTGCAAGACGACAACCTGCTGACGTTCCAGGCCCGACAGAACACTGCGCATCACCTCAACAAAGTCATGGCCGGAGTTCCCGGGCACCAACAGATTGTTGAAGATAGGCCAGGAGACTTGCCCGAGCACTTGAGGCTGCTCCTCACCAAGGCTCTTGAGAATATTCAGTGCGAGGGTTTCCTGCAGTCGACTGCTGGCATCCGCAGACATACCTCCGATCAGTACCGCCCTGGTTCCCGCCCAGATCATGACGTTAACGTTTTCAGAGGGAATCCCGGCAGGCTGCTCTGACATGTCCTCTGGCGCTGCGGGCTCCGGAGAGTTCGCAGCGTCATCCGACACGGCAGGCGATTGGGGAGGCTGTCGGGAGGCGTTGCCTGGCGCGACAGCCTCACCTTCCATCAAGGCCTGAAGATCCGCTATTCGGGCCACGCCTTCAGTTCTATCTGGGCCCGTCGGTTTACGCGGCGCAGGGCGACCGGCATCTCTTACCGGACTGGGTATGGTTTCAGAAGTTCCAGGCATTGGCTCCGGAACCTGACTCTCCTCGGGAAACTCAAAATCCGGGCTTGGCGCCGCGCCGGGCAACGGTTGCCGGGCATACCACATGCGTATCCCCGCTGCTCCCAGATAAAACTGACGCTCTGCTTCCGATCCAACCATTACCTTCGCCTGTCGCGACTCACCGAATAACCATTCTCACACATCCGCGACCTGGGGATGCTGTCGAATTCCGCCCTTGCTGATCAGGTTCAGGGCCTCAATGTAAGCCTTGGCGGACGCGATGATGATATCAGTATCAGCACCCACGCCGTTAACGATGCGGCCACCGCGCTCCAGGCGTACCGTCACCTCGCCCTGGGCATCGGTGCCGCTGGTAATGTTGTTTACGGAATACAGCTGGAGATTGCAGCCGGAATCCACCAGAGATTCGATTGCCTTGAACGTGGCATCGACCGGCCCGCTGCCCTCGGCTTCAACCTTGTGCTCTTTGCCGTCTACGCTCAGCGTGAGATTGGCTTTGGGTACGACTCCGGTCTCCGAGCAGACCTGCATACAGACCAGGCCATAACGGCCGTCTTCCTCTTTCTGCCGGGTATCGGTGGCAATCGCCTGAAGATCCTCA
Source organism: Marinobacter sp. L-80 (assembly GCF_056859395.1). NCBI lineage: Bacteria > Pseudomonadati > Pseudomonadota > Gammaproteobacteria > Pseudomonadales > Marinobacteraceae > Marinobacter > Marinobacter sp. L-80. The sequence continues at coordinate 333,195 of NZ_JBSXOI010000075.1, forward strand.
TCGAAAATCTCATGTTTCAGATCTGCCAGCGCCTTGAACCGTGTAAAGGCCTCATTCAGCTCCGTCTCGGTCTCAAACTGAATTCCGAGCTCCAGCAAACGGGTACGGAAGGCGTTCCGACCGGAGTGTTTGCCCAGGACGAGGCTGTTGGTATGCCAACCAACGTCCTGCGCCCGCATGATCTCATAAGTCTCCCGGTGCTTCAGAACCCCATCCTGGTGTATCCCGGATTCATGGGCAAAGGCATTGGCGCCGACGATAGCCTTGTTGGGCTGTACCGGAAAACCGGTGATTGTAGAAACAAGACGAGACGCCGGCACGATGTGCTGGGCATCAATGCGGGTATCGATATGGAACAGATCCTGGCGGGTACGAACCGCCATGACAATTTCTTCGAGCGCCGCGTTACCGGCCCGCTCACCCAGCCCATTGATGGTGCACTCTACCTGACGGGCTCCCTGGGAAACCGCCGCCAGGGAGTTCGACACAGCCAGACCCAGGTCGTTGTGGCAATGCACTGAAAAAATAGCTTTGTCCGCGTTTGGAATCCGGTTCAACAACTGACGGATGGTTTCACCGAACTGCTCGGGAATGGCATAACCGACCGTATCCGGGATATTGATCGTGCTGGCACCGGCATCGATGGCGGCCTCGATGATCCGGCAGAGGAAGTCCAGTTCGGAACGTCCGGCGTCCTCGCAGGAGAATTCGACGTCGTCGACATGACTCCGCGCGCGTTTCACTGAGCGAACCGCCTGCTCAATCACCTCATCCGGCTGCATCTGCAGCTTGTGCTTCATGTGAATGGGCGACGTGGCTATAAACGTATGAATACGCCCGCGCTGTGCCGGCCGGATAGCTTCTGCCGCGCGATCGATATCCTTGTCGAGCGCCCGGGCTAGACTGCAGATCGTTGAGTCCTTGATGGACTCGGCGATCGCTTTCACCGCCTCGAAATCGCCCTGGCTGGCAATCGCGAATCCTGCCTCAATAACATCCACCCGGAGCTTTTCCAGCGCTTTCGCAATGCGGAGCTTCTCGGCTTTGTTCATGGTGGCACCGGGGCTTTGCTCGCCATCACGGAGCGTTGTATCGAAAATAACCAGGTGATCAGTGGCAGGCATTGGCAGGCTCCATTCTGAGATGTCGTTCGTTATGGGGAGAGTATATCACCGGCCTGCCGTGAGTGAGGCCGTGAATTTCAGGCAATAAAAAACCCCAGCATCGAGGATGCTGGGGTTTTCGGTATTAGGAGCCTGACGATGACCTACTCTCACATGGGCAACGCCACACTACCATCGGCGCTGGTCTGTTTCACTTCTGAGTTCGGGATGGGATCAGGTGGTTCCAGACCGCTATGGTCGTCAGGCAAAACGGTTGATCAC